>CAITSH010000001.1 GCA_903895005.1 uncultured Pseudomonadota bacterium
AGGTGTGGCTGTCCGAACTCATCTGGCGCGATTTTTATTTCATGATTCTCAGCCACCACCCGCACGTGGTGGGGCACAGCTTCAAGCGCGAATTTGAAAACGTGGTCTTCGACAACGACCCGGAAAAATTCTCCGCCTGGTGCGAAGGCCGCACCGGCTATCCACTGGTCGACGCGGCGATGCGCCAGATCAACGCCACCGGCTACATGCACAACCGCCTGCGCATGATCGCTGCGTCCTTTCTGGTCAAGGACCTGCATGTCGACTGGCGCATGGGCGAAAAGTATTTCGCCGACAACCTGAATGACTTCGACCTCTCCGCCAACAACGGCGGCTGGCAGTGGGCGGCCTCCACCGGTTGCGATGCGCAACCCTACTTCCGTATTTTCAACCCGGTGACGCAATCGGAGCGTTTTGACGCCGAAGGCAAGTTCATCCGCAAGTACGTGCCCGAACTCGCCGGAGTGAAGGGCAAGTTCATCCACGCACCTTGGCTTCTCGGCCCGATCGAGCAGCAGGCTGCAGGCTGCACCATCGGCAAGGACTACCCGGCGCCGTTGGTCGAGCACGACTGGGCGCGAAAGCTCACCCTGGAGCGCTACGGAAGGGCGAAAAAAACCTGACCGTCGCCGTGGATAAGCCGGAAAGCCCCATCAGGCGGGCATTTCCAGCCGATGGCATCAGTCTATTTTCGCCGCCTTGCGCACGCTCTCAATGAGCGAGGTGCGCATCAGGAACTGCTTATGCCGCACCGGGTCTGCGGCAATGCGCCGCAACTCATCAAAGTTGGCCTGCCGCTGTGCCGGGTCGCGTTCCTCCAGCCGCTTTTTGTTGGCAATGGTCTGCTGCTGGACGAACTCGATGTTGAGCGGGCGGCGGCGGCGGTCGTAACGATCGAGCAGGCTTGCATCGGCTGCGCCCGTCGTAACCTGGAACAGCGTGTCGGCAAGGTCCATGGCATCGTGGATGCCGCAGTTGAGCCCGAGGCCGCCCATCGGATTGTTGACGTGTGCCGCATCACCGGCCAGGAACACGCGGCCCTTGCGAAACGATTTGGCCACTCGCTGGTGCACGCGGTAAATGTTCCGGTGCACCACCTTGTCGAGCGGATGACCGCCGACGATCAGCGCGAAGCGCCGGCTCACCGACGCATCGGTGAAAGCCTGCTCGTCGGTCTCGTTTTCCCCCGCACGAAACACCGCGCGCCAGCGACCCTTCATATCGTCGCCCATCACCTTGAACAGGTTGGACCATTCGTCGGGGTGCGCGATGTAGCAGCGAAAGCGGCAGCCGAGCGCACGCTCAAAATCGAATACTGAAGTGAGCACAAGAAAACGCTCAGGCCAGGTGTAGCCCTCGAACTCGATGTCGAGAGACTTGCGCACGAAGCTGCGCCCGCCATCGCAACCGACGAGGTAGTCGAACACGCGCCGGTCGTCGCCCTGGGCATTGCGGATATCGACGGTGACGCCGTCGGCGTCCTGCACGATCGACGTCACCTCGGTGCCCATCAACACTTGCGCGGAATCGACCTTGGCGAGACGGCGCAGCCCCAGCTCGGCAAGCTTGTGCTGCTCGGTCTGTACCACGTAGGGAAACGGCGTTTCGTCCTTGAGCACGGAGTGGTCAAACTCCACCTGCGGCGTCATGTCGACGCCATCCCAGTGCTGAAAATGCAGGGCCTTCAGGCCGAGCGACTGAAACTCCTCGACCAGCCCCAGCTCGGCCAGCATCTCGAGCGTGGACGGATGGGTGGTAGCCGCGCGCGGACCGTGGTCGATCGCCGCCTCGGATTCGATGAGCGTGACCTTGAAACCCTTTTTGACAAAGGCGATTGCGGCGACCACGCCAACGGGACCGGCACCGACAATGCCAATATGGGTTTGCTTACTGGAATGCATGAACGACTTTCAGGTTTGGTTCCGGATTGGGCTCGGGTTCGGGGTAACTGCGTTCCCGACCGTATGCGAATGGTGGTATTTCAGTTTTGACAACGGGCGCCCGCGATTACATTGCGTGTCGATGATACAAGCCGGTTACCAGCGTGTATTATTTCCCGCGCACTTTGAAGTGTGCACGTTTTGTGCTTTGGTTTGTAGTGCTTTGTATGTGTAAATATCAATTTTAAATACCGGGCGTGAGCTTCAAGTGTGAATTTAAATCAGGGCGGATACCCCGACCGCCCCCACCTTCCGAGAAAGAATTCCGTTCATGACTGTACGTGTCGCCATCCCGGACCTCGTGTCCCCGTCTTATTTTCCCGCCATCGCCGCCGTCGAACTGGGCCTGTTCAAGAAAGAGGGCTTCGATGCCACCCTCGAACTGGTTTTCCCGGTCACGCGTGCCTACCAGGAACTGCACGACGGCAAATGGGATTTCATCGGCGGGGCGTCCCACGCCCCGCTGTATGCGTTCAAGGACTGGGCAGGGGCGCGCATTTTGTGCGCGCTGTCGCAGAACATGTACTGGTTCCTGATCGTACGTGCCGACCTCAAGGTCAAGCGCGGCGACCTCGCCGCGGTGCGCGGCCTGCGCATCGGCGCGGCGCCCGGCCCGGTGGACGGCCTGCGCCGCATGCTCACAGAAATCGGCTTGAACCCGGATACCGACGTGAAAATCGGCCCGATTCCCGCGGCCGCCGGCGCCGGTGTTTCGTTTGGCGTCAGCGCCGCAAAGGCACTTGAAAATGGCGAGATCGACGCTTTCTGGGCCAACGGCATGGGCTCCGATGTCGCACTCAAGAGCGGTGTGGGCACTTTGGTTCTGGACGCACGCCGCGGCGACGGGCCCAAGGGCGCGATCGACTATTGCTTCGCAGCCTGGGTGACGACGGAAAAAATGGTGAAGGAAAACCCCGAGCTGGCGCGTGCATCGGTTCGTGCCATCACCGGCGCGCAACGCGCCCTCGCCGCCGATCCGTCGTGCGCCACGCCGATTGCGAAAAAACTCTTTCCGGCGGCCGAAGCAGAAATGATCGCCGACCTGATCCGGCGCGACGCGCCTTTCTACAACGCCGCCGTACCCCCGGGCAAGATCGCCGCGATGAACCGTTTTTCACAGGATATCGGCCTGCTCTCCAAGGACGGCGCTTACGAGCAGGTGGTGGCAACTGGCTGCGCGGATTTGTGGACGCCGGCCTGAGTAGCCACGCGCACCACACCATGAACGCACGCGGGGCGCGTGCGCGGCTTCAACTTCGATCAAACCCCCGGCCCGCGTCTTGAGCGTGGCGGGCGGGGCGCCGGCTGGAAAGCCTTGCCTGGCGCGGCTTTCCAGCCGCTGCCTGTAGGGGATCGTGCCTACTTGATGCGGGTATTGGCGAGCGCCAGGCGATCGACAAGATTGCTGGCAAGCGCGCGCGTGAAGTGAAGCTGGGCGCCAACGCTCATTTTGGCTAGCGCCTCAGGTTCAAATTCAGCCAGCGTGCTTCTGGTCATGGTGCTCACCGTCGCCTGGCGCGTCATTTCGCCGCCGCGGATGTAGCCCATTTCGCCGACACATTCACCATGGTCGATGAGATTGAGCAGGCGGCCCTTTTGCGTAACCTTGACCTGACCCTGCGCCAGGAAGAAAAAGCTCTGACCCTGCTGGTCTTCGGTAATCAGCACCTGCCCCGGCTCGGCACGCGACCAGCGGCCGGCTTTCACCAGCTCCCAGGTTTCGGCATCGGTCAGCGTGTTGAGCATCGCCACCTGCTTGAGTGCGATGAATTTTTCGCTGTCGGGCACGGTCTGCGGCTGGCTGAGGAACTGCGCGACGGCCGAGAGCTCGCCGGCAAACTCGGCCCAGGTCGGATACCGGTGTTCGGGCCGTTTGCCCAGGGCCTGCAGTACGATCTTGTCGATCGAGGGCGTCAGGCTCGGACGTAATTTGGAGGGCGGCACAGGCGCGTCATTGAGGATTTTCTTTACGAGATCCTCCATGTTGTCGGCAATAAAAGGTCGCTTGCCGGTGAGCAGTTCGTACATCACTACGCCCAGGCAGTACATGTCGCTGTGCAGCGTGAGTTCCCTGCCCGACAGCTGCTCGGGCGACATGTAATAGGGCGAACCGATGTTGGCGGTCTGCACCACCTGCGTCTTGCGCAGCAAGGCCGCACCAAAGTCAGCGATTTTCACCTCGGTGCCACCGACCAGCATGATGTTCGCCGGTTTGATGTCGCGATGGACGATGCCTTCGCGAAAAGCATAGTCAAGCGCCCAGCAGCACTTGAACCCTACCTGGACCACATCCTCCACCGAGAGCATCTTGTCGAGGCGCACATGCTGCGACAAATCGCCGCCCGGTACGTATTCCATGGCGATGTGGCCGGAGTCGTCGCCGACCACCGCGTCGAGAATGGCAACGATGTGCGGATGCTTGAGCTTGCCGGCGAGGGAGGCCTCGTTCAAAAACTGCGCGCGGTAGATCGATCCGAACTCCGGATCGGCGAAGACCTCGGGCTCGATGGTCTTGAGCGCAACCTCGGCGCCGGAAAAGGTGTCCACGGCCAGGTAAACGGTGCCGGTCGCACCTTTGCCAAGCATGTGCTTGACCGTGTACTTGCCGATTTGCAGGTCAAAATCCATATTCAATCCAGACGGTAAGCGGGTGCTGTGCTGCTGCGCATTTCGTTGCCTGCGCCGTACGCGTTGCGGGCGCGGTTACGGGACCCAAGTCGCAGATGATACCGCGATGCAGCAACCCCGCGGCTTGAGTGCGCGCGGGGCCGATACGTCAAATATGTCAAAAACGCGCAACGACCGGGGCCGATTCGGGCAAAATCGCGCGCGCAACCGTCTGCGTGCCCGCGTCACTTGGCGGCAAACAGTGGCACACTGCACGGTCTTGCAGTCCGCCTTGCCTGCAACCCGGGCACACGCCGGTTTGCAAGCGCCCGCAGCACCCGTCATTTGTGAATCAATCGTTGGCAATGAACATACAGTTTCAACGTCTGGTCGATCGTTACTTGGGCGTCCCGCTTTGTGCGGGCCTCTCGCTCTTTGACAGGCTATTCGGCCGCCCCGTCACGCTGGGCCGCCCGAAGAACATTCTCGTCATCCTGCTGTCTGAAATGGGCAGCCTGGTGCTGGCCGAACCGATGTTCGCCCGCCTGAAAAAAAAATATCCGGAAGCGACCATCCACGTGCTGCTGTTCGCCAAGAATCGCGAAGTGCTGGACCTGCTCGGGGTGGTGTCGCCCGGGCATGTGCTGACGCTCAACGACCGCGGCCTCGTCTCCTTTATCGGCGACAGCCTCGCAGTGCTGTGGCGCCTGCGTGCGCTCAGGCTCGACGCGGTGCTCGACTGCGAACTGTTCTCGCGCGTGAGCAGCCTGTTCTCCTACCTGTCCGGGGCAAGGGTGCGCGCGGGATTTCACCGCCACACCCAGGAGGGCCTGTATCGCGGTTCCTTCATCAACCGGCCGGTGCTGTACAACCCCTACCGGCATCTCAGCCTGCAATTGCTCGGCATGGTCTCGGCACTGGAGGCGACGGGCTTTCCGCTGACCAAAGACATGCCCGTCCCCATGCCGGCAAGCCCGCCCCTGCTCGAATTCAAGCCCGGCGAGAAAGAGCAGGTCGCGGCCAAGCTGCACGCGGATTTCCCGGACGTCGCCGGCAAGCGCCTTGTGCTCATTTACCCCGGCGGCGGCCTGCTGCCGATAAGGGCGTGGCCGCTCGATTCGTACGCCAACCTGTGCGCCGCGCTGCTCGCCGACGGTTACGCCGTGGGCATCGTCGGACTGGCTGAAGACCGGCCGCTGGGCCAGGCCCTGGTCAGGCAGAGCGGCAGTGCGCTGTGCATAGACCTCACCGGCTATACCAAGTCCGTGCGCGACCTGCTGGCGCTATTTCATCGGGCAGACCTGCTCATTACCAACGACGGCGGGCCGGGACAGTTTGCAGCCCTGACGCCGATTGCATCGATTGTGTTTTTCGGTCCGGAAACGCCGCTGCTGTACCGGTCGCTGTCGCAAAACGCCTGGCATTTTCACCTCGGCCTGCCCTGCTCGCCCTGCCTGACCGCGTACAATCACCGTTCCTCCCCCTGCGACGGCGACAACCAGTGCCTGAAGGGCATCACCCCGGCGGAAGTGCTCGCCAAGGCGCGCGAGATGCTGGCCGCCTGCGGCGCACCTTGAACACCTGACACGCCGCGCCCGCCCGACACCCCAACTGCAAAGGATTGCATGTCCCTGTTTGAACGATTGATGGCGAATCCGCTCGTCGCGCGCATGCTCAAGTGGCGCTTCCTGAAGTTCGGCACCGTCGGCGCCTCGGGGACGCTGGTCAACCTCGTTGTGCTTTATGTCGGCCAGGAGTTCGTCTTCAGCGCGATTGCCCAGCCGGAAACACGCCTGAACTTTTCCCTTGCAACCGCAATCCTGGTCGCCACCGTCAACAATTTCACCTGGAACCGGATCTGGACCTGGAAGGACAGGCCGCGCCACCAGGATCGGTCGGTGCTGTTCCAGTTCGCGCAATACGCCCTCGCGTGCTGGGTCGGCATTTTGCTGCAGGTGGTATTCACCAAGATACTCGTCGTCTATCTGCACTATCTTGTCGCCAACCTCATTGCGATCGTCGGCGCGAGCGTGTTCAACTATGTCGTCAACGATGTCTGGACTTTCCGGCACAAAGCATGAGGACCAGGATGAGGGGCGTGAACACGGCATGCAGGCGCTGACCCCGCGGACACGCAATCTGCTCTACGGCCTCGCGATGTTGCTGGCCGTGTTCACATATTTTTTCGGCCTCGACAGCCCGCACATCCCGAAAAACGGCGACGAGAACGTTTACGCCCATATCACGCGGCTGACCGCCGCATCCGGACACTGGCTGCCGCTGCAGTCGGAGCTCGATGGCATGCGCAACACCAAGCCGCCCGCGCTGTTCTGGCAGGGCATCGCCTCCACCGGTCACGGGCAAAGCTGGACTCTGTGGGACCTGCGCTACCCCAACGTGATCTACACGCTGCTGACGGCAGCAATGGTATTCCTGCTCGGCTGGAAATGCGCGCGCAACCGGAACGCGGGTTTTGCCGCCGCCCTCGCCTACCTCGCGTTTTTCAGCACCTATCGCTACGGCAGGCCGTTTCTCACGAATGCGCCCGAAACGTTCTGGCTGTTCCTGCCGTTTTTCATCTTGTTGTACTGGAAGGAAAGCGCGTTCGCATCACGCCGCCTGCCTGTTGTGCTTGGCCTCATCATAGGTATCGGGCTGTTGTACAAATCTTTCGCCCTGCTGCTTCCGGTGGGCCTGGGCTTGTCGTGGTGGTACCTGCACCAGCGCGATTACCGCCTGACTGAATTCATCCGCCACGACGTATGGAAGCTGGTCCTCGTCGCGGTGCTGTCCCTCGCGATGTTCAGCTTGTGGTTCCTGCTCGATCCGGATCCGCGCGCGATCTGGCAGGAGTTCGTGATGAAGGAGAACGCCGGAAAATTCGATCCGGCGGGCGCTTCATACGTGGCGAAATTGCTGTGGGGGCCTTCCAGTGTGTGGACCATGATTCTCGG
The DNA here is from genome assembly GCA_903895005.1 of uncultured Pseudomonadota bacterium. Next base: position 7,502 of record CAITSH010000001.1, read on the forward strand.
TCTGCCGCTCAACTCAGGCCTGCTCGCGTTGCCAGTTGCCGCGCTGATGGCCTCGGCGCTGCGTCATCGGCGTCAACTGGGCGCAGACGAAAAGCTACTGTGGATCTGGTTGCTTGCCATGCTGATCGTGTTCAGCCTGCCCAGCCAGCGCTCCAGCCGTTACCTGCTGGCGGCCATGCCGGCCCTGGCCGTACTATGCGCGATGGGCTGGGAGCGGCTCGGTCGCGGCTGGTTTCTCGCGACCTTGCTGGTGTGCGAACTGGCGCTGCTGTTCATGGCCTATTTGTCCTGGCGTCTGCAAGGGGCAACGCCCGGTGCGGAGTTGTATTCCCTGCTTTACTGGCTGTTCCTGCTGTGCGCCGGTGCGTTCGCCATCGCCGCCATGTGGCTGCCGGCGCTCACGCGGCCGGGAAGCAGCGTTGCCGTGCTGCTGGTGTTTTTGGCGATGTCCGCCTTCCTGAAACCGTTTGACGGGCCGCGCGGCAATTTCAGCGCCGAGGCGCAACAACAGGTCGCCGGCAAGACGGTCTGGGTGCCCTTTGATTTCAACGCGAGCTACGAGGTCTACCGCTTCCTGCTGCCGGCCGCGGACATCCGCGGCTATCGCGAACAGCGCGACCAGAAGCCCGACGAGCTGGCGCAACGCTACGCCTTGTTCACGCTGCGCCTGCCGCTGGGGCAGGCGCCCTGCAGCGGCTGCAAGGTCATCGCCGAGCGGCTGGATTTACGCGGACGCCATTCGTCGGCGGAGATCAGCGAAATCTTCCACGGCAAGGTGTTCGAGAACCTGTTCCTGCGCGAGTGGCTGGTCGAATCAGCCCTCCCCGGCGCGCGCTAATATCGGGCTCATGACGCTGACGCGCGCAACGCCGCAAACTGTGCAGAGCCCATTGCGCCGGACTGGGCTTTGGCTGTGCGGGCTGCTCGCGCTGGCCTTTGCCGCAGGTACGGCGAAAATCATCACGCGTCCGCCGGACGCATCCTTTCAGGTCCCGACTTCGGCTGCGACCGGTACGGGGACCCGCGTCGCCGGCATGCAAACACGCTTCGTGTCATCGGTCTCCGGCCCGCACCGCCATGCCGGTTCCCTGGTCGAGCTTGCCGACGGAAGGCTGCGCGCCTTCTGGTTTTCCGGCAGCCGCGAAGGTGCGGCCGACGTCGAGATTCGCAGCGCGGTATTCGACCATGCGCAATCCCGCTGGACCGACGAAACGACGGTCGTTGATCGCAACACGACCCAAGCGGGCGTGATGCGCTTCATCCGCAAACTCGGCAACCCGGTTCCGGTGCTCGCGGCCGACGGCAGGCTGCATCTGTTCTATGTCACCGTCTCGGTCGGTGGCTGGGCCGGCAGTTCCATTTCGATGATCACATCTTCGGACGAGGGCAAGACCTGGGGACCGGCGCGCCGCCTCGTGACATCGCCCTTCATTAATATCAGCACGCTGGTGAAAGGCGCGCCCTTTCTCTACGCCGACGGCAGCATCGGCCTGCCGGTGTACCACGAGTTTCTCGGCAAGTTCGGCGAGTTGCTGCGTCTTGACGCCTCGGGAAACATCATCACGAAGCAGCGCCTGAGCCACGGTATCAGCACGCTGCAGCCGGTGGTGCTGGTACGCAGCGCGACACAGGCACGGGTGTTGATGCGTGCCGCGGGCGCGATCAGCCAGAACAAGGTCATCGGCACCGCCACCAACGATGCAGGAATGCATTGGGATGCGGTCGACAAGACGATGCTGTCCAATCCAAGCGCCGCCGTCGCCGGTGTGGCGCTGCCGGAGGGTCCGCTGCTGGCCGTGCTCAACAACCTCGACAGCAACCGCGATGCGCTGTCGCTGGTCGCCTCCACCGACGGCGGCAGGCAATGGCGCACCTTGATCGAACTCGAAGATCAATTGCGCACCGACGGCGGTGAGCTGGCCGAAGTGCAGTTTATCGCCCGCACCGAAAAGCTCGCTCGGGCGACCGACGCAAACCTGCAGGACGTTGCGGGGCTGGTGCAGGCGGCACAGCGCCACCAGTGCGCGCAGCAGCGCTGTAACTTCGAATTTTCTTATCCTTACCTGATTCGCTCCGCCAACGGCGATGTCCAACTGGTCTACACCTGGAACCGCAGCGCCATCAAGCACGTCGGCTTTTCGCGTGAATGGCTCGACGCGCGCATCAAGGCCGTGGGAGCGCCGCAATGATCGCTTTCACCGACATCACCGGTCTTGCCGGCATCGCCCTCGCCGCAAGCGTGGTGCTGGCCCCGCTGGGCGGGCGCGTTACGCGCGCGGTCCCCGCGCTGGTGGCAGGGGGTGTGTTCGTACTGATGCTGCTGCCCCTGCCCATGATCGAACTGCCGCTTGCCGGCTACGTGCGCGGCGCGACGGGCGACCTGAGCATTGCCGCCGTGCTCATACTCGCCTGTGCGATCGCCGTGCGATGCGGCTGGTTGAAGTCGGGTCTCGCGTCCGCACACCCGGCGCGCCTGCGCGCGGCGCTGCTGCTTCCGGTGTTCGCCGCGTGCGTGCTCTATCCGATGGCGCTGGGCGCGACACCCGTCGATGCCTACGCATGGGGCTATGGCGAGCCATGGCTTCTTGCCGCTTTGCTGGGCATCGCCATCGGCGGTGTGGTGTTGCGCCTGCCACTTGTCGCGCCCGCCATCGCACTGGCAGTGCTGGCTTGGGCGGTGGGCTGGTCCGAGTCGTGCAACTTGTGGGACTACCTGATCGACCCGATGCTGTGCGTGTATGCCCTCGGGAAGGTCATTGCAATCACAGCCCGGGCACGTCTGGTCCGGTTGCACTGAGGTTCGCGCAACACCCCGGTAACCCGCGTCTGGCGCGGCTTACCAGCTTGTGCCTCAGGATTTGGCGGTGAAATCCATGTCGTCATCCGCGGGTGCGGGTGCTTTTGCGGCCGGAGCCGCAGGCGCAGGGGCGGCGGCCGGCGCGGGTGCGGGACGCGGTGCGGCGGCAGGTGCAGCTCCGCTTCCCGCCGCCGCCGCGCGGGCGGCTGCGCGCTGTGCTGCAGGAGGCAGGGGCTGCGGCGCGCCCGCCGTGGCGCTAAGGGGCACCGGCACACCGGTAAGAATGGCTTCGAGGTCGCGCAGCACCGTAGCGTTGTCCATCGCAGCGCGGCCCTGTGCGCGCAACAGGATGCGCGATGGCAAGTCAAGCAGGCGGCCTTCGTTCAGGCGCAGGTTGGCGGCAACGGTGAGCACCGGCACCAGATGTGTGTTGCGAAAGCCGGGCTCAAGCCGGTCCACCGCATCGATGATGGCCTGCTGGGAACGGGCGATGCCGGCGAGCAGTTCGGCGAGTTGTTCGTTGGTGATGCTCATGCGTGTCCCCTGAAAAATTGGTGGATGCGGATTGACGCCGGTCGAACGTTAGCACGCCACAACAATTACGCCGGCACAGCCATCCCGCGCTGTACCGCCGGACGCGCGCCGATGGCGTCAAACCAGCGCTTCACACGCGGAAAGTCATTCAGGTCGGTGTTGTGCCACTCGTGTCGCGACACCCACGGGTAGGTGGCGATGTCGGCGATCGAATACTCACCGGCAAGATAGGGCATTTCGCCAAGCCGTTTGTCGAGAACACCGTAGATGCGGTCTTTTTCCTTGCTGTAACGCTCGATGCCGTACGGGACTTTTTCCTTGGCGGAACGAACAAAGTGATGCACCTGCCCGAACATCGGGCCGACGCCGCCCATCTGGAACATCAGCCATTCAAGCGCCTTGTAGCGCTCGCGATCGGTCTTGGGCAGAAACTTTCCGGTCTTGCCTGCGAGGTAGATCAGGATGGCGCCCGATTCCATCAGGCTGATCGGCGCGCCGTCCGGGCCGTCGGTATCGACAATCGAGGGAATCTTGCCGTTCGGATTGATTTTCAGGTAATCCGCAGTGAACTGTTCGGTATTCGTGCCGATATTGATCTTGTGGGTGTTGTAAGCAAGGCCGCACTCTTCCAGCATTATGGATACCTTGCGGCCGTTGGGCGTTCCCCATGTATAAAACTCGATCATGTGCTGTCTCCGCTCTGTGGTGTAGCAACTGGCTTGTCGCGCCCCGGGGCAACCCGCCCCGGGGCGGCGCTGTATTGCCGGCAGCGCGCGCGTTGCGGGCGTTTCCGGGAGGCAAAGTGTACAACAGCGGCGCAGGTACAATGCGGCATGCTCAAGTGGCTGTTGACACTTCTCGTCGCGCTGATGGTTTTTACGGCGCTCTCGCCCTGGCTTGCGCGGCGCGGATTCGGCCGCCTGCCCGGCGACGTGTCGGTGCGCATGCGAGGGCGCCTCTATTCGCTGCCCTTCGCCAGCACCATCGTACTGTCCCTTTTCCTCACGCTGGTCAGTCGCCTGATCTAGCCATGCCAAACGCGCCGGCCGCCGCAGCCTGCCCTGCCCTGCTCGCGGCGACTTGGTTCCTGCTCTTTGCTTTTTCGACGTCAACACAGGCTGCAGATCCGGTCGCGCCGCTATTGCCACCCGAAGTGATGGTCGAGCGCATGTTGCGCACCGCCAAACTCGGCCCGGCCGATTACCTTGTTGATCTTGGCTCGGGAGACGGCCGCGTCGCGCTGGCGGCAGCCCGCAAATTCGGCGCGAGGGCCGTGGGTGTGGATCCGGACCCTGCGGCCATCGCCCTCAACCGACAGCGTGCGCAAAGCGCCGGATTGGCGGGCCGCGTAAGTTTCATCCGGACCGAAGCCGCTGAGGCTGATCTCGCCAAAGCTACCGTAGTGGTGCTCACCAGCCCCGGGGACATGGGCAAGCTTGGCCCCAAGCTGTTAGGCCTCAAACCGGGCTCACGCGTACTGGCTCTGCAGGCAGGACTCGGGGAGTGGGCGCCGGACGATGTCATCAGCGGCGAAGGTCGTACAGCTTACATGTGGATCGTCCCCGCGCTGGCCAACGGTGTGTGGCAACTGCACCTGAACGCCCCGGGAAAGCGCCGCGATGACCGCCTGCGCATCACCCAGCGCTACCAGAGCGCGGAGGGCGAGCTGCTGGCCGGCGGAGACACCCTGCCCCTGCGGGACGTGACGCTGCGCGGTAACCTGATCACGTTTGCGGTCAGCGACCGACGCGGCAACGTGCGACGCTTTTTCGGACGCGTCCAAGGCGACCGCATCAGCGGAACGTCCCAGGCGGCGGGCGGCGCAACGCGCGGATGGGAGGCGCGGCGCACGGCGCCGCGCTAATCAAGCTATGGATCGGTAAGACGAACAAAACAAAACGCCGGTCCGTCGCACAAGGCGGGGACCGGCGAGATGCCTGAAGAGAAAACAGAAAGCTTATAGCGGCTTGGGCACATCGCCTTTGCCCGGCCCCGGCCCCATTCCACCCATACCCTTGTGACGTTCGGCCATGCGTGCCTGCATGTGGCCGCGCATTTCCTCGGGCGTGATCTTGCCGTCCTTGTTGGCGTCGATCGCGTCAAATTCCTTGGCGAGGCGCGGCATGTTCTTTTCAGCCTCCGCCTTGCTGAGCGCGCCATCACCATCGGTATCGGCTTTCTTGAACTGTTCCTCAAACCGCTTCTTGCCCTGTTCGCGACGGTCACCGCCGGATTTGGCGTCGCCGCCTGGGCCCGGGCCTTTGCCATCCCCGGCACCAGGCCGACCGCCGCCCTGGTGATGTTCGGCCATGCGCGCCTGCATGCGGGCACGAATCTCGTCCTGCGTCACCTTGCCGTCCTTGTTGGTATCGACGGCGTCAAAGTCCTTGGCGAGGCGCGGCATGCCTTTTTCGGCTTCAGCCTTTGTAAGCGCGCCGTCGCCATCGGTATCGGCTTTCTTGAACTCGGCGTCAAAGCGCTGCTTCATCTGGTCGCGCCTTTGCTCCATTTGTTCGCGCGAAGGGCCGCCCTTGCGTTCTTCGCCGGAACCGGCGTTCGCGCCGGGGGCGGGCGGGGTCTGCGCCCAGGCAGCGGCGGTGACAGACAACATTGAGAGAATGAATGCGGTGCGTTTCATGTGTGCTCCTTGAATATGGCCGGTGAGGCCCGTCGGACGAGCCCCGGGCAACGGCCCGGTGCCTTTGAAAGCGTCAACGACATGGGAGCATGATAGGCCAAGGCACACGCCGCGCCACAAGCTGTAACCGGCTTTTACATCTGTTACAGCTTGCAATCCCCGTACTCAGTTTGCCATGCGATTTACGCTACCGCGACGCGAAAGGATTTCGCTGGCAATGATGATGCGCTGCATTTCCGAGGAGCCCTCCGTGATGGTCCGGCTACGTGCGTCGCGGAACATCAGTTCGAGCGGTAATTCGCGAGACAAACCCATGCCGCCGTGAATCTGGATGGCGCGGTCGACGACACGCACGAGCATTTCGTCAGCGTAAAGCTTTACCGCCGAGGCCTCGAAATGGTAGTCCATGCCCTGGTCCGCCTTCCAAGCGGCGTGATAGGTCATCGTGCGCGCAGCATGCAATTCAACTGTCGAATCAGCGATCATCCACTGTATGGCCTGGCGCTTGGCAAGCGGCTCGCCAAAGGTCTTGCGTTCGTTGGCGTAACTCACTGCGAGTTCAAGCGCACGTTCGGCACGGCCGATCGCCTTCGGGCCGTGTATCAGTCGGCCCATATCAAGAAACTCACGCGCAAGGTCCCAACCGCCACCAACGCTGCCGACAATCTGGCCAGCAGGTATCAACACATCCTCGAATACCAATTCCCAAGGGCGATCAGGCGAGATGAGTTCAAAATTTTGCCCCAGCCGAACACCGGGCGTATCACGGTCAATCAGAAAACAGGTGACTTCAGCGCCGCGCGGGCCTTGCCCTGTGCGCGCAAACAACTGGATGAAGTCAGCCTTGTCCGCACCGGTGATATATATCTTGCTGCCGTTGATGCGGTAGTGGTCGCCCTCACGGGCTGCCACTGTGCGCATCTGCGACGGATCAGAACCGCCACTGGGCTCGGTAAGCGCAAAGCAGGTGCGCTTTTCACCGCGGATTACCGGGAAAAGATATTTCTCCTTTTGCACCGGATTGCACTTGAACAGCACCGGTCCGAGGTAGGGCGTAAACACCGTGGGGGCGCGAAACGAGGGCACATTGCACTTTGCCAGTTCCTCGAACACGAGGCACATGCCAAAGGCCCCCACTCCGCCGCCGCCGTACTCCTCGGGCAGGTCGAAGATCCAGAAGCCCAGCACCTTGGCCTTTTCCTGCAGGCTGGCGCGCACCTCGTCTGGAATGTCGGCATCATTTGCGTACTGTGCTTCGAGCGGCATCAGCTCCTCGGCGACAAACCGTCGCGCCGAGTCGCGCAGCATGCGCAGTTCCTCAGGAATGGCGAAATCCATTGCGAGTCGTGCCTTAGTCGAGTTTTACGTTGACGTTTTTAACGCGCACCGCGTAATCGGCGCGATCGGCTTTGAGAAACTCCGCGAACTGGTCGGGGCCGTGATTGAGCAGATTGAGGCCGACGCCAGTAATGAACTTTTCCGAGAACTCGGGCTGCGCAATAATGCGCGACACATCGGCGGCAATCTTGTCTATGACCGGCCGCGGCGTCGCCGCGGGCACGACAAAGCCGAACCACGCGCGCGCCTCGATGCCGTTCAAGCCCGCCTCGGCAAAGGTGGGGACCTCGGGGAACAAGGGTGAGCGCGCCTTGCCCGCGTAAGCAATCGCGCGCAGCTTACCGCTCTTCACCGCCGAAATGACCGGCGGGATGCCGACCAGACCGATGTCGATTTGTCCGCCCATCAGGGCTGGCACCACGTCGGCAACCCCCTTGTAAGGCACGTGGTTGAGTTTCATGCCTGTCGCGCTGGCGACTGCCTCGGTATCCAGGTGTGCCTTGCTGCCAAGGCCGTAGGAGCCGTACGTGACATTGCCCGGCTTCGCTTTCGCCAGGGCGACCAGCTCGGCAAGAGTCTTTGCCGGAAACGCCGGGTTGACGACAAGGATCTCCACCGTCTCAGCGATATTGATGACCGTGGCGAAATCCTTGACCGGATCGTAGGGCAGCTTGGAATACAGGTACTGGTTTGACGAAGTCGTTACGTCATTTGCCATCAGGATGGTGTACCCGTCCGGGGCGGATTTTGCCGTCACTTCGGCGGCGATGATGGTATTGGCCCCCGGGCGGTTCTCGACCACGACTTGCTGGCCCCAGGCCTTGGTCAGCTCCTGGCCGATGGCGCGCGCGAGCACATCAGTCAGGCCGCCGGCTGGAAACGGCACGATGATCCGCACCACCTTATTCGGAAAGTTTTGTGCGGCCACCGGGGCCGCCACCACCAGCACGGCCAGCAGACCCGAACACAGGCCCATCATTAATTTGCGCATTTGCATGTCATCCTCCTGTTGGACATTCCCTCGGGTAAATCACTGACTACACTTTTTTGTCGCGCCCCACCCAAAAGGGCTCGCGCAGCTTTTTCTTGTCTATCTTGTTGGTACTCGATATGCGTGGCAGGGCGGGCATCAATACAATGCTTTTGGGCTTCTTGTAGCTTGCGATCCTCGCCTTGCAATGTTCTACCAGTTCGTCCTCGGTGGCTTTCGCGCCGGGCCGCAACGCCACGAAGGCCTTGACCGATTCACCCCATTTTTCATCCGGAACGCCGATGACGCTCGCCTCGAGCACCGCCGGGTGCAGCATCAGCGTCTCTTCGACTTCGCGCGAATAGATATTCTCACCGCCGGAAATGATCATGTCTTTTTTGCGGTCAACGACAAAGAGGTAGCCTTCGTCGTCAAAGTATCCGAGGTCGCCCGAATGCATCCAGCCGTCGCCAATCGCCTGCTTTGTCGCGACAGGATTATTCCAATAGCCCTGCATGATGCACTCGGAGCGCATGCAGATTTCGCCGATCTCTCCGGCGGCGCATTCCGACCCGCCATCGCGCAGCATTTTTATGCCGGTGCCAAGAAAGGGCTGGCCGGCGGAGGCGAGCCGACCGACATCCTTGGGGCTACCTTCGGGCAGGTGCTGATGCTTGAACAGCACGCTCGCCGGCCCGTGCTCCGTCATGCCGTACACCTGCATGAAAATCGGCCCGAACACCGCGCGCGCGCGCCGCGACAGCGCAACGGACATGGGCGCCGAGGCGTAGCAGATCGTGTGCAGACTGGATACGTCGACGGGCTTTGCTTGCTGCACGTCGAGCATCATCTGGATCATGGTCGGGGCGAGGTGGGCAGAGGTCGCGCGCTGCGTCTGGATGCTGTGCAACACCGCTTCGGCGTCAAAGGCACGATGCAGCACGATGGTTGCGCCGACAAGGTAATAGGTGAGTAGCTCGGTGGTGCCGCCTATGTGATAGAAGGGCATCACGATGAGCATGCGATCGTCCTGCCTGGCGCAATGCGCCAGCGCCAGAATGCGCGCCTGCTCCACCTGGCCCCGGTTGCCAAGCATCACGCCTTTGGCGCGGCCGGTGGTGCCACTTGTGTAAGAGAGCAGTAGCGTGTCATCTGCTTTTGCCCGGGCAGCGGGCGGCATGTCGGCAGCAGCAAGCAGGAAGGCTTCGTAGCTTTCAGACCAGGCTTCGTTCGCGCCGATGCCCAGCAACAAGGTCCCGGGCGGCAATGCCGCGCGAAGTTCGTCGGCGCGCCCGGCAAACGAGGCCTCGAATATGAATACCGCCGGCTCGCAGTCGCGCAAGATGTCGGCCTGTTCCGCCGCCGACAGGCGGTAGTTGACCCCTACACCGATAAATCCGCCCATCCCGGCCGCGCCGAAAATTTCCAGATATTCGGGGCAGTTTTGCGACAGAACGGCAATGCGTGCGCGGTAGTTGATGCCGCGCGCAACAAGGGCATTGACCAGGCGTCGCACACGCGATGCGACTTGCGCGTGGGTGATGGTGCGGCCCTCAAATTCCACGGCCGGATGGCTCGGGAACAAGCGCGCGTTGCGCTCGATGACATCGCCGAGAATCACGCCTTAGCCCCCTGCGTGGTGAGGCGCACCATGGCCCCGGCGCGGCCCTCTTGTATGACCTTGCCCTCCTGGTACACCAGTTTGAAGCTGCGCTCGATGATGGCACGCTTGCCGTCGGAAGTAATGCGCTTGGCAATGATTTCCGTTTCCGTGTGCAGCGTGTCACCGACCACGATCGGCGCGCGGTAGTGCCATTCCTGGATGCCGGTTGCCGCGATCACCTCGTCGGCGAATTCAGGCAAATGGGTCGCCATACCCATGACAATCAGGATGCCGAAGGGACCGTGCAAAATACGCCTGCCGATGGGTGTCTTTTTCGCGAATTCTTCGTCGGCGTGTATCGGGTGCCAGTCGCCGGTGAGCATGCACGACAGGGATAAATCGGTTTCGCCGATGGTTCGGCCCGTTCCGCTGAAACGGTCACCGACCTTCATGTCGTCATAGGCAATGGAGCTCACGGCAATCCCCTGGAAAGGCAGTCAAGTTTCATGTGGCGAACCGGCGCACGGCGTCCCAGTCGACAAGCGCGGATATGGACGCCGAATCGGGCAGTTCAATTTCACCGTTCACAATGGGCGGCATGGCGGCTACGACTTGTTCGGTCATGGCGAGGTACCAGGTCAGTTCGGCCGGCAGCGAAGCGTCAGGCAGGGTTGCGGCAAACTGCAGGGCGGCGAGCGTGCCCAGTGCAGACTCGCCCATAAGGCCGGCGACCATGATGCAGCCGGCGCTTTGCGCGGGCCGCTGCATGGCGCGCGCGTCGGACAAACCAAAGCGTCCGGGTTTCAGGCTCAGGGCGCGCGCACCGCGCTCCAGAAACAAGGCGGCATCGCGACGCGAGGCGCAGCCAAAGTCCACCAGCAGCGGCACCGGGCTGTTCTTTTGCAGCATTTGGAATGCGGCGTCGGGCGCAAAGACGCACGGGTCCTCGACCACCACGGCACCGGCATCGGCCATCGCGCGCACGTAAGCGCCCACCTGTTCCGTCGTGTAAGCGCCGTTGGCATCGACATAGAGGCGCACCCCGTCCCCGACCGCAGCGCGGATTTCACGCATGCCGGCGACGTCGACGTCCACGCCCTGACCGCCCTTTACCTTGAGCGTACCAAAACCGTGGCGCGCTACCATGATGGCGGCTTCCTCGGCCATCAGTTTAGGTGCCTGGCGCGTCACCGCCCACGACAATGCCACCTTGCGCCGGCCACCCCAGATTTTCCACAGAGCATTGCCCTTGGCGTTTGCGTGAAGGTCCCAGCAGGCGTTGTCGACCAGCGTTTTTGCCGCCTGGTTTTCCGGGATGCCGTCAAACAGCGCGCGCACGCGTGCCGGATCGTCAAAGTCCACGGTCTCGGCCCGCAGGCGCGGCAGGAAAATCTCCTCGACGGTCGCCATGAGACTACGCGCCGTGGCGCCACACCAGGTAGGCTTGACCGTGATCTCCGCCACACCCACCGCGCCGCTGTCGCTTTCCAGGCGCAGCAAGACAAGGGGCGCCGCGTCCTCGACAATATCGCTCCAGCGCACCGGCCGTTCGTAAGGCAGGCGGTAGGAATGCAGCGACGCGTTGGCGAGACGCATGTGCTCAGTCGGCCTTGGCGCCGGAAGCTTGGATAAGCCTGCCCCATCGGGGCGATTCCTCCGCAACGAAGGCGGTCAGCTGTTCCGGGTTCATAAATTTGGGCTCAGCGCCCAGTTGAGCGAGCTTTTCGCGGATATCGGGCTGACGCAGGATTTTTTCGATCTCGCCGCTCAAGCGCGACACAACCTCGCGTGGTGTACCACGCGGAGCGAACAGGCCGTACCAGGCCAGCACCTCAAAGTCCTTGTACCCGGATTCCGCGACAGTCGGCACTTCGGGCGCAAGCGGGCTGCGCGAGGCGCTGCTAATAGCGAGCGCGCGCAATTTGCCGGCCTTGACCTGGGGAAGCACCGACGGGAGGGTGAAAAAAATGAAAGTGATATCGCCGGTCAGAACGCCGGTGACCGCTTCGGGCCCGCCCTTGTAAGGAATGTGCTTAACGTTGATGCGGGCCATGCTCTTTAACTGCTCGGCGGCAAGATGACCGGAGGTGCCGTTGCCTGCCGAGGAATAATTCAACTCGCCAGATTTCGATCGCGCCAATTGAACCAACTGTTCGACCGAGGTCACCGCAAGCGCGGTATTGACCACCAACAGATTGGGTGCCGCGGCCAGCATCGCGACCGGCGGCACATCACGCATCGGGTCGTAGCTAAGGTTCTTGTACAAATGCGGACCAACCGAATGCGTCGGACTGCCACTCATCAGCAGCGTGTAGCCGTCGGCGGGCGAGCGTGCGACTATCTCGGCACCGAGATGCCCGCCAACGCCAGGCTTGTTGTCGATGATGACCGGCTGGCCCAACGTCGACGTCAACCGTTCCGCAATCAATCGCGCCAGGATATCAGCCGCACCGCCAGCCCCGGACGAGACCACGATTTTCACCGGCTTGACCGGCCAGGACTGCGCCACCGCCATTGCCGGCGCCAGAGCACAAAGCACCATGACCAGAACAGTTTTGATGCTTTTCATCTTGCCCTCCTTTTTGTCCGCGTCTGAGCCGGGTTAAATGATTCCCTCGGAGCGCATCCGGTCAATGCGTTCCTTCGCAATTCCAAACTCCGCAAGGACAGCATCCGTATGCTCGCCCAGCGACGGCGGTGGCGAGAAGTTGCTGTGGTTGTCGCCGTCAAAGCGAATTGCACGATTTGCGGCCTTTACCTTGCCATGCTCGGGATGGTTCATCTCGTAGAACACGCCCAGGTGTTTTACCTGCGGATCCTCGGCGAGCTCCTCGTGGAGCCGCTCCGGGGCGAACGGCACGTCTTCCTTCTCGAGCAGGGGCAGCCACTCGTCCCGGTTGCGGGTGGCGAAGGTTTGCGCCAAGGCTGCGGCAAGGTCTTCGTAATGCTGTACCCGCTGCAGGCGGCCGGGGTATTTTTCGAGTAAATCCTCGCGACCAATGGCGTGCGCCAGACCCTGCCAGAATTTATCCGGGGAGGACATGTGCAAACCAATACGTTTGCCATCCTTGCAGGTGACGATGTAAGACTGCGACGCCGATGCGCGCGAGAAAAATGAATTCGATTCGCCCGCGGCGAACATCTGTCCCAATGGCTCGGTGGCCATGGCTATGGTCGCCTCGAGCATGCTCACCTCTACCTTGCGACCACGGCCGGTCCGCTCACGCTCAACCAGCGCACCCAGAATCCCCATGGCTCCAAAGACACCGGTGAAGGCATCTGACACCGCCGGGCCCTGAATACGTGCATCCTTGCCTTGGTGAAACATGGCCAGCCATCCGGACGCCGTTTGGCCGACATTATCGTAGGCCGGTCTGTCGGCGTACGGCCCGCTCGCGCCAAAACCGGTGATCGAGCAGTACACAAGGCGCGGATTGAGCGCCTGCAGGCGCGTCGCACCGACGCCGATCTTGTCTTCCACGCCAGGCCGCACGTTAATTAGCAGCACGTCAGACGCCGCCACCAGCGTGTCAAGCGCCTCCCGCCCGGCGGGCTTGGTGTAATCGAGAACGATGCTGCGCTTGTTGCGGTTATGTCCCTGAAAATGGGGGCTATACAAGCCGCCCTTGAAGGCGCGAAACGGATCGCCCCCGGGACGCTCCACTTTAATCACATCAGCGCCCATTTCTCCGAGCAGCATGGCGGCGTAGGGCGCTGTGATGAAATTTCCAAGGTCCAGGACCCGGACTCCCTCGAGTACTTTCATCGCTTTCCTTCGACGTTGTGCAAGAAGGCAAGCGTGCGCTCGTGGGCGCTCTGGATCACGGCCGCTTCGCCGCGTGTGTAAAAGCCGTGATCGGCATCAGGATAGTTATGCAGGACGACTCGCGAATCGCGCTTGAGCGCATCGGTGATTTGAGACACCGCCGGGGGCGGCGCGTATTGATCGCGTCCGCCGAAATGCAGCATCAGGGGACATCGCAGCGCACCCGCCTCGGACAGATTCTTTTCGATGCCGACACCATAAAACGCCACAGCGGCATCAATATCAAGGCGCGCCGCAGCAAGATAGGCCAGCTTGCCACCCAGGCACAACCCGGCCACAAATACCCGCCCGCCGAACGTCGGGAGCGCGCGCACATGTTTCGCGACAAGGCCGATATCATCGACGCCCGCGTCCTCGCTGAAGCGCTTGAGAAAGCCGAACGCGCGCTGCATATCTTCCTTGGAATGGGTCAATTCGACCCCGGGTTCAAGTCGCCAGAATAAATCCGGCGCGACGGCGAGATAACCCTCGGCGGCAAACCGGTCGGCTACCGCGCGGATCACCTTGGTAACCCCGAAAATCTCCTGCAATACGATGATGGCGTGGCCGTTTGCTTCGGTTGGTTCTGCAACGTAGGCCGTGAAATTCGCGCCGTTACCGGCGTCAATCTGGTCGATTCTGGAAGTCATGCGTTCGCCTTTGATCAGGGCTGGTAATTGCCGTTGAGGATTTCGCGGGCGATGGAATTGCGGTGGATCTCAGTCGTGCCATAGCCGATGGACATGCCGCGCACATCGCGAAAATGCCGTTCGTAGGGATATTCTTCCGATAGTCCGCAGGCACCTGCGAGCTGTATGGCCTGGTTGGTAACACGGACCGCCATTTCGTTGACATAGGTTTTCGTGACCGAGGTATCGACAATGCTGCCTTTGCCGGCATCAACGCGATTGGCCGCGCGGTAAAGCAGGGCCCGCGCCGCCTCGATGTCGATCGCCATGTCGGCGAGCTTCCATTGCAGACCCTGGTTTTCAGCCAGCGGCCGGCCAAACTGGTTGCGATCCTTGAGGTGTTGAACGATGCTGGTGAACGCGGCCTCGGCCACCCCAAGGCAAATCGGCGGGTTGCCGGTGATGCGGTCGGCATCAAGCACCCTTAGCAAATCGCGCATGCGCCCGGCGGGCAGTAACAGGTTGGACGCCGGAACTCGGCAATCCTGGAACACCAGTTCGGCCATGCCGGTGCCGCGTAAGCCAAGCAAATCAAGATGCTTGCCTATACTGAAGCCGGGCGTGTCGCGCTCAATCAACAGCGCACCGACGCCGCGCATGCCTGGGGCCGGATCGAGCCGGACCAGGACCAGGAACAGATCGGATACCTGCGCGCCCGTGCACCAAAGCTTGCTGCCGTTGACCACATAATGATCGCCATCGAGTACCGCCCTGGTCTGCACGTTCCCCACGTCCGATCCGGCATTGGGCTCGGACATGCTCCAGGCAGCGAACAATTCGCCCTTGGCGAAACGCGGCAGGTAGCGCGCTTTTTGTTCGTCAGAACCAATCTCAAGGATTGCGCGCGGGGTCGCTCCGTCAGTGCACGAAAACAGGATCGCCGTATTGGCACACGCGCGAGCGAGCTCCTCCACGATCAACACCGTTTCAAGCAACCCGAGTTCACTCCCGCCGAATACTTCGGGCATGAACACACCGGTGTAACCGTGTTTTGCCAGTATCTTGACGTTATCAATAGGCGGCTTGTATTGGCGGTCCGCCGCAGCCGCACCCGGTGCGAAATGCTCAGCCGCGAGCGCCCGCACCGTATCTCGGATCAGGCGTTGCTCGTCGTTGAGTTCAAACGTGTCGTTCATGGATCCAAATTCTCCGAAAATTTCCGTCATTGCCTCATCGCGCGGGGCGCCGGCCAGCGCTTCACCTATTCGCCCTTGGCACCCGTGAGCTTGATGATCCGCGTATAAGTGCCGGCCTCTTTTTGCATGAAGGCGGTGAATTCCTCCGGCGCAGATGGCGCAGACTCGACACCAAGGGCGGCAAGCCTTGCCCGCACGTCCGGATTGTTCAGGGCGCGCGCGACCTCGCGACTCATGCGCGCAACGATATCCTTCGGTGTACCCGCGGGGAATGCCGAGCCATACCAGGTCATGAATGCAAAATCAGACAACCCGGACTCCCCAACGGTCGGAATCTCGGGCGCGCTGGCCTGGCGCTTCGGGCTGGAAACCGCAAGGCCTGCGAGCTTCCCGGCCTTTATGTGCGGCAATCCGGAGGACATGCCCGTGAACATCACGTCCACCTGGCCCCCAACCACATCGGTTACCGCCGGCGCCACGCCCTTGTACGGCACATGGGTCATAGTCGTTCCGGACAGGTTCATGAACCATTCCATGGCGAGGTAATGCGGCGTGCCGTTGCCTATTGAGGCGTAGTTGATCTTGCCCGGCTGCGACTTTGCGAGCGCAATGAGCTCTGCAACCGATTTGACCTGCAGGGATGGTTTGGCGATAAGCACGAATGGCACAAAAACCAGCTGGCTGACGGGCTCAAAATCCCGCAGTGAGTCATAGGGCAATTTGGGGAAAAAATTCGGGTTGATGGAATGCGAGTCGGTGATCATGCCGAAGGTGTAACCATCGGGCGGCGCCTTCGCCAGCATATCGGTGCCAATAATGGTGCTCGCGCCGGGTTTGTTGTCAACCACCACGGCCTGCCCCAGACTCTCGGCGATTTTGGGCGCGATAAGCCGCGCAACGATGTCGGCGCCCCCCCCCGGCGGGTAGGGCACAATGAATCGAATGGACTTGTTCGGCCAGGCCTGCGCGAGCGTGCTGCCTGAAAACACCAGTGCGGCAAGAAAAATGGCGGCGCGCGCGAATGCGCGATTGTCGATCGTCATGCGGTTCTCCTCCTGCATCGCGAAAGCGTCTTATTTTTTGTTGCGGGCGTACTCGCTGGCTTCTTCTTCGGCCCGCATCCAGATTTCCTTGGCAATGGGTTCGCTTTGTTCCTCGACGAGGTGGCCAACGAGACCGACGGCGCGCCCGATCACGGCAATGCCGCGGGCGGCCTTCCAGGAGATGCCCAGTTCGCAGCAAATCGCGCCTATGGCCCCGGTTGCATTGATCGGCAAAGGACGTTTGTAGACCCGCTCTGCCTCGGCGGCGATGGCCTCCATGAGAGCAATATAGCGACCGCGCAAACCGTTCTCGCCAGCAATCTCAAAAAGGCGCGGCGCGCGCGGATCAACCGGCTTGTGCAGGTTGTGCCCGATGCCCGGAAGGATGGTCCCGCGCGCCTTGTAGTCTGCAACAATGCGCGCCGCCACCGGCCCGAGCTCGGCGGCCGGATCGGGGGGCAATGACTCGTGCAATATGCGCGCCGCACCCTCGGCGGTACCGGCGAAGGTCGTGCCCATGCCGCAAAGTCCAGCGGCCACGGCCGCTTGCAGGGATTCGGGCGCCCCCATGTAAATGAGCCGACTGGCGATGGCCATGGGAGTAAGGCCGTGCTCGACCAGTGTCACCAGGATGGCGTTGAATACCGTCGATTGCTGGGGTGTGGGGAGCTTCCCGAGAATTTCCAGAAAAGCCATGTCTCCAAGGTTTAGCTTGCCAAGGATGTCGCCCGGCAGGTCAAGCCCCTTTACCGTGATCCGATCAGTAGTACTCCATCCCATTTCGCTTTTCAGCGGAACCGGTGTCCTGGCCATCCTGCCTCCTCCTCGTTGGTACTTGTGTGTTTTTGGTTAATTCTCCCGAGCGGCGATCTCTATGCTGGATCACTCTAATTTGACCGGGAGCGCGAAAGAATAGAAACTGCGGCTGGATTTGTCCAATTGATATTAGCCATGACAAGTATGTGATTTATGAATATACAAACCTTTGACCTTAACCTGCTGCTGGCCTTCGACGCTCTCTATAGCGAGCGCAACGTCACACGGGCCGGGGCCAGGATAGGTCTGTCGCAACCATCAATGAGCAACGCTCTCACCCGTTTGCGCAAGCTATGTGACGATCCGCTGTTCGTTCGAACACGGATCGGCATGGAACCAACGCCACTGGCACAAAAACTTGCCGTCCCTGTGCAGCAGGGGCTAGAAACGCTAAAAATCGGACTCGAACAGCCATTCGGCTTCGACCCGGTGAGCTCGGACCGCACCTTCCACCTGGTCATGTCTGACATTGCCGAGATCAGCGTGCTGCCGCGGTTGATGGCCGCGCTCAAGCGCGCTGCGCCAAACGTAAACATCGTCGCGACGCAGGTTCCGCGCGATCGGTTCCGATCAGTACTCGAAAATGGCGAGGCCGACCTCGCCTTGGGTAATCTGCCCGAGCTAAAAAGCGGTTTTTACCAACAGCGCTTATTCCAGGACAACTACGTCTGCCTGGCGCGGAGCAACCATCCCGATATCGGCGACCGCCTCAGTCTGCGACAGTACATGCAGGGCTCGCACATCCAGGTGAGTACCAGCGTGGGTGACACCATCATCAACCACGAATTGGCCAAGCGCCGATTGCAACGGCGCATCGCGCTGCAGGTGCCGCACTTTTTGGTGGTGACCGTGATTGTGATGCACAGTGACCTGTTGGTGACCATTCCCTCGACGGTAGTCAGCCTGCTGCGCACCATGGAGCGCGTCAAGGTCATGAAGCTGCCTTTCGCCATTCCGGACGCCAACGTACGGCAATTCTGGCATCAGCGCTACCACCACGATCCGGCCAACCGCTGGCTACGCCGGTTGATTGCCGGGATATTCCTGGATAAAACGCCCCCGACCGAGGGCAAGCGCGAACGTCGCTCAAACGCGCCCTAGCAGCGCCGGCCATTTCAGGACTTGGGCTTTACGCCTCGCGTTTCACGCCTCACACGCAGATAGGCACGCAGTTCCTCGAGAGAAATATTGCCATCCGAATTAGCGTCAATGACGTCAAACCGGCCGGCGGCGCGTGACATACCCTGTCGGACTTCCTGGCGACTGAGCAAGCCGTCGGCGTTTTTGTCGGCACGGGAGAATTCCTCGGCGAGGCCGCCCTTGCTGCGGCGGCTTGCGCCGCGCGCGTCGCGCCCCCTGCTCCAGGCGCGCAATTCATCGGGCGTGATCTGCCCGTCCCGATTGGCGTCAATGGCATCAAAGCCGGCGTCAAGCTCGGGTGATGCCTTGGCCTCGGCGCGCGAAATCATGCCGTTTCGATCCGTGTCTATTGCTTGCAAACGCTTGCCGGTTCGATGACCCGGCGCAGCGGCGAGCAGGCCGGGCGCGAGAAGGAGCAAGGTAGCGAAAAAGCGTGCTGGAAAGAAAAAAAACGGCATGCTCAGGATAACGGCGTAGCCGCTCCCGGGTTGACCGCGCTAGCGATGCGCGCGTGCGGTGCCGATGTGCAGTCCGGCCTGCTTGATATTGGCGCGCGATTTCAGGCGCGTCTCCAATTCACCGAGCTTTTCCCGCATGGCTGCGCCGACCCATATCTGAGGCGCGGACGCTTCCAGCTTTTCCGAGCGCTCGCGCGCGACAATGCTGCGCTTGGCCATGTCGAAGGCATCAATGAAAGAAAGGCTGCGACGCAGCGCTTCATGAAAATAGGCGCGGCCAAAATAGGTGAATTCCTCTTCGTTGGCACAGCCGAAAGACTGGCGGTCGGCCGATGACGCCGTGACGATGAGGGTATTGTCGTCCTTCAAGGGCTCGATGAACCCGCCCGAATAGCACGCCGATATCACCAGCGCCTTCCACTTGATGCCGCTCTCGGCGAGGATGCGCGAAAGGGCCGCGGGCGAGAGCTGCGCGAGCTCGAGCGGCGGCAGCTCAAAGGCGAGTTCGTGTTGCGCCGAACCGTGCGTGGTGATGTAGAGCAGCAGCACGTCCTCGTCGGGGTTCATCACCGCAGCGATGCGCGCGAGCGCAAGGCGCAGGTGGGTGACGGTGGCGATGGGGATTTCGCCCAGGGTCTGGGGATTGTTCGACAACAGGACATTGCGTCCACCCGTGTCAAAGCGCTCTCCCAGCAATTGGTCGACCACCACCAGCTCCCTGGCGAACACATCCTGTGCGCCGAACGGGGCCATGCCGAGAAAATACAAATCCGTGACGCCGGGACGCTCGGGCTCGAGTTTGTCGAGCTCGTCGATCAGCAGGGGAGTTTGCGCATGGAACATCTGCTCCTGCGCGATCGAGGCCACAGGTCCATCTTTACCGCCACCATCTGAAGCGGACTGCCACAATTCGGCGCGCGGCAACGCGAATACAAACACGGCGAGCAGCGCCGTCAACATGGCGCCGGCGACCAGCGCGCGCGGACGACTCCACCAGCCCAGCAACATCACAACCCGGAAAATCACAGCGATCGACCAGCCAAAGTAGGCGTAATAGAGAACGCCGGATACAGCAGCTGGCAGGGCCTCGGACATCACCGCCAGTTGCAGGACGGTGCCAATGACCTCAAACACGGCATCGGAGGCGATTAGCACCAGCGCAAAGGCCAGCATCAACTCGCGACGGTTGTACAAGTGCGCGATCAGCAGGCAAACAAGCAGCGTGAGCGGCACCTGCAACATGGGCACCGTCAGCGCCGCAGCATTGAACGCCCCCGGAAACCCGATACGCAACATGCCTGCTGCGAGCCAGACCAACAGGTTGAACACGAACAACACGACGTAGTCTTCCGGGGAAACGCGAAAATCAAGCGCCCTCACCCTCAGGAACAGTGCCAGACGGATTCCCGAATTGACGTTTTGCTTGAGGTCGCGCAACGAACGCATGAAAGCCGCGCGCACTCAGCCTCCTGCGGCCGGCCGGCCGTCGCCGTACATTTCTGCAGCAAGAGCGGCAGTAACCGCGGCGACGCGCGCTTCAAGTACCCGAGCCTGGATAGCGGCCGGGTCGACACGCTTGGCGATGGCCCCCGCATCGACAGCAGAAGCAGCGGACAACGCCTTTTCCATGCGCCCGCGCGCCGGCCATGGCGGGCACCCGCTGGCCAGCGCTCCGCTTTGCGTTGACGCGCCGCTTTGGCGCACCCATTCGCATTCGCACACATCAAGCAGGTGGTTAAACCGCTCCTCCCGCCGGTAGGCGTCGCCCGCTTGCAACAGGGCCACCAGCTCTTCGGCCGCCGCCCCCTGCGCAGCGGCTATCCGCGCATACAACCTGGAACCGAGGACTGCGAGGTCACGACACTCCCCGGGTGCCTTGACGCGCTGCGCAAAGTCCTCGGCCTGCGCACCGGCAAGCCCGATGGCACAGGCGCCAAAACGCACCGCGAGGGGAAATTTCCGGCTTGCGGCGTAATCGAGTCCACGCAACGCAGGCAGCGGGTCGGCGGCATGCGCACCGGCCTCCGGAAAAATGGCTGAGAACGCGCCGCTTTGCGAAAGCACTTCAAACATCCGCGCCGGCGCCGCTTCCATCAGGCCTTTGGCCAGCTCCTGCCAAACGCGCTCGGGCACCAGTGCATCGACCTCGCCCGAGTCGGCCATGCTGCGCATCAGCGCGAGGGTATCGGGCGCAATGGAAAAACCAAAGCGCGCGGCAAAGCGTGCACCGCGCAAAATACGCACGGGATCTTCGGCGAATGCGGTACCGACATGACGCAACACTCGGGCTTTCAGATCGGCCTGGCCGCCATGGGGATCGATCAGCACGCCGTTGGGATCGCAGGCCATCGCGTTAATGGTGAAATCGCGGCGAGAGAGATCCTGCTCAAGAGTGACGTCCGGTGCCGCGTAAACCTGAAAGCCCTTGTAACCGGGCCCCGTCTTGCGCTCGGTGCGCGCGAGAGCGTACTCTTCGTGGGTTTTCGGGTGCAGGAACACCGGAAAATCCTTGCCGACCGGCGTGTAGCCGAGGCGGGTCATTTCTTCCGGCGTCGCGCCCACAACGACATAGTCGCGGTCCACAACGGGCAGACCGAGCAGCCGGTCGCGGACCGCACCGCCCACCTCAAAGATATTCATGTGATGCCGCCATCATGCGGTGCAAATGCCGGCAATGGCCGCGCCCGTCACGCCCGTCACGCATAAGGCTCATCGGCGCGAACAAACTCCGTCTCCGCGCGCGCGCCATCCATCCATTCGCGCACCGCAGCCAGTTTGCGCACGGCATCGCAATATCGCAGCGCCTCGTCCGGCAGGGCGACGGCATAGGTCATGAAGCGCATCACGACGGGCGCGAAATACGCATCGATCGCACCGAATGCGCCGAACAACATGTCACCGGCCTCATTACGCCGTTCACGACAACTCTCCCAGAGCATGCAGATGCGATCTATGTCGCGCTGCACGTCCGCACTCATGCCCCCGCCCGGATGCGATGCGCGGATGTTCATGGGCATGGCGCTGCGCAGGTTGCGGAATCCACCGTGCATTTCAGCGCACGCGGCGCGCGCCAGCTGCCGCGCACGCGCATCCGCGGGCCACAGGCGTTGTTGCGGAAACAACTCGGCAAGTGTTTCGCAAATGGCGAGCGAATCCCAGACCGGGGCACCGTCAATCAACAGCAACGGAACCTGTCCGTTGGGCGAGGGGTATTCACCGATGCCGCGAACCTTTGCATCGTCGGTAAACTTGAGTTGAATTTCCTCGAACGCAATGCCCGGCTGGCGCAAAGCCACCCACGGCCGCATCGACCAGGACGAATAGTTCTTGTTGGCGATGACGAGCTGCAGCCGCATGGGACCGCTATCGTCCGGCGCGAATGCGATAGAAGTTAAAGCGCGAACGCGGCAACACACCCGCCAGATAGGATGGCGCCACGGCTTCGAGCGCGGTCGGCGTGATGCCAAACGGCAGGGATGCCCCGCTGACGCTGTCACGCTCCATCGAGCGCACGTTATCGAGCGTGAGCGGCGATCCGGGCACCAATCCCATTACGAAAGCCTGCAACCCCGAGAGAATCCGGCCCAGTCCGATAATCGGACGCTCGCAGCCGCTCACCTTGCCAGCATACGCCACCAATTCGCGCAGGCTGTACACGCGTGGGCCAACAAGGTCGTAGGTCTTGCCGTAGCTACTGTGATCGGAGATGGCGGCGACGAACGCGCCAGCCACGTCGCCGACAAAGACCGGCTGGAAGCGCGCGTCCGGCGAGCCCAGGGGCATGAGCGGGAACAGCTTCAACAGAATGGCAAACAGGTTGAGAAAGCCATCCTCCGGCCCGAATACGACCGACGGGCGGAACACCGTCACCGCGAGTCGGTCTTTTGCGTCGCGCACCGCCGCTTCGCCATCGGCCTTGGAGCGCAGGTATTCGCTGGGGGCGTCGCTGGCGGCACACAGCGCGCTCATGTGGATCAGGTGCGGAACGCCGGCGGCTATGCAGGCGGCGGCCAGTTTTTGGGGCAGCTCGACATGCGCTGAAGCAAAGTCGCGCCCGTAAGGCATGCCCGGCCGACTGTGCAAGATACCGACAAGGTTGATCACGGCGTCGCAGCCGGCCACCAGTCGCGCCAGCACCGCCGGGTCACCCACCCCGGCCTCCACCACATCCACCGTGGGCAGGGTGATGAGATGCTTGGCACGCTCGCGCCCGCGCGTGGGCACCAGCACGTTGTATCCCTTTTCCGCGAGAACCCGGACGATATGGCGGCCGATAAAACCGGTGCCCCCGACAACACAAATTTTTGCCATAGTTTCACCCGAGAAAAACAGCCGTCCCCGAACAGCACGGCATCCTGCGATTTTACTGCGCCGGCTCCGCTTTCAGGGCGAGCGTGTTGTCCGAACCCTGTCGCGCCGGAATGGTGCCCAAGCGCGCTTTCAGCGACTTGGTCGGATCGCCAAGCATCGCCGCGTAATAGACGGTGTTGATCATCACCTTCTTGACGTAATCGCGCGTTTCGTCAAACGGGATGCTCTCGGCGTAAATGGCGCCCTCAAGCGGGCGGGCGTCGCGCCATCGCCGCGCCCGCCCCGGGCCTGCGTTGTAGGCCGCGGCGGCGAGCACCGGTGAACCGCCCTGGTCATCGAGCACATGCCTGAGATAGGCCGTACCCAGGCGCACGTTGATATCAACGTCGGTTACGCGTGACTGACTGAAGTTGGTCATGCCGATCTTCCCGGCCATCCACTTGGCGGTGGCCGGCATCAATTGCATCAGCCCGGACGCGCCGACCGACGATTTGGCGCCGGTGATGAAGCGGCTTTCCTGACGCACCAGGCCCAGCACCCAGGGTTCCTCCAGTTGCAGGGCCCGCGCCGATTCGGCGAACACCTGCCGGTGGGGAGCAAGATAGCGCAAGGAAAAGTCGTGCTGTGCCAGCGTGCGGTCGGCGGTGCTGATGGCGCGGTCCCATATCTCGAATTTTCGCGCATGGTCGGCAGCCGCGAGCAGGAAACGGTCATCGGTGCCGCGAATCGCCCACAGCCATTCACGCGTGGCCTCGCTGCGCATTTCAATTCGGTACAGTGCAAGCGCACGCGTCAGGCCCGGATTGGCCCCCGCAGCGGCAACCTCTTCCTTGGTCGGCACGGCGGCCTTCGCCGATAGGTCCACCGCGCGACCCAGCTCCTCTGCGGCAAGCCGGCCGTAAAAGTGGTGTTCGTCGGCAACGCGTGCAAACAGCTTGTGCGCCTCAGGGATGTTCCCGAGCGCATGCTGCGCGCGACCCTGCCAGTAGACCCACGCCGGGTCGTTGCGCTGCAGGGGGTCCATACGCTGCGTGGCGGCGAGTACCGCCGCCCAATTACCCTGGCGCAGGGCGATACGCACGTACCAGGCGAGCTGCTCGTTGGAGAGCACGATGTCGACCGTGTCGCCATACCAGGCCAGTGCCTCGGGCATCAGGCGGCGTGCTCCGGCGAAGGCCAGTTGCCCCCAGCCGTAGGCGCGATCTTCGGGCGCGAATTTCTCGCGCATCTTGGCGTCCCAGTAACTCGCCGCCACCGCCGGATCGTTTTTGGCAAGGCGCATCAACGCAAACAGCACCAATTCCCGTGCCGGGCGCCGGGCCAGATTGCCGGGTTTTTCCAGCTGCCGCACCGGTGATTGGTTCACGGCATCGAATTGCCGCACATCCAGCGCTTCGTCGCGCGGCAGGTACTCGGCGGCACGCTTGGCCTGGCCCATCTGCCCGGCCTCCACCAGCAGGCGGATACGGTTCCAGACATCCCCCGTGCTGTAGCGCCCATCAGCGAGGAGGACTTCTGCGAGTACAGCGCAGCCCTCGGGCAGTTCCTTGGGCGTATTCCAGAAACGCCGGACTTCGGCCAGCGCACTGGCATCCTGCTGGCGCCAACGCGCCGCCAGGCTGAAGCAGGTGGTATCGGCATCTTCGTTGACGAGTTGCGGAAACTCGGTCTGGAACGCATCCCACTGTCCACGCTTGCCGAGCAATTTAAGCCAGTCGCGACGCAGGTTCTCCGCCAGGAGGGTACCGGCGTTACGCAGCAAAAAGGCGTTGATCTCGTCAGGGGCTGAGGCCTCAAGCCGCAGCTTGAGTTGCCAGTACTCAACCCAGGGCACGAGGACATGACCCTTGGCGAGTGCGGCCGCCTTGTTCAGCTTGGCGGCATCACCGGCGCGAAACGCGTCACGCGCGAGGACAATCGCCTCTTCGGGCGTCGGATTGCGGGACGCTGCCGCAGCGGCGGCCGGCAGCAGCAAGGCGAGGCACAGTGCTATAGTCTTGCGGATACGATGGATGTTCATGATTCTTTTGAAGAATAGCACAGCAAGCTACTATCCCGGCAGGGCTTTTCCTTAACCTATGAGTAACGCATGAACTCGATTCCGGCTGACCCGGCCGAACTCGCCGCGTGGCGAAAAGCGCTGCGTAAAAACCTGATCGAGCGACGGCGGGCCGTCGATACGACCACGCTGGAATCTTGGCGCGTGGCCATGGACACACACCTCGCGCGCGGTTTTCCTGGCTTGGGCAAAGGGGTGCTTGCGCTGTGCTGGCCTTATCGCAATGAATACGACGCCAGGCATGTGGCGGCCAAGGCACGCGCAGCAGGCGCAATCACCGTGTTGCCGGTGGTTGTCGCACCGGCGACGCCGTTGATTTTTCGCGAATGGCATCCGGGTACCACCCTCGCCAACGGCCCGCTGGGCATTCCGTATCCGGTCGACAGCCCCGAGCGCACGCCCGACACG
>CAITSH010000002.1 GCA_903895005.1 uncultured Pseudomonadota bacterium
ATCGTTGATTGATATTTTTTGGGGGAGAACAGAATGAATGCTAAATTTAGAATGAAATCTGTGATGACGGCCAGGCCGGTTCTGCTGACGGCCCTGGCCGCAGCGATCGCTGGTTTGGCCGGGTGCGGTGGCGATGACAACCCCGCCCGCGGTTCGCTGATCGATACGCCCGTGGTCTTGGCGACGCTGCCCAAGGCGGCGATCGATGCGGGCCCGTTCAAGGCGCTGACCGGCGCCGCGAAGTGTGATGTCAAAGTCGTCTCGCTCAACTACAACACCATTGGCGTCTCTGGTGAGTCGAGCAATGCCTCCGGCGTCATGCTGGTTCCTTCCGGAACCGATTGCGCTGCGCCGGCTGGTCTTGTCGCCTATGCGAAGGGCACAGACGTTCAAAAGCCCCGCACACTGGCCAACCCCGCGGACGGCGAGACCTTTTTGCTCGCGGCCATGTATGCCGCGCAAGGTTATGCCGTGGTGGCGACTGATTACCTTGGATTTGCAAAATCCAAGTATCCCTACCACCCTTATCTGCATGCGGACAGCGAGGCGAGTTCGGTGGTTGATTCGATCCGTGCGGCCCGTAACGCCGCATCTGGAGTCGGTTCGTCCTTGTCTGGCAAGGTCATGCTGACGGGGTACTCCCAAGGCGGGCACTCGTCGATGGCGGCACACCGAGCCATTGAACGCGAGAACGCCGGCGAGATCAACGTGGTCGCTGGGGCCCATCTCGCGGGGCCTTACAACATGTCGGGTTCACTGAAATCGAACGCTGTCATCGCGGGATACCAGTTTTTTGTGCCCTACCTCGTGACCGCCTGGCAAAAGGTCTACGGGACCGTCTACTCAAAAGTCGGGGATGCCTTTAAAGCGCCCTACGACGGCTACATCGAGACCTTGTTGCCGAGTGAGACGCTCGACTACACGACGCTCGTGACCTCGGGCAAGTTGCCGGGCAGAAATGGTGAGACACCCACACAGGCTCGGGACGCGGTCTTTCAGAGCGCCTTCATCACCGATGCGCAGACGAATGCCAATAACGGCTTATTCCTTGCCGGCAAAAAGAATGATCTGCTCGGGTGGAGTCCGAAGTCCAAGCTCTTACTCTGTGGCGGTGCGGGCGACCCCACGGTGCCACCGGCCTTGCATCAGGTGCCGATGAAAGCGGACTTTGATAGCCGCAATCTCACGAACGTCAGCACAGTTGACGTGGATGCATTTGTCCAGGCAACCTACGGGCCCGGCGGTAAAGCACCGACGGATCCGACATCGGCCGCATTCGCGACTTACTACGGTAATTATCACGGCAGTTACGAGCCACCGTTCTGCCACGCACAGGCGAAGGCACTATTTGATACGGTGAAATGAGCGATCGTTGAGTCGAATCGTCCGGGCACTGCGACAATGCCCGGATGACCGAATCAACTTCTCCGAATTCCGGCACCGGGCCGTCGTTCACGACGCTCGGTCTGCCGAGCGCCATGTTGCAAAATCTCGAGCAGCTGGGTTACCGGCACATGACGCCGATCCAGGCGGCGTCGCTCCCATTGACCTTGGCGGGTCATGACCTAATCGCTCAGGCAAAGACCGGAAGCGGCAAGACCGCAGCCTTCTCGTTGCCGTTGTTGTCCAGGCTTCAGGTGCAGCCGAACACCGGTGTGCAGGCGCTGGTGCTGTGTCCGACCCGTGAGCTGGCCGATCAGGTTTCGCACGAACTACGGCGCCTTGCCCGCGCCGAGGAAAACATCAAGGTCCTCACGCTCTGCGGTGGCTCGCCGATCCGGCCGCAACTCGCGAGTTTGACCCACGGGGCGCATATCGTCGTCGGGACACCGGGCCGTATCCTCGACCATCTGAGCCGCGAGTCACTGGCCTTGA
>CAITSH010000003.1 GCA_903895005.1 uncultured Pseudomonadota bacterium
AGGCCACCACACGTTTGATGTCGTACACGACGAGTGCAATCAATGCCATGAAAAACGCCGTGATCGCGCCGATGATCATCACAAAAGACAACGCCGTATCCGACAACTCAAACAACGGCGACATGCGCGCGACCATGAAAATACCGGCTGTTACCATTGTCGCTGCGTGAATAAGCGCAGAGATCGGCGTCGGCCCTTCCATCGAGTCAGGCAGCCACACGTGAAGCGGGAATTGCGCCGATTTACCCATCGCTCCGATGAAGAGGCAAATACAGATCACGGTGAGGAGCATCCAGCCCGAACCGGGAATGATCTCTATTGTTGTGCTTTTGAAATTGGCCGCCTGAGAGAACACCGCAGCGTAGTCAAGCGTGCCGAAATAAGCGAGGACAAGTCCGATTCCCAACAGGAAGCCAAAGTCACCGACGCGATTGACAAGAAAGGCCTTCAGGTTGGCATAAATAGCAGTGGGACGGGTGTACCAGAAGCCGATCAACAGATAGGAAACGACGCCAACCGCCTCCCAACCAAAGAACAACTGCACGAAGTTATTGCTCATCACCAGCATGAGCATCGAGAACGTGAAAAGTGAAATGTACGAGAAAAACCGCTGGTATCCGGGGTCTTCAGCCATGTAGCCTATCGTATAGACGTGAACCATCAGCGACACGAAAGTCACCACAACCATCATCAGGGCCGTCAGTCGGTCAATCAGGAAGCCGATTTCAAAGCGCGCATCGCCAGAGGTGAGCCAGGTATAGACCGAACCATTGAATACATTGCCTTTTAATACGTCGGCAAATATCACAAGCGAAGCGATCAGGGAGATCGCCACGCCGATGATGGTGACCCAGTGCGCACCCGCCCTGCCAATCTGCCGGCCGAAAAGCCCGGCAATGAGGGCCCCGGCCAGTGGTGCCAGCGGCGCGAGCAGGTAGAGTTTTTGCATGTCAGTCATGTTGGCAGTGCCTAGCCCTTCAGTCCGTCAAGGTCTTCGACGTTGATGGTCGACAGGTTGCGGAAAAGGACGACAAGAATGGCCAGGCCGATCGCCGATTCTGCGGCCGCCACGGTGAGGATAAAAAACACGAACACCTGCCCCGCAAGGTCGCCCAGGTAATGTGAAAAGGCGATGAAGTTCATGTTCACAGCGAGCAGCATCAGCTCGATCGCCATCAGCAGAACGATGACGTTCTTGCGATTTAGAAAGATGCCGACAATGCTGATCGCGAACAGCGCCGCGGACAGGATCAGGTAATGCGATAAGGACAGCACGCAGTCGCTCCCTGGATGTTCGGTTGTGTTGTTGTCATGATCAGTCGTTCTTTTCCGAAGGCATGGACACGATGCGCACACGGTCGGCGCGCTTGACCGCAACCTGCCTGGCGGGATCCTGGCCCTTGGTGTCCTTGCGCCGGCGCAATGTCAGCGCGATCGCGGCGATGATCGCCACCAGCAGCAGCACCCCGGCGAGTTCGAATGCATAGAGGTAATCGGTGTAAAGCACGCGCCCCAGTTCGCGCGTATTGCTGTAGGCCTTGCCCGGGTCCGGCGGCGCGGGCATTGCCGCAAGTCCGAAATATCGTCCGCCCAGCACAAGGGACATTTCGACGATCATCAGCAGGCCCACGGTCGCCCCCAGCGGCAGGTAGCTCCAGAAGCCCTCGCGCATGCGGTCAAGATTGATGTCCAGCATCATGACCACGAATAGGAACAGCACCATCACCGCACCTACGTAGACCAACACCAGCGATATCGCCAGGAATTCAGCCCTCAGCAGCATCCAGATCACCGACGCGGTGAAAAAAGCCAGGACGAGGAACAGCGCTGCATGCACCGGGTTGCGCGCCGTAATGACGCGCAAGGCCGAAAACAGCAGGACGGCTGCGAAGAAGTAGAAGGTCAGAGTTTCAAAATTCATTGATTGTTCATCCGGACGCTAGCGGTACGCCGCATCGGTGGCGCGATCGCGGGCGATCTGCTCTTCATATTTGTCACCGACCGCGAGCAGCATGTCCTTGGTGTAATAAAGATCACCGCGCTTTTCACCGTGATATTCGAACAATCGGGTCTCGACGATGGAGTCGACCGGGCAGGATTCCTCGCAAAAGCCGCAGAAAATGCATTTGGTCAGATCGATATCGTAGCGGGTCGTGCGGCGCGTACCGTCCTCCCGCTGTTCCGATTCGATGGTAATGGCCAGCGCAGGGCAGACCGCCTCGCACAGCTTGCATGCGATGCAACGTTCTTCCCCGTTCGGGTAGCGGCGAAGCGCGTGAAGGCCTCGAAAACGCGGGCTTTGCGGCGTTTTTTCGTCGGGGAATTGTACGGTGATCTTGCGCGCGAACAAATGGCGTCCGGTCAGTGCCATGCCGCGCGCGAGCTCAAGCAACAGGAAGGACCTGAAGAAATCACGCGCATTGGCGAAGAAATTTTGGACCATGATCTTGTCCTATACCCAGATATTCCAAGGCGTCTGCATCCAGGCGCCGATCACGACCAGCCAGACCAGCGTCACCGGAATGAATACCTTCCAGCCCAGGCGCATGATCTGGTCATATCGATAGCGCGGAAAGGTCGCGCGAATCCACAAGAACATCGAGGCAACACAAAAAACCTTGATGAAAAGCCATATGAATGAGGGAATCAGATGGAATGCCGGTGAATCAATGGGGGCTGCCCAGCCACCGAAGAACATGATGACCGTCAGCATCGACAGCAAGATCATGTTCATGTACTCGGACATGAAAAACAATGCGAAGGTCATGCCCGAATACTCGACCATGTGCCCGGCGACGATTTCGGACTCGCCCTCTACGACGTCGAACGGCGCACGGTTGGTCTCGGCCACACCGGAAATAAAATAAACGACGCAGATCGGCAGCAAGGGCAACCAGTTCCATGAAAGGATGTTCAGGCCGCTTTCGGCGAAGCGGCCGCGTGCCTGTGCCTCGACGATGTCTGTAATGTTGAGGCTGCCGCTGACCATCAGCACCACCACGAGCGCAAAACCCATGGCGATCTCGTACGACACCATTTGCGCCGCTGAACGCATGGCGCCGAGGAACGCATACTTCGAATTGGAAGCCCAACCGGCGATGATGACGCTGTAAACACCGATCGATGTCAGCGCCATGATGTAAAGCAGCCCGGCGTTGACGTCCGCCAGCACCACCTCGGGACTAAAAGGAATAACCGCCCAGGCGGCCAGCGCCGGCATCAGCCCGACCATCGGCGCGAGCACGTAAAGCCCCTTACTGGCGTTGGTCGGAAGGATGATTTCCTTGAATAACAGCTTTACCCCGTCGGCTATAGGCTGCAACAATCCGAACGGGCCGACACGATTGGGACCGATGCGAATCTGAATCCAGCCGATAAGTTTGCGCTCCCACAACGTCAGGTAAGCCACGCACAAAAACATCGGCACAACGATGCAGACGATGAGCGCCAGCGTTTTGGCAAGCGTGAACAGCGCCGGCCCCCACGTGGCGCCGAACCACGCGGCGGAAAGCCCGGCGAGCGTGTAAAGGATGTCGTTCACGCTTTCGCCACGCTGATTTCACCGGACATAGCGCCAAGACCGGCCGTCAGCGCATGCGCCGCGGCAATGCGCACACAACCGTCAGGAACGCCTCCGTCCAGGCGTGCCAGGAGCAAAGCCTCGCCGCCATCCTGCCCTACCCTGACACGCTGGCCGTCAGATAGTCCAAGCGCCGCCAGCTGTGCAGAATTCATACGCGCCGTGGGCACGGTGGCGTCGGCCGTTTTCTGCAACGACTCTGAACGCCGGACCAGGGCGTCGGTTGCATAAATCGGAACGTCGGCGATACGCTGGACCCCCGATACTGTTGCCGGCAGGCACAGCTCGGCACCCGTAATGCGGTTGTTGAGGCTCTCAGACAGATCGGTTGTCTTGCAGATTTCATCGCGAACCGCTTCGCTGCTGTCCTGCTCAAATCCTGGGAGGCCCAAAAGATTGCCCAGCACGCGCAGAACCTTCCAAGCGGGACGCGATTCCCCGAGCGAACGCACCACGCCATTGAAGCTTTGCAAACGACCTTCGGCGTTTACAAAGCTTCCGGAGGTTTCTGTGAACGGGGCAATCGGCAGCAGGACATCGGCGTAGTCAACAGCCCGACCGCGGAACGAAGTCATGGCGACCACCATGTCGGCGCCGTGGATAGAGGCCAACGCCTGGTTCGCATTGTTGCAGTCAAATTCAGGCTCCAATCCAAGGAGGAGATACGCCTTGATCGGCGCAGCGAGCATTGCCGACGCGTTGAGGCCGCCAGCCGTGGGGACGCAAGCCGCAATATATCCACCCACGCTGTTTGCCGCCTCGCCGGTGAATCCAAAAGGGCATTCGAGCAGCGCCGACAGCTCCTGGGCGAGCAAATGCAATTGCGCAGCGTGCGGATGTTGGCGCGCAAAATTACCCAGCATCACGGCAATATTTTTGCCGGAGAGCAGGCTAGTGGCGACAGCCTGGGCATCATCCCCGACCTTGACGCTAGCCAGGGCCGCAGGAACAGGCTTGCCCTTTGCGTCGGCAACCGCCTTCACCACTTGTGCAAGCATCGCCGGCAATTTATTCGGAGAAGCGACGACTTTATTGCTTACCGGCATCAGCAGGTTGTCGTCAGCGGCGTGGATCAAGTTGATTTGGGTGCCGCGCTTGGCAGCCTGCCGGAGACGGTTGGCCAGAAGGGGATGGTCTTTACGCAGGAAAGATCCCACCACCAGGACACGGTCAAGCGCGGCGATATCAGCGATCTTGATTCCAAGCCAGGGTGCACCAGTCTGCTTGCCGTCGGTGGAAAAATCCAACTGACGCAAACGGTGGTCGACGTTGTCACCACCCAAACCGCGCACCAGTTTTCCGAGCAAGGCCATTTCTTCGAGCGTCGCAGTCGGGCTCGAGAGCGCGCCAATGGCAGTTGCACCATGACTTGACTTGATGTCCTTGAGCCCGTTGGCAACGTATTCAAGGGCCGTCTGCCATTCGACTTCGCGCCACTCACCTCCCTGCTTGAGCATGGGTTGCGTGAGCCGGTCCGTGTCGAGGCCTTCATAGGAAAAACGGTCTTTGTCCGAGAGCCAGCACTCGTTCAATGCGTCATTCTCGAGGGGCAATACCCGCATAACCTTGTTCTGCTTTACCTGTACAACGAGGTTCGACCCAAGGCTGTCGTGCGGGGCGATTGACTTGCGGCGCGAAAGCTCCCATGTCCTGGCGCTATACCGGAAAGGCTTCGACGTCAGAGCACCCACCGGGCACAGGTCGATCATGTTCCCCGAAAGTTCGGAGTCGACCGTCTTGCCCACAAAAGACACGATTTCCGAGTGCTCACCGCGTCCCATCATGCCCAGTTCCATCACCCCGGCGATTTCCTGGCCGAAGCGCACGCAGCGCGTGCAGTGGATGCATCGGCTCATCTCCTCCATCGAAACAAGGGGGCCGATATTTTTGTGGAAAACGACGCGCTTCTCTTCCTGGTAGCGCGACGCACTCTTTCCGTAGCCGACCGCGAGGTCCTGCAACTGGCACTCTCCGCCTTGGTCGCAAATCGGGCAGTCCAGCGGGTGGTTGATCAGCAGGAACTCCATCACGCCTTTTTGCGCTTTTTTGGCGTAGTCGGAGTTGGTCTGCACCTTCATGCCGTCGGTCACCGGGGTTGCGCAGGCCGGCATCGGCTTGGGCGCCTTCTCGACCTGGACCAAGCACATGCGGCAGTTAGCCGCGATCGAGAGCTTCTTGTGATAGCAGAAATGGGGGACGAAGATGTCGAGCTGATTGGCCGCATCCATCACGGTGGCGCCGTTCTGCACCTCGGTCTGCTTGCCGTCGATTTCGATCTTGAGCATGGTTTAGGCGGCGTGCTTTACGGGTTCCCCGGCGGGCGTGGAATAGCCGCCTGGCACGCTGACGAGGCAGCGCTTGTTATCGATGTGAAACTGGAATTCGTCACGGAAATGCTGGATGAAGCTCTTCACGGGTAACGCAGCTGCGTCGCCGAGGGCGCAAATGGTTCGGCCGGCAATGTTATCGGCAACGTTGACCAGAAGGTCGAGGTCTTCCTGTCGCCCCTGACCGTTCTCGATGCGATGGACCATACGGTAAAGCCAGCCCGTGCCCTCGCGGCAAGGCGTACATTGCCCGCAGGATTCTTCGTAATAAAAATAGGAAAGGCGCTGAAGTGCCTTGACCATGCAGGTGCTTTCATCCATCACGATGACCGCGCCGGAACCGAGCATGGATCCGGCCTTTGCGATGGAGTCATAGTCCATGTCGGTCTGCATCATGACTGCCGCGGGCAGCACGGGCATTGAGGAGCCCCCGGGAATGCAGGCCTTGAACTTGCGGCCACCGCGCATGCCTCCGGCCATCTCGAGTAACTTGGCGAAGGGCGTCCCTAGCTTGACCTCATAATTACCCGGTCGTGCGACATGGCCCGAAACCGAGAACAGCTTGGTTCCGCCGTTGTTCGGCTTGCCCATCGCGAGAAAGGCGTCGCCGCCGTTATTGATGATCCAGGGCACCGCGGCAAAGGTTTCGGTGTTGTTGATGGTGGTCGGCTTGCCATACAGCCCGAAACTCGCCGGGAAAGGCGGTTTGAAGCGCGGCTGGCCTTTTTTCCCCTCGAGAGATTCGAGCAGGGCGGTTTCTTCACCGCAAATGTATGCCCCAAAGCCGTGATGGGCAAAGAGGTCGAAAGCAAACTCGCTGCCAAGGATGCCTTTACCGAGATAACCGGCGGCGCGTGCCTCGGCCAACGCTTCCTCGAAGCGTTCGTACTCGGCCCAGATTTCGCCGTGTATGTAGTTGTAGCCGGTGCCAATGCCCATTGCATAACCCGCAATGATCATGCCCTCGATGAGGATATGCGGGTTATAGCGGATGATGTCCCGATCCTTGAACGTACCCGGCTCGCCCTCATCGGAGTTGCACACCAGGTACTTCGCACCGGGAAACTGCCGCGGCATGAAGCTCCACTTCAATCCGGTCGGGAAACCGGCGCCGCCGCGACCGCGCAGGGCCGACTTCTTCACCTCGGCGATGACTGCTTCCGGAGTGATTTTCTCACCGATAATCTTGCGCAGCGCCTGATACCCGCCACGCGCCTCGTAGTCCTTCAGACGCCAGTTGGAGCCGTCCAGCCCCTTCATTATCAGCGCGTCAGGTCCGTACTCAAGCATTTTTCTTCAACTCCGCAATGAGCGCGTCAATTTTTTCGTGCGACATGAAACTGCACATGCGCTTGTTATTGACAAGCAGCACCGGGGCGTCTCCGCAGGCCCCCATGCACTCACCCTCCTTGAGGGTGAACTTGCCG
>CAITSH010000004.1 GCA_903895005.1 uncultured Pseudomonadota bacterium
ACCCAAACAAACCTAGAAAAAATATCCACTGCAACAACTAAATATTTAACATGATAATTAATATTATAAAAATGTTGATTTAATTGTAAAATATCCATTTGTATATTTGCATTCGTATTTGTTTCACGTCGTAATGGTATTGTCACATGCACATCACTAGTAGAGAATTGCTTGCTACCGGGCGACTTACCGCTGCCGGGTAGGCATCGCCGATCATGTCGATGGCGCTTCGCCGGAAGCGCTGGAGGTGCCGGTCTACGCGGTATGCGCCGGCGCGACTGTCGTCGAGAAGCACCTGACGCTCGATCGAGCTGCTAAGGGGTACGATTATTTTTCCTCGCTCGAACCGCAAGAATTCACCACAATGCTGGAGAAAATTAGGCGCGCCGAAGGAATCCTAGGTGGGCAAGCGCGATCCGAGAACGAAAGAAATTATCTCGCAGCCGTGCCTCGGGCCGTCCTGCAAATGCCAATGCCTGTCGGAAGTATCGTTCTCGCGAACGATATCGCGTTCAGGCGCACGAGCGACGATCAGGCGCTAACGCCCTCTGCGCTGAAGGCCTGCCTTCCAGCAGTTATGTGTAGGACGCGCGAGGCAGGGGAGCCTCTCCTTGCCGGGGATGTACGCAAGCCCCGCGTTATCATTGCGGTGATCTGCCGCCTGAAATCGACGCGCCTTAAGAGGAAAGCATTGGCAGAAATTGCTGGCGAGCCATCGGCGCTTCGGTGCCTGGTGCGTTGCCGCCAGGCAGGGATGGCAGACGACGTGTTTCTTGCGACGTCTGTGTTAGCTGAGGACGACGATCTCGTCCCGTTGGCCGAACGGGCTGGCGTCCGCCTCCTTAGGGGCGATCCTGAAAGCGTGCTTAACCGGTTGATTCAGGTTGCGGATGCTTCCGATACCGATGTTTTGGTCCGCGTAACAGGTGACTGTCCCGTTATTTCGCCCGAGGTGCTTGATTTCCTGATTGCCCGCCATATCGCTAGTGCAGCCGACTACACAGTGCTATCGGGCCAGTTCCCGGTGGGGTTAGCGGGCGACGTGTTTTCGGTGCCGGCGCTGCGCCGACTTCAAGGCTCGGATGCTGACCTCAGTCTTACAGAATATCTCCGTTATTATTTCGACTGGAATAAAAAAGTATTCCAGTGCCGCCTTCAACTCGCGCCACGACGATGGTGTGGCCCCTACCGCCTGACGCTGGATGTTCAGGAAGATCTGGACATGTTCAATCGGCTGTATGCCGCGCTCGCCGAGAAGGGCCTTGATGGCACTACGGCCGAGATCCTGGACATGCTGGGATCACATCCGGAAATCGCTGCCATCAACGCACACATCGGCCTCATCTACAAGACGGATCAGCAACTTATTGCGCGGATCCGGAAGGCTGCAAAAATCCGCAACCTTCCGGCGAAGTTCGGATGAGCAAGGCAATGAAGGCACCCATCTTGATCCTCGCCGCTCATCCAGATGACGAAGTGCTAGGTTGCGGTGGCACGATTGCCAAGTTTGCAGACCAAGGCGCGTCGGTTCATGTCGCTTTTCTGGCTGACGGTGTTTCTTCACGTTCGGGCGTGACGGCGTTGTCGAGCGTCGAACTGGCAGCGCGCCGCGCGGCCGCGCAACATGCGTGCGAGCTTCTTGGCGTCAGGTCGGTGGCATTCGGTGATTTCCCGGATAATCGTATGGACACCGTTCCGTTGCTAGACG
The DNA here is from genome assembly GCA_903895005.1 of uncultured Pseudomonadota bacterium. The sequence goes on from CAITSH010000004.1 coordinate 1,709, forward strand.
TGGTTCAAGCCGTAGAGGTGTTAATCGCAGAATATCGGCCCGAAACTGTTTTTACGCACCATGCAGGCGACCTCAATATCGATCACCATCGCCTGCACCAAGCGGTCGCTACCGCCTGTCGGCCGCAGCAGGGGCATCCGGTCAAGACCCTGTTATGTTTTGAGGTGCCGTCTAGCACCGAGTGGCAGTTGCCGGGCAGTGCACCGGCCTTTGTGCCAAACTGGTACGTGGACGTTTCGGCAACGATAGAGCGCAAACTGTCCGCGTTAGAGGCGTATGCGGCCGAATTGCGCGATTGGCCTCATCCGCGTTCGCGGCAGGGAGTAGAGCACTTGGCGTTTTGGCGCGGGGCAACGGTGGGCGTCGGCGCAGCCGAGGCATTCGTATTGGGCCGACAACTCGCATGAATTTTGTCTTTCGCGTTGACTCGTCGATTCGAATTGGTACTGGCCACATCATGCGCTGCTTGACCTTGGCCGAAGAGTTGAGAAGACGAGGCACGCAAGTGCGTTTCGTCTGCCGCGAACAGGCAGGCAGTCCCGTGGCGCTACTGAAACAATGGGCCATGCCCGTAACGCTGCTTCCACCGCCGACGATTGGGGACCACGATCCGAGCGAGAACTACGCGACTTGGCTGGGCG
>CAITSH010000005.1 GCA_903895005.1 uncultured Pseudomonadota bacterium
AGCAGGATTTCCCGGTTGGCCAGAATGGCGCGCGCAATCGACAGGCGCTGGCGCTGGCCGCCGGAGAGCTTGACGCCGCGCTCTCCGAGCTGGGTGTCGAAGCCCTCGGGCAGGCGTGAGATGAATTCGGTGGCGTGGGCGGCCTCGCATGCGGCGCGCACTTCCTCGATTCCGGCATCCGGGCGTGCGTAGCGCACATTGTCGGTGACGCTGGCGGCAAAAATAACCGGGTCCTGGGGCACCAGCGCGATATGGCGGCGCACCGCGCGCGGATCGCACAGCGCGATGTCGGTGCCGTCTATGAGCACGCGGCCGGACTGCGGGTCGTAAAAGCGCAGCAGCAGCGCAAACAAGGTCGACTTGCCAGAACCCGATGGCCCGACGAGCGCGACACGTTCGCCCGGCGCGATATCGAGGGTAATACCGGAGAGCGCCGGCACGTCGGGCCGGCTCGGATAGGCAAAGGAAATATTGTCGAGGCGCAAGGCCCCCGATACGCGCTGCGGCAGTACCAGCGCGAGGGCGGGCGCGAGGATATCGGGCTCGGTCTCAAGCAATTCCATCAGACGCTCGGTCGCCCCCGCGGCGCGCTGGATCTCGCCCCAGACTTCGGAGACGGTGCCGGCGCCGCTTGCCACCACCACGGCATAAAAAACAAAGGCCGAGAGCTGGCCGGCGGTGAGCCGCCCGGCGATGACATCATGCCCGCCTATCCACAGGATCACGCCTATGGCACAAAAGCCGATCAGCATGACCATCGAAATCAGCCAGGCCTTGACGCGCACGCGCTCCACGCCGGAGGCACATGCGGCGTCGGCATGCGAACCAAACAATCTGCGGTCCGCATCCTCATGGGCATAGGCCTGCACCGTGCGGATTTCGTGCAACACCTCATCAACATACGAGGACACATCGGCGACGCGGTCCTGGTTTTCGCGCGACAGTTTGCGCACGCGCCGCCCGATGATGAAGATCGGAATCAGTATGGCCGGCACGCCCAGGACGATAAAGGCGGCGAGCTTGGCGCTGGTGATGAACAACAGCACCAGCGCGCCCAGCATCATCAGGCCGTTGCGGAGGAACATCGAAAAGCCGAAGCCCACCACCACCTGCAACTGCGTCGTGTCATTGAGGATGCGCGAGACGATCTCACCGGTTCGCGCCGAATCAAAATACCCGGGCGATAGTTCCAGCACGTGATCGAACACCGCGCGGCGGATATCGGTGACAACGCGCTCGCCGGTGGACATCATCAGGTAAAAGCGGCCGAAGGTCGCCACCGACAACACCACCGCCAGCGCAATCACGCCGGCCAGCGCGGTATTGAGGTGGATCGCATCGCTCGAACCAAAGCCCGCGTCAATGACGTACTTGAGGCCCTGCCCGAGCGCGAGCACCGTGCCCGCGGCGATCAGCAACGCAAACATCGCCACCACAATGCGCCCCCGGTATGGAACAAGAAAACGCACCAGACGTTTGAGTTGCGAGACTTTGCCCTTGGGCGGTGGAACGGGAGGGAGGTCGGCCATGCGGCATTTTACGCCCGCGCCAGCACGAAACCTCAGCAACGTGGCGAACTAGCGGGGCGGCCTGGCGCGTGCGGCGGGTCGGCTCACGTGTTGCCGCGGCTTATCCCCTACAATCAACGAACTCGCCGCGATCCCCCGCAACGAATAGGAGCCCGCCATGATCCCAGCCCTGCCCGCCCTCGTGCTGTGCCTTGCCGTCCTTGTGTTTATCGCCACCGCCTTCAAGGTCGGCAGCGCACGCGGCAAATTCGGCATCAAGGCACCAGCCACCACCGGACATCCCGAATTCGAGCGCATCTTTCGCGTCCAGCAGAACACACTCGAACAATTGGTCGCGTTCGTTCCGAGTTACGTGCTGTTTGCACAGTATGTGTCGGCCAACTGGGCGGCGGGTATTGGCGTCGTCTGGATCATCGGCCGCATCTGGTTTGCGCTCAGCTATTACGCCGCAGCTGAAAAGCGCGGGCCGGGTTTTGGGCTGACCTTTTCCGCACTGGTTGTCCTGCTTTTCGGGGCGATGATAGGCATCGTGCTCAGCCTTCTGCGCTAAGAGCCGGAAGAGAGAATTGCGAATTAAACCTCGAAGTGCAACATCCGGGCATTAGAGGAAGGTGAGATGCCCCGGGGTGTACCTTTCTGTTTGCGAAGACGGATAGGAGCATCCC
>CAITSH010000006.1 GCA_903895005.1 uncultured Pseudomonadota bacterium
GCGCATTACCAGATTCGCAATCGCGGCACGGTCGGGGGCAGTCTTGCGCACGGCGATCCGGCCGCGGAAATGCCCGGGCTGGCCGTGGCGCTGGATGCACGGATACGTATCGTTGGTGCCGCAGGGGAGCGCGTTGTTCAGGCGCATGAATTTTTTACCGGCGCCCTGTCAACCGTGCTCGGTCACGACGAGTTGATCGTCGAGGTGTTGCTGCCTCCCTGGCCGGCGACGCGGCGCTGGGGCTTTGAGGAATTCGCGCGGCGTCGCGGCGACTTTGCACTGGCCGGCGCCGCAGTATGGTTCGACATTGACGCGGGCGGCCGTGCGGTGAACGCCCACGTCGGGGTCATTGGTCTCAGTGACCGGCCGCGCCGACTTGCCGCCGTCGAGGCTGTACTGAACGGGAAGGTGGTCGACAGTGCGAGTATCTCCGCAGCAGCAGCAGCCGCTTCCGCAGCGGTCGATCCGCTCAACGACATCCACGCGAGCGAGCAGTACCGCCGCGCCCTTGCGGCGACGATGGTCGAGCGGGCGCTGGCGAGCGCTTCGCGCTAAACCGATTCAAAAAAGGAAAAAACATGTCCACGAAATTCGAGGTCAACGGCAGGGCCGTTGAGGTCGATGTTGAACCGCGCATGTCGCTGGCCGATTGCCTGCGCCATGAATTGCAACTGACCGGAACCCACCTGGGTTGCGAGCACGGCGTGTGCGGTGCCTGCACCGTGATCATCGACGGTGAGGCGGTGCGCGCCTGCCTGACGCTGGCGGTCCAAGTCGAGGGGCGCAAGGTGATTACCGTCGAAGGCTTGTCCAATGACGAAGCGTTGTCTCCGCTGCAGGCGGCGTTCCGGCGCCACAACGCCCTGCAGTGCGGTTTTTGCACGCCGGGCATGATTACCACGGCCCATGCGCTGCTTAGCGAGGAACCCGACTGCGACGCGGACCGCATTCGAGAAGTCTTGTCCGGCAATATCTGCCGTTGCACCGGATACATTCCGATCATCGAAGCGGTGCTCGAAGCGCGCAGCGCATATAAAAGTGGAGGGAAATAGCCATGGCCCAGCCGCTTCGTAAACCAGACGCTGCCAAAAAGCGCTTCGTCGGTTCCTCGGTCGAGCGCATCGAAGACCTGCGCTTCCTGAGGGGCAAGGGCAAATACGTCGATGACGTGGTGCTCAACCAGGACGTGCTGCACGCGGTGATCCTGCGCAGTCCCGTGGCACACGGCTACCTTCGCGGCATCGACGCTACGGCCGCACGCAAGATGGAAGGCGTGCATGCGGTCATTACCGCGGCTGAGATCATTGCCTCATGCGGCAGCGTGCCCTTGATCCCGATTCGTCTGCACCCGATCCCGGTTCTCGATCCCTACAAGCAGCCCGTCATAGCATCCGACAAGGTGCGCCATGTCGGCGAGCCGGTTGCGATCATCGTCGCCTCGAGCGCCGCCATCGCCGAGGATGCGATGAACGCGATCGAGATGGATATCGAATCCCTGCCGGTGGCCGCGGATGTGGCGTCTTCGGTTGCGGGAACGGCGATCCTGTTCGATGGCACCGACACCAATGCACCGCTGACCTACCGCGCGCAAAAGGGCGATGCCGCCGTGGTGTTTGCCAATGCGCCCTACAAGCGGCGCGAGCGCTTCGATGTGCAGCGCATCACGGCGATGACCATGGAACCGCGCGGACTCATGGCGGCCTGGGATGCGAAAGCCGGAACGCTGACCGTTTATGGCGCGGCAAAGGTGCCGTTCTGGAACCGCGCGGCGGTCGCACAAATGCTCGGCATGGCCAAGGATTCCGTGACGCTGATCGAGAATGATGTCGGTGGCGGCTTTGGAGCGCGAGGCGAGTTCTATACCGAGGACTTCCTGATCCCGTTCGCAGCGCGCCACCTTGGACGCGCGGTGAAGTGGATAGAAGACCGGCGTGAAAACCTGATGTCCATGAACCAGGCGCGAGAATGTGATGCCGAGGTTGAGATCGCCTGTGAGCGCGACGGCACTATTCTGGGCTTTCGCGGCACCATGAATTACGACCTTGGGGCCTACCCGCGCACCAACGGATTGGTTGCGCCGCGTAACCTGACGCAGTTTGTTTCCGGGCCTTATCGGGTGGCTGTGGTCGACCTTGCGTGTCGCATCGTTTTCACCAACAAGACCGGGTCGGGCACCTTCCGCGCCCCGGGGCGGTTTGAGAGCAACTTTTTTGGTGAACGCCTCGTCGACATGGCTGCGCGTGACCTCGGACTCGACCCGGTGGAA
>CAITSH010000007.1 GCA_903895005.1 uncultured Pseudomonadota bacterium
AGGCAAAATCGAGATCCCTTAAGGCGATATCCCAACGCCCGCTGATGGACTGTGGGGCCACCTCAATGGTTAGATAACTGCCCGATGACTTGTGCGCCTGCACAAAACCCGAAACCGTCAGTAAGACCGAAACCAAAATCCAAAGCCAGCGGCTCATGTACATGCCTTCGCCGACTCAGGCGCCTTGATTGCACGTACCTGCCGGGCCAGCGACTGCAATGTCAGGGATTCAACCCGATTTTGAGCCATCCACTGCAGCACAGGCTCGGCAGCCTGTGGACTGCGACAGGCAATTGACGCCTCCAACAGCGCCCGCGCATCCGCCGCCTCACGCTGAATCCGATAATTGGATTCCGCCAACGCAAGGGCGCGCTGATTCTCTTTCAGAAGCGATCTGGCAAAGCGAGACTCTTCCTTTTCATGGAGCGCATCCCCCTGACGCCGCGCAGCATCAAAACGCTCACGCATCTCCTGCTGATACTTAGCAGCATCAGGACTACCAGCATCGCGGGCAGCCAGCGCCAAGCGCAATAGGAGCGTATCGGCCCGAGCAAAGTCTTTCAGTAAGGTCAGCACCTCGGCGGGGCGGCCTTGGTCGAGCAAGAAATCTGAAAATGCCGCCAGCAGGTAGGTGTCGCGTACGTCCAGTGCGAGCGCTGCACGAAAATGTTGTTCGGCCAGCCGATTCTCGCCAAGTCGCTCTGAAATTTCAGCCATCCGGGTCAGTGCCCAAAGCCGCGAAGCAGGATCCGCCTTCGGCTGTTGACGCAATGCAGTCGACAGGCTTTCCAGTCCGAATTGCGCCCGACCGGTTAAGGAGTCGACATAGGCCAGACATCCCACCACGGCAAGATTGGTGGCCAGGGGCTTGAGACGATCACAGGCTTCACGGGCCTTGGGGTATTCCGCCGTCACCAAGTAAACCGCGGCCAACCAAGACCATGCGACGGCGTTGTCGGGCTCGCGACGACTCACCTCGGTCAAGTCGTCAATGGCTTCCGGAAACCGATGACTAAACTGGAGCACCATGCCGCGCACGAGTCTTACCGCAGTCGGCGGCTCGGTCGATGTCCACCATGGCTTAAGGGCCGCTTGGGCATATCCCAGGTAACGAGGATCCCCCTCCGAAACGGCCTGCTCAAAATACGCCCGGGCGAGCTCAGCCGCCGCCGTGGGGTTCTGCTGATCCTGACGCCATCTGGAACGCAGCCGGTTAAGTTCGCGCGAAGTCGGGTCCTGCGCCCGCAACGGCAACTGCTCCACAACCGCCGAATCGGCCGCTGGTATATACGGTGCAGTAAAGGCGACCAAGGGCCAGCCGATCAGCGCGAGTAAAGCGGCCAGCAATAATCGAATGGAAAACATAAGGGCCGAATGTACCCGATTGATCGATTCTCCGGTCAACCAAGTTCGTAACCAGGCGTTACTGGGCATAGTGTCAACGCATTCAAAAACAGATTGCCTTATGTTCTTGATTGGGTTTATGCTCCACCGGCTCTGCCCACCCTATTTTTATCGGAATAGCACCATGAACAAACTGATCTCCGCACTCGTATTTGCCGTCATCGCCGCTGTTGGCACCCCAGCATTCGCTGGCGCACACGCCGCTGCTGCACCGGCCGCCGCTCCAGCGACTGCACCTTCAGCGCCTTCGAAGAAAGACGAAATGAAGAAAGACGAAATGAAGAAAGACGAAAAGAAAGCCGAGAAGAACTAATTCTTCTGCCGGAGAGCCGTGCTTGCACGGTCCCCCGGTTTGGTGGTCAAGCCC
>CAITSH010000008.1 GCA_903895005.1 uncultured Pseudomonadota bacterium
GGCCGTGGGCCTGACCGGGCAGGACGGCGGCTTTATTCGCGCTAAAAAAATGATGCTCGAGAACAAGGATAAGCCTGGCGACATGCTCGACATCGGGCAGGTCGGGGAAATTTCGTCGATTGACCCGGGCGTGATCGATACCCTGGAAGCGGGTGGCTTTATTCCGGTGGTCGCGCCCATTGGCGTGGGCAAGGACGGCTCTACCTTTAACATCAATGCCGACCTGGTGGCCGGCAAGATCGCGGAAGTCCTGAAAGCCGAGAAGCTGGTGTTGCTGACCAACACCCCGGGCGTGCTCGACAGCAAGGGCGCCCTGTTGACCGGTCTCACGCCCAAGCTCATTGACGAGCTCGTTGCAGACGGGACGCTTTCGGGGGGGATGCTGCCGAAAATATCCTCGGCCGTTGAAGCGGCCAAGAGCGGTGTGAAAAGCGTGCACATCATCGACGGGCGGGTCAAACACGCGTTGTTGCTCGAGATCCTGACCGACGAGGGCGTCGGTACGGTGATTCGCAGCAAGTAGTTTGTTGCCGGGCGTGCCGGCTGGCCGCTGCGTCCGGTTGTACGACGGACTACCCGACCTTGTTGCCCTCGGTATCCCAAAGTCCCACGAGGTAACCTTCCTTGGGGTCGTGAATGGTCAGCATGCGACCGCGCGGTTCGGGGCTGAATGACAGATGCACCCAGCGGCCGAATTCGAGGATGCACTGGTCAAAGCGGATGCCCGAGTCGCGCAACGCGGCGGCGATTTCAAGCGGCGTCCCGAACGAGGGGCAGGTAAAGTCGGCGGCAAGCCCAAAGCAGTGCTGTGATTTTTCCGCGCCGCCGATGGCAATGTTGAGTTCTGGGCAGCGGTAGCCGCTGGAGACTTCGAGCGGGTAGCCCAGCACCGACTGCGCCTGTTCGAGGCCGGCGGCGAGCAGGCGCAGGTTTTCGATAATCTCGGCGGGAGGCCGGTTGTCGATGCCGCGCGCCAGCGCCGTTTCCGAGGCGGTCAGTTGTTCAAGGCTGAAGTTGGCGCTAAGTTGCATGATTGATTCAATTCTAGAACCTTTAAGAGCGAAGGTCACCGATGCAACGCGGATTTACCTGGCTGTTTGATCTGGACAACACCCTGCACAACGCTTCGCCGCATATTTTTCCGCATATCAACCGCAGCATGACCGCCTACATGAGCGAGCACCTGCGCCTGTCGGATGCGGAGGCGGGCGAGTTGCGCTCGCACTACTGGCGCAGTTACGGCGCGACCTTGCTCGGTTTGTTGCGTCATCACGACACCGATCCCAAGCACTTTTTGTGGCATACGCACCAGTTTCCGGACCTTGCGCGCATGCTGGTATCCGAAGCCGGCTTGCGTCATGCATTACGCCGCCTGCGCGGCCGGAAAATCCTGTTTTCCAATGCACCTACCCATTATGCAGAGGCCGTGCTGGAACTGCTCAACATCGGCGACTTGTTCGATGCGGTGTATTCGGTCGAACGGGTGCGTTTCCAGCCCAAGCCGCAGTCAGGCGGGTTTCGCCATATCCTGCAGCGCGAAGGCCTGGTTGCGAACCGCTGTGTCATGGTCGAGGATTCGCTGCCCAATCTGCGCGCGGCTAAGCGCCTGGGTATGAAAACGGTCTGGGTGACGCGGGACACCCGCCATCCGGCCTGTGTCGACCTCAAAACCGCCACCGTCCTCAGATTGCCCAGAATGACAGCGAAATTAGGGTTTATAGGGTAAGCAAGCGCTTACATGAATGGTAGAATACGGGTCACGCAAAGTAGCGAAGCTTTTAACAGGAGCGCAGCATGCCCCCCAGAACCGGCGAACGAAAACTCCAGATCCTGCAGGTCATCGCACAGATGCTGCAGGACCCCAAGGGCGAAAAAATCACCACCGCGGCCCTGGCCAAAAAGCTCGATGTGTCCGAGGCGGCGCTGTACCGTCACTTCGCCAGCAAGGCGCAGATGTACGAGGGCCTTATCAGTTTCATTGAGGAGTCCTTGTTCGGTCTCATCAACAAGGTGACCGCCGAGGAAGACAACGGCCTGCGCCAGTTGCAGGTGATCATCAACTCGCTGCTCGGGTTCGCGGAAAAAAATCCGGGCATGACGCGGGTGCTGCTTGGTGACGCACTGGTCAATGAAGATGAACGCCTGCAGGCGCGCATCAACCAGCTACACGACCGGCTCGAGTCGACCATCAAACAGTGCCTGCGCGTGGCCGCTTCACAAGGTCATGACGAGGAAGACCCGGCTTCGCGCGCCAACCTGTTGTTGTGCCATGTCATCGGCCGCTGGCACCAGTTTGCAAAAAGCGGTTTCAAGCGATTGCCGACCGAGGGCCTGGAAAAACAGTTGCCAATGTTGCTCTGACGCTGCACCTACGTCCTTGTCGCACTCTGGCGGGTGACAAATTTGTCACGCCGACTCACCCGAAAGCCACGCCTTGCGCGGCTTTTCAAACTTTAAAGTTCAAGATTCATACGCCATGACCGCCCCCTCCCTGCCCGCCGACCTGCTGCGTGACGTTGCGCGCCGGCGCACTTTTGCCATCATTTCCCACCCTGACGCCGGCAAGACCACGCTGACCGAAAAGCTGCTGCTCTATGGTGGCGCCATCCAGATGGCCGGGACCGTCAAGGCCCGAAAAAGCGCGCGCCACGCCACGTCCGACTGGATGGAAGTGGAAAAGCAGCGCGGCATTTCGGTGACGAGCTCAGTGATGCAGTTCGATTACGCCGGCCACACCGTGAATCTGCTCGACACGCCGGGCCACGAGGATTTTTCCGAGGACACCTACCGGGTGCTCACCGCCGTGGACGCGGCGGTGATGGTGATCGATGCGGCCAAGGGCGTCGAGGTGCAGACCATCAAGCTGCTGGAAGTCTGCCGCTTGCGCAATACCCCCATCATCACCTTCGTTAACAAGATGGACCGCGAGGTGCGCGACCCCCTGTCGCTCCTGGAGGAAATCGAGTCGGTGCTCAAGCTCGACTGCGCACCCATCACCTGGCCCGTGGGCATGGGCAAGTCGTTCCGCGGTGTGTTCCACCTCCTGAACGACCGCCTGATGCGCTTTACACCGGGCGAGGAAAAAAGGAGCGACGATGGCGAAATGATCGTCGGCCTGGACAACCCGAAGCTCGATGAACTTTATCCGGGCGAAGTCGGCACGCTTCGCAATGAAGTGGGTTTGTTGCGCGACGCCAGCACGCCGTTCGACCTTGAGCGCTTTCTCGCCGGCACGCAGTCGCCGGTATTTTTCGGTTCAGGCATCAACAACTTTGGCGTTCAGGAAATCCTGCAGGCCCTGCTTGACTGGGCGCCGCCGCCGCAACCGCGCAACGGCACCCTGCGCGTGGTGCAGCCGGCCGAGGCGCCGTTCAGCGGCTTTGTGTTCAAGATCCAGGCCAACATGGATCCGCGCCATCGCGACCGCATCGCTTTTTTCAGGATTTGCTCGGGTCGTTACCAGCCGGGCATGAAGGTGCGGCATTTGCGCAGCGAGCGCGAAATGAAACTCGCCAATGCGCTGACCTTCATGGCGAACGAACGCGTGGCGAGCGAGGACGCGGTCGCGGGCGACATCATCGGCATCCACAACCAC
>CAITSH010000009.1 GCA_903895005.1 uncultured Pseudomonadota bacterium
ATCAACTGATCGAGATAACCGGACAACGCGGCGTAGCTGCGTTCGGCCACCCGGAGGTTTTCGTCTGTTCTGGGCAGGGTCTCGCGCTCAAGGTGAGCCAGGAACGCTTCGAGCTCTTCGGAGAACCGTGTCACGCCATCAAGTCCGACAATCTGCAACGCGCCGTGGGCCTGATGCAAGTGCACCTGACTGGCCTTCAACTGACTTGCTTCAGCGTTATTGGCGGCGAATTTTTTCAACGCCTCCAGGGAACGGGCGAGCGACTGGTCGATCTCCCCCTTTACCCAGGAGAGCGGTCCGACATCAAATTCGACGCGCGAGTTCATGATGAGCTGATCGGTTTCCCGGGACGGTCAGGCGATCTTGAAGTTGGACACCGAACCCTTGAGTTCCTGGGCAAGGTCTGATATCTGGCCGATCGACACAGCGGTCTGCTGGGTACCCTCCGTGGTCTGCTTGGTGATGGCGAGGATGTCCTGCATGTTTGCCGCAACCGAACCGGCGGTGTGTGCCTGCTGTTTGGTGGTACCGGCAATGCTTTCGATCAGCTCGGCCAGCTTGGTCGAAACCTGGCCGATTTCATTCAGAGCCTGCCCAGCGTTGTCCGAAAGCTTGGCACCCTCGACCACGCCCTGCGTGCTCTTTTCCATGGCGGCCACCGCTTCCTGGGTATCGGTCTGAATCGTCTTCACGATCGCGCCGATCTGTTTGGTCGCCTCTGCCGAGCGTTCCGCCAGGCGCTGCACCTCCTCGGCGACCACCGTGAATCCGCGACCGGCCTCGCCGGCCGACGCCGCCTGGATGGCGGCGTTGAGCGCAAGCACGTTAGTCTGTTCCGTAATGTCGGTAATCAGCTCGACGATCTCGCCGATCTCCTGCGACGACTCGCCAAGACGCTTGATACGTTTTGCGGTGTCCTGGATCTGTTCGCGAATTTCACTCATGCCGGAGATCGAGTTCTGCACCGCGGTCGTACCTTTTTGCGCCGCGGCGAGCGACTGGCGCGCAACCGTCGCAGACTCATCGGCGCTTGCCGACACCTTGCTGATGGCGGTGGCCATCGACAATACCGAGTTTGAAGTCTCCTGAATTTCCTTGGACTGCTTCTCGGCGGCGGCGAGCAGGCGTGTGGAGGTCTGTCGCGCCGCGTCGGTCGCACTTGACACCTGCGCGGCGGCCTTGTTGATGCGTCCGACCAGTACGCGCAGCTCTTCAATGGTGTAGTTGACCGAGTCGGCGATGGCACCCGTGATGTCCTCGCTCACTGTCGCGGTCACCGTCAGGTCGCCGTCGGCAAGACTGCCCATTTCGTTCATCAGGCGCAAAATCGCGTCCTGGTTGGACTGGTTCTGGCGTGCGGCGTCCTGCCGCTGACGCTCCGATTCCTCCGCCTGCTGCCGAATGTCATCGCGATAGACCTTGATCATCAACACGATCGTGCCGATTGTCAGCAGTACGAAAAACGCCATGGCGCCGAAGTTCCTTGCCCGTCCGGCCAGTTCCTCCTGATAGGCATCGGCGAGTTTTTGCGTCGCATTGAGGAGGTTCTCTGAGTCGGCGACCACCGCACGACCCGCGGCCTTGGCGTTAACCAAGTTCTGCAGGCCACCGAGAATATCCGCCACCGCCGGTTGAAATTCCTTGTAGGCTCCTTCGAGTTCAGCGAGTTTGCCGGCCGTCTCGGTGTCCTTGGTCGCCACGACGCGCAGTGCATCACTGCCTTTCATCAGGCCTTGCAGAATATCGCGGAACGTATTGGTGTCCTTGCCCATCAGGAAGGCGACCTCCGGATCCACAACCTCGGACGCGAGCATATTGTTGGCGTTTTTCGCAAGGCGCTGCGTCAGCATAACCAACTGCCCGGACAAGGCAACCTCGCGCTGGGCAGAGCCCGACTGTAGTTTCAATGCTGAAACCTGCTCGGCGATATCCAGGAGTGCCGGGTTGCGCGTATTGATATTGCGCACCGACGACCCGAGCGTGACGAGATTCTTTTGCTGCGCTTGGACCAAGATGAGGTTCTTGTTGGTCTTCTCCCATTCCTGAGTCAGCGCTTCGAGTACCGGCTGGACCTGGTCGGAGGTGGCAGGCAACTTGATCCCCCCGGGCGCGTCGCCGCCGCTGGTCAACAACGTCAGAAGGCTGGTGAAGGTGTCGCGCGAATCACGCAGGCGCCTGAACGCTTCGGCGCTGCCCTGCAGTCCGCCCTGCGTTTCCTTGGCGATGCGCTGTGACAACATGCGCATCTGTCCGGCTGAGGACACGTACACGGTCCCGTGCGTAGCCATTCGAACATCGACGACCACGAACGCCGCGGTAATAAACAGGCAGATCACGATGAGCGCGAACAAGATCTGATATTGGCGCGCAACCGGCATTTTGCCGATGACAGGCAACGGGGCCCCTGAACTGCGCCCAACGCGGGCCGCATTCTCCATCACCGTACTGACCCCCTGGATCACCAGCGTCGATTCCATCGCGGGCTTTGCGTCCTTTGCCTTGACTGCGGGCGCACCGGCGGGCGACTTTGCCGGAGGCGCGGAATTTTTCGCGTTGTCCTTCTTGGCCTTGCCTTTTCCGAATTTGAACTCAGGCAGTTTGAATGCCATACACCCTCCAGAGCGTTCGCTGATGTTGCATGTATTGTTGCGTCTTTTGCCGTATCTGATGCTTCGCTACTGTTCCATCCAACTCGAATGACACCGCCGACACAAGCCGGCGTCTTTCATACGCCTGCATGCAAAAATTCGTCGTGCCGCACCAAGTCGCCGGTCGACAGTTCCTGCCAGAGCCGGCCCTCCGCATCACGATAGCTTGCGGAGATCCAGGACGCCGACGGCGCGTCCGTATCCGGTTGCAACTGTTGCACGTTGCGCAGGCCGGTCATGCGGCTTATGAGCAGGGCGGCGTTGACCTGATAGCGTTCGGCGACAAGCAGGATCCGCGCGTCGGCGGATCGCGGCGTCGGTTCGCCGCCCATGAACTTTGCAAAGTCGATGACGCTGTGCAGATTGCCGCGAATGTTGGCGAGGCCCAGAAACCACGGTTTGGTGAGCGGGACCGAGGTGACCTGCGGCACAGGCAACACCTCCCCGGCTTCATCGAGGCGCAAGAGAAGGTTTGTGTCGCCCACCTGCACACCCAGCCGCGTCCCCGAACTCGACTGGTCGGCGGCGCCCTTGAGGCGCTCGACGAGGTCTTGCTGGAAATCACGAAGACTGGTTTTTTTGGTGGCCACTGCGTTCTGCCATTGGTGTGGGGATTGTGGGAGCCTAGCCGAGCGCGGCAATTTTCTCGAGCAACTGGCCCGGGTCGACCGGTTTGGTCAGATACTCCTTGGCCCCTTGGCGCATGCCCCAGACCTTGTCGGTTTCCTGATCCTTGCTTGTGCACATGATCACCGGGATGTGCTTGGTCGCATCGTCACGGGTGATCGTCCGGGTCGCCTGAAACCCGTTGAGCCCGGGCATCACCACATCCATCACGATCAGGTCAGGCAATTCGGATTTGGACTTGCTGATGCCTTCTTCGCCATTTTCGGCCAGCACAACCTGAAAACCAGCCTTAGTCAGGGTTTCGAGCATGAACTGGCGCTCAGTCGCAGAATCGTCTACTACGAGAATTTTCTTGATGGTCATGTCGCGTTTCCTTGTTTCCTTGGGTCTTATTACTAGATTGCACGTTGCGGCGCATACGCGGCGACGGTCTTGAGCAGGCTGTCCTTGGCAAACGGCTTGGTGAGGTATTCGTCGGAGCCCACCATACGACCACGCGCACGGTCGAACAATCCGTCCTTGGAAGACAGCATGATCACCGGCGTGCCGGAGAACCGCGGGTTTTTCTTGATCAAGGCGCAGGTCTGGTAGCCATCGAGACGCGGCATCATGATGTCGACGAAAACGATATCAGGCTGGTGGTCGGTGATCTTAGAGAGCGCGTCAAAGCCATCCTCGGCGAGGATGACCCTGCATCCGGCTTGCACGAGAAAAATTTCCGCGCTCCGGCGAATGGTGTTCGAGTCATCGATCACCATCACCTTTGTGCCGGATAGACTGACCGTGTCGTTCACTAATCTGGTCCCCTGTGCGTCCGCCCGATCCGCCAATGGCGCGGTCGCGGGCACCCGTTCCGATCGCATGACAACGTCCTGCAATCGACGCAGACTATACGCCTAAATAGTGAAAAAACAAATCGTTGCGAAATGTTCTGAAAGCAGATTGGCATGTACCGGGCTGGCCGGATTGCCCCAATCCCAAAGCGTTTTTTGCGGGCGCCCTGCGGGATCTCCCTACACTTCAACCATTTCGAAATCTTCCTTGCGCGCGCCGCATTCGGGACACGTCCAGTTCATCGGCACATCCTCCCAACGCGTTCCGGGGGCGATGCCTTCATCGGGCAAACCGGCCTGTTCATCGTAAATCCAGCCGCAAATGAGGCACATCCAAGTCTTGTATTCAGTGGTGACTGTCATATTCAAAGGTGGGTTAGAATGAGTATCCGCATCTTACCTTGTTGCTCATCGTGCTTCTAGGTTTGGTTCGAACCCTTCAGCCGAGGGGATTGCATCCTCGCCCCGGTCCGCTCAAGCCAGATTTTCCTCCCAGGTAGCACCCCCGCATGCCATCCGCCCCGCCCATCGTGCTTTCGTTTGCCGCCAGCGACCCCTCGGGTGGCGCCGGCATCCAGGCTGACATCATGACGCTGTCCTCGATGGGCTGCCACGCCCTGTCGGTGATCACCGCCATTACGGTGCAGGACACAGCCGGGGTCGATGACATCCTGCCGATCGACTCGGACTGGGTCGCCGACCAGGCCCGCCTGATTCTTGAAGACATGCCGGTCGCGGCTTTCAAGATCGGCCTGCTTGGCAGCGTTGAGAACATTGCAGCGATCGCCGAAGTGGTGTCAGACTATCCCGACGTGCCCCTCATTATCGATCCCGTACTCGCTTCGGGCCGCGGTGACGAGATGGCGACCGAAGACATGATTTCCGCCCTGCGCGAACTGCTGGTGCCGCAAACAACCATTCTCACCCCCAACAGCCTGGAAGCGCGCCGCCTGGCGCAGGATGACGACGAGGACATTTCCCTCGACGAGTGCGCCAAACGCCTGCTCGAAATGGGCGCCGAGTACGTGCTGATCACCGGTACCCACGAAAATACACCGCAGGTCGTCAACACGCTCTACGGGCCCGACGGGCTGGTGCGGTCCGAGAGCTGGGAGCGCCTTCCGGGCAGCTACCACGGTTCGGGCTGCACATTGGCCTCGGCCATCGCCGCGACCATCGCCAACGGCCTTGATATTCCCGAGGCCGTTCATGAGGCCCAGGAGTACACCTGGCAGTCTCTTGCGGCGGCCTTTCGACCTGGGATGGGGCAACACATCCCGGACCGTTTTTTCTGGGCCCGTGACATGGAAGACAAAAACGGATCCGAACCTGCCTGAGCATTCAGCTCCTTTGGCAAGGCTGCACACGACCTGCACTTCAAGTACAACGAATGACATCACCGAGCACACGCCATGGCCACCCCCGTTTCAACATCTCAAGCCCAACGCCTCGTGCGCGGGCTCTACGCAATCACGCCCGACCAGATTGACACCGCCGTTCTGGTCAGCCGGGTCAGCCAGGCGATCGCCGGCGGAATCTCCCTGCTGCAGTACCGGAACAAGGCCGCCGGGCTGCGCCTGAGGCGTGAGCAGGCGGAAGCCATCCTGCCGCTTTGCCGCGATGCCGGCGTGCCGCTCATCATCAATGACGACCTTGAACTCGCTATTGAAATTGAGGCCAACGGGGTACATCTTGGTGCCGAAGATGGCGACCTGGCCGCCGCGCGTGAAGCCCTCGGGCCACGACGCATTCTGGGCGCCTCCTGCTATAACCGTGCAGGGCTCGCCCGCAACGCAAAAAAGGCCGGAGCCGACTATGTCGCCTTTGGCAGCATTTTCCCGTCCTCGACCAAGCCCGGCGCGGTGCGCGCGCAACTCGAGATGCTCTCTGCCGTGCGCAAAGAACTGGGACTGCCCATCGTCGCCATCGGCGGTATTACCCATCACAACGCGGCGCAGGTGTTCGCGGCCGGCGCCGATGCCGTTGCGGTGATCAGCGACCTGTTTGACGCGCCGGACATCAATGAGCGCATCGGGCAGTTCAATGCGATTTTCGCCAACGGCAACACGCTTGCGGCGGACGCCGACGCTTGAGGCGGACGGAAAACCGGCCGATGTATCGCAGAAACACAGGTGGCCCGGCTGGAAACCCGCGCCAGACGGGCGTTTCCAGCCGGCGTATAGCACGACGTGACCTGATTTTGTCCTGACTATTATTTCATCATGACCAAAAACGAAGCATTGTTTGAGCGCGCCCAGCGCACCATTCCCGGCGGCGTCAACTCCCCCGTCCGCGCATTCCGGTCAGTCGGCGGCACGCCGCGTTTTTTTGAACGCGGTGCGGGCGCACATGTATGGGATGCCGACGGCCTTGAATATATCGACTATGTCGGTTCCTGGGGCCCGATGATTCTCGGGCACGCGCACCCGGACATTCTTGCAGCAGTGCAAAAGCGCGCCGTACACGGACTCTCATTTGGCGCACCGACGGCAATCGAAATCGACATGGCCGAAACGCTGTGCAGGCTCGTTCCGAGCATGGACATGGTGCGCCTGGTCAGTTCGGGCACCGAGGCGACAATGAGCGCCGTTCGCCTAGCGCGCGGATTCACCGGGCGCTCCCGCCTGATCAAATTCGAAGGCTGTTACCACGGACACGGCGATGCAATGCTGGTCAAGGCGGGATCGGGAGCCCTTACGCTCGGCCAGCCGAGCTCGGCCGGCGTTCCGCCCGAAACCGTCGCGAATACCACGGTGCTCGCCTACAACGATGTAGCGGAACTCGAAGCCTGTTTTGCTCAAGGGGGTGCAGACATCGCCGCGGTCATCGTCGAACCGGTCGCCGGGAACATGAACCTGGTGGTGCCCACACCGCAGTTCCTGGCGGCACTGCGCGCGCTTTGCACAAAACATGGCGCGGTACTGATTTTTGACGAGGTGATGACGGGCTTTCGTGTTGCGCTGGGAGGCGCGCAAGCGCGTTTTGGTATCACGCCCGACCTGACGACGCTGGGCAAGGTGATCGGCGGCGGCATGCCGGTCGGCGCTTTCGGGGGACGACGCGACATCATGCAAAAAATCGCACCGCTTGGCCCGGTGTACCAGGCCGGAACGCTTTCCGGCAATCCGGTTGCCGTCGCGGCGGGACTTGCGACACTCGAGGCCGTCTGCGCACCCGGATTCTTTGAGCGCCTCGAACAGACGACCCGTTCACTGACCGACGGACTGGTCGGCGCGGCTAAAAAGCACGGCATCGCGTTTTCAGCTCAGGCCGTCGGCGGCATGTTCGGGATTTACTTCAGTGCCTCGGTCCCGCAATCGTTTGCGCAGGTCATGCAAAGCGACAAGGACACATTCAACCGGTTTTTCCACGCCATGCTCGACAAGGGCGTTTACCTCGCCCCTTCGGCGTACGAGGCGGGATTCGTATCGGCAGCGCATACGCCGGCAGATATTCAGGCGACGATCAACGCGGCAGACTCTGTTTTTGCGATCCTGAAGTCAGCGCTACCACAGTCTTCGTAGACGGCAGCGCATGCCGATCTGTGCCAAACGCCTGGACAGCAGCAGGCGGTGCGCTAGAACACCATTTCCTTAGCCTGCCCGCTGAAGACCATCGCCTGCGATTCGTCGTCGCGGCCGGTGAAGAGGCGCTGCGAGATTACGTCGGCCGCATCAACTTTGATCGCGATACAGTCCTAAGCGCACCGCCTGAGCGCCGCCGTGCTGGCTGGACTATTTTTTCAGCGCGTCGCGGATTTCGCGCAACAGTTTGACTTCTTCGGAGGGTTCGGGCGGCGCGGCGGGTGCGGCGGCTTCTTCGCGCTTGAGGCGGTTGATAACCTTGACGGTCATGAAAATCGCGAACGCTACGATCAGGAACGAGATCAGCGTGTTTGCGAACAAGCCGAAGTTGAGCGTCACCGCGCCGGCTTTGGCGGCATCAGCGACAGTCGCATAGGGGCCGGGGATCGTTCCGTCTTTCATGACAAGGAACAGGTTGGAAAAGTCCACTTTCCCCAGGGCAAGGCCGATGGGCGGCATGATCACATCCTTGACCAGCGAGTCGACGATCTTTCCGAAAGCAGCCCCGATCACGACACCGACCGCGAGGTCGATGACGTTGCCGCGCATGGCAAATTCCTTGAATTCCTTGAGCATGTGTCCTCCCTGTGTTTGCAAGTCCGTTGATTTTACCGTTTCACAACAGAAACAACGTGGCCAGCCCCAGAAAAATGAAGAAACCGCCGCTGTCCGTGCAGGCGGTGAGCATGACCGATGAGCCAATGGCCGGATCACGACCGAATTTCACCATTGCAAGCGGAATCATTACCCCGACTATTGCCGCCAGCATTAGGTTGAGCGTCATGGCCGCCGTCATTACCATGCCAAGTTGCACACTGTCGTAGAGCAACCAGGCAGCGAGTCCGAGGATGCCGCCCCAGAGCAAGCCATTCACCAGTGCCACGCCAAGTTCCTTGCGAAACAATTTACGCGCCTGATCGAACTGAATCTGCCCCAGCGCAAACGCGCGCACAATCATCGTGGTCGTCTGGTTGCCGGAGTTGCCGCCGATGCCCGCGACAATCGGCATCAGAGCGGCCAGCGCGACCAGTTTGGCGATCGAACCCTCGAATGCACCTATGACGCGCGACGCTACGAAAGCCGTCACCAGATTGACCGCCAGCCAGGTCCAGCGGTTTTTCACGCTGTCCCACACCGATGCAAAGATATCCTCCTCTTCGCGCAGACCGCCCTCGCGCAAGGCGGTCGTCTCGCTTTGCTCGCGCATGAAGTCAACCACCGAAGCTACCGTGACGCGTCCGACAAGCTTGCCCTGTGCATCGACCACAGCCGCCGACACAAGGTCGTAACGTGCGAATGCCTGCGCGGCCTCCTGCGCCTTGTCATCCGGGTAAAGGGTGACGACATCGGAGCCCATTAACTTGCTCACCGGGTCATCGAGTTCCGATACGATGAGCTTGCTGATCTGCAGCACGCCCTTGAGCAGATCATTCCGATCGACAACAAAGATCTGGTCGGTGTTGTCAGGCAGTTCGTCAAAGCGGCGCAGGTAGCGTGTCACCACTTCAAGGGTGACATCATCGCGCACACTGACCGGGTCAAAATCCATCAGCGCGCCCACCGAGCCCTCCGGGTAGGACATCGCCTCGCGCAACTGCTCGCGTTCATTCGCGGGCAGGGACTCAAACACATCCTCAATTACCTCATCGGGCAGGTCGGGTGCGAGGTCGGCGATCTCATCGGCATCGAGCTGCTCGGTCGCTGCGACCAGCTCCTCGGTGTCCATGCTTTTGATAAGCGTTTCGCGGACGGCGTCGGAAACCTCGAGCAGGATCTCACCGTCGCGTTCGGCCTTGACGAGATCCCATAGCGCAAGACGCTCCCCGTGCGGCAGTGCCTCAAGAATGTATGCCACATCGGCGGCGTGCATGACATCGAGTTTTGCGCGCAGCTCGACGAAATGTTGCTTGTGCACCATCGATTCGACAAGACCATGCCGCGGCATGTCCTGTCGCTGCACCAGCACCTCCACCAAGTGCTGGCGCCGCAACAGTTCCTGCACTTCTCGCAGGTCCTCTTGCAGATCTTCCAGCTCTTTGCGTTGTGTGGTGTCGGTGGTCACTGCGGCATCGCCGTATTGGTGGTTGGAGCGTCGTCTTCGGGGGCAGCCGATTGTAGCAGTCGATGTCTTGCGGGCGGAGATTTTCCGCCTGTGGTTCTGCCCCGCCGGGCACACCCCGCGCTTGTCTCAGCCCGATTAGAAAATCAGGGCAATTGCGCCTGGGGCATGCGCGCCAGAATGGTCGCCGAGTAGCCTGTCAGGTAGGCTGAGCCGCGGTTGCGGTCATAGAACTGCGGGCGTGGCAGCATCGCCGCCAGGCGCGCCGCCTGGTCCGCGTTGAGGTTCGCGGCACTCACGCCGTAATAGTGGCGTGAGGCCGCTTCGGCACCAAATACGCCGATGCCCCATTCGGCCACGTTCATATAAATTTCCAGAATGCGCTGCTTGTCGAGCAGCGCCTCGAGCATAAGCGTGATCACCGCCTCCTGTGCCTTGCGCACGTAACTGCGATCACCGGACAGGAAGAGGTTTTTTGCCAGTTGCTGGGTGATCGTCGAGCCTCCGGCCACCGCCTTCCCCTTCTTCTGGTTTTTCTCGATGGCGCGCTGAATACCCTCCCAGTCAAAGCCCTCGTGATCGACGAACTTCATGTCTTCGGCGGCGATGATGGCGCGTTTCAGATTCCCCGATATTCTCTGATAAACCACCCAGTCGTACTTGAGGCGCGCGCCCGCGTCTTTTTCGCGCAGTTGGTCGAGGCGTGCAGACATGAAACTCGTGCTCCCCGGCGGTTGGTATTTCCAATAAAGGATATTTGCGCAAAACCAGCCCTGTGCCAGCAACACCGCCAGAAACACGGCGCCGAGGGTGTAACAAAACACTTTCCAGGGAAGGAGCAGCCACTTCATCGCGGAAGCCGCAACGCAATCAAACGTCGGGGGACGGCGGGTTGGCCGGTCATCGCCGGCTACTCCCCGAACAATTTGTCGCCGGGAGCGAAGGTCCAGGTACGGGTTATGACCATTACGTCCGTATCTTTGCGTATATCCGGCGGAAATGCCGAGTAGGGCGCCGCCATCCTGACGATCCGTTCCGCGGCCCGGTCAAGCACTTGGTGACCTGAGGAGCGGTTGATCTCGACCGCCTCAAGCGTGCCATCCGTCTTGATTGAAACCGTCAGCACGAGGCTGCCGTACAAGCGCCCCCTCGCGTCCTCGGGATAGTTGACGTTACCCAGGCGCTCGACCTTCATACGCCATCCTTCGACATACTGCGCGAAGCGATATTCCCGGGCACGGGCGCCGACGAATTCCTTGCGCGGACGCTGGTTGTATTCCTCGATACGCCGGTTGATCTGCGCCTGCATCCTCGCCAGGGCCAGCGCACTGGTGGCCAGATCCGATCCGGAAATCTGCGGCGCGGGCTCGACACTGGGCTCGGGCTTGGCTTCTGCGGATGCGACTGCCGCCTTGGACTGGAGTTGGGTCATCAACCTTTGTTGCTGGACTTCAAGTTCCTGAACGCGCTGGGCCGCGCGCCTCACTTCACTGCCACGGTCGGTTTCGCTTATCACCGGGAGCGGCGTGCTGGCGCGGCGATTCTGATCGGTGTTGCCGCCACCGTCCAGGTTGGCCTGGGCTTGCAACTCGGTGTTCGTCGGTTTTGATTTTGTTTTGCTGTTGACCAGCACCACCTCGAGCATCTGTGGCGTGTTCTTTACACGCGTCGCCTCGGGAAAAGTGAAATGCAGGGAAAACAGCAGCGCGTGAAACACAATGGATATCGACAACGCGATGGAAAAAACGCGCGAAGCCGGGTCCATCGTGGCCATGAACTCAGGCCAGCGCACTCTGGATACCTGAAAATTGGCAGCGCTCAAGCGGACCTTTTAAAATCATTAATTCATAATAATCATATAATTCTAGCCGTTTTCTAAGAAACAATCTCAACTTGTTCCTGTCCTTTGAAAACCAGCTTTACGGTGGCATCAATAAAATCGATCTCACCGACTTCCAATATGACCTTGCTCCCCGCGGGCAGCTCGGGCAACGAAGGCACGCGGGTTACAAAAGGAATGCAATCAAGCCGGACCAGATTGTCGCGCAACACCTCTGCGCCGGTCTCCGCGAGCCCTTGTTGCCGCAACCAGCGCAGGCACCAGTAGTGCTCCATACCGTTCTGGAATTCATTATAGGCGGCGTAGGTCAACTCGAAGTCGCGCAGCGTGGCAAGCAGGTCGGCATCGTTCGCGGCAAACGGCGGCGTTTTACCCGACAACAATGCGGTCAGCTGCCACTGGTTAACCAGGTCGACATAACGTCGCAACGGCGAGCTGGACCAGGCGTAATGCGAAACGCCCAGGCCTTCGTGCGGTAGTGCCGAGGTGGTCATGCGAACCTTGCCGCCGCCCTGGGCCCGGTAAATCGCGGCAACGCCGTTTTCATCGAGCATTTTTCCCCAGCGATGATTGGCGAGAATCATCAACTCGGCAACGAGTTTATCGAGGGGCGCTCCGCGACGCCGTGCCTCGATCGCAACCTGATCGTCCTCCACATAAAAGTTGTACTCAAGGCGATCCTGCGCATTGCCCGCCTTGCCTCGCAGAACTTCGAGTGATTGCGCAAAGCGCCACAGCCAGCGCAATTCATCGGCAAACGGAATGTCCTTCGTCGGGGCCCCCGTTTCAAATGCATCGTCGAGGGACTCGACCTGCTGGTGGCGAAGGTTCGCGACAATGGGCACGCTCTCGACACGACTGAATTCGGCGCTGATCGCGAAGGTTTCCGGATCACAGTCGACATAGAGCGAGACTGCAGGCCTTGATTGCCCCTGCGCGAGCGTAAAAACGTCGACCGCCGCGGGCGGCAACATGGTGATCTTAAGGCCGGGCATGTACGCGGTTGACAGGCGCTCGCGTGCGGATTGGCCCAGCACCGAGTGCGGCGAAATGCCAAGTGCCGGTGCCGCGATGTGAATGCCCACCCGCATGCGCCCATCCGGAAGCGGCGTAAGCGAAAACGCGTCATCGATTTCAGTCGTCGTCGCATCATCAAGGCTGAACGCGCGCACCTCTGCCTGCGGCAATTCCGGGGGTGGGTCGAAGTCGGCCACACCCGCGTACTCGGCGCCCTTGGGAAAGTACTCAAACAAGAAACGGCCAAGATGATAATCGTGGCTAGAGGCAAGCGCGCCACAACGCTCAAAGAGTTTCGCCACCGAGAAGCCAGTTTTGGCGCACGCCTCTTCCACCGCCTTGGTTTCAATGCGACCACGGTCCGGCTTGTACAGCAGTTCATTGACCAGGGGCCTGAGTGCTTCGGGGAGCTCAAACCGCGTGAGCTGTTCCGTCCAGGCTGCCGCCAGTTCCGCCTGAACACGCTTTTTCTCGATCGCCGCGAGCGCGGACTTTAAAATATCAGAAGGTGCCGCACGGTAATTCCCTTTGCCTTTGCGATAGAAATACGCCGGCGCGGAATGCAATTTGATCAGAATGCCGGCCGCCTCCAGGGAAGAAGGCGCATGACCGCAGTAATCTTTGGCAAGGTCGGCAAACCCGAATTCCGATTCACCGCAGCACTCCCACAGGAAACCGGTATCGATCTCGGCGGCGATCGCCTCGGCGCGCGCCATGAACTCGCCCAGTGCCGGTTGCTCGAAACGCAGCAAGACCGCGTTCGCCTTGATTTTGCTGCGCTTGCCATGGGGTGCCTCAACCTGCAAGGATGCGTCTCCGTCGGCAAGTATCGCGCCGACCTTGAAAGCGCCGTTTTCTTCGTAAAGGACATTCATTAGGATGGGGGATAAGCCGTAGGAAGGGCGGAAAACCGCCCCGGGGCCCGCCGAGGCGGGCGCAAGCGGCCATTATAAACGGTGCTGGTGGGCACACGGCCCCATGCGGGCGAATTCGACAATTTCCGAGAGGTACTCCGGAAAGCTTTGCAGGGCGTGGTCCCCGCCCTCGATGACGCATTGCCGCGCACCGCGGTATCGTTCGACCGCCTTTTGATAATCGAGCACCTCATCTCCGGTCTCGACCAGCAACCAGTAGCGCTCCATATGAAGCGTCTCAATAAATTGAGCCGCCCAGGCGGAAAGATGCCACTCAGTCAATTCATATTCGACACCGCTGTACAGGTTGCGTTGCCTGCCCAGATACGCGCGAAGGCCGATATGCGGGTCTATGGCCGGATTGATGAGCACCGCGCGCGCGCCGTGTTTTTCAGCCAGATAGGTGGCGTAAAAACCGCCAAGCGAACTGCCTACAAAGGTGACGTGCTCAGCGCCTTGATCGCCCATCGCCGCCTCGGCCACCCTGATCGCGTCATCCGGGAAATGCGGAAGTGCGGGGCACGCAAACTGGTTTGCCAGTCCGCGCCCTTTCAGCCAGGCAGCGAAATGCCGCGCCTTGTGCGACTGCGGCGAACTATTAAAGCCATGCAGGTAGACAATCACGCGCCGACGCCGAGGCGATCGAGCAGCTGTTGATGTACACCGCCGAACCCGCCGTTACTCATGACCAGAATGGTATCGCCGGGGCGCGCTTCGGTCGCGATCGCTTCGACCATTTCCGACAGGTCGGCGTGGCTGCTGGCCTTTTCCCCCATGACAGACAAGGCCTCGGCCGGATTCCAGCCGAGATTGGCCGCAAAACAAAACACCCGGTCCGCATCAACCAGGCTCGCAGGAAGCGCAGCCTTCATTACGCCAAGCTTCATTGTGTTCGAGCGCGGTTCGAGAACGGCGAAAATACGCGCGTCGCCGACCTTGCGCCGCAAACCGGCCAGCGTGGTCGTAATCGCCGTGGGATGGTGCGCAAAATCATCGAATACCGCCACGCCGCCCGCTTCCCCGCGCAACTCCATTCTTCGCTTTACATTGCGAAACCTTCCCAGGGCCTCGATCGACACCTTCGGCGGAACCCCGGCATGTCGGGCCGCGGCGATGGCGGCAAGGCCGTTGAGACGGTTATGCTCGCCAAGCAAATCCCAGGTAACGGTACCCAAAGGCTTACCCTCGAACGAGACCTCGAAGTGCTGATCGGTTCCGGTTGCAAGCCAGCCCGCACTACTGCCAAATCGCTCAAGCTCAGACCAGCATCCGCGCGAAAGCACCCGATCTATTGCAGACTCGGTTCCGTGCGCCAAAATTCGCCCGGATTTGGGGATTGTACGCACTAAATGGTGAAATTGCGTCTCGATAGCTGCAAGATCGGGGAAGATGTCAGCATGATCGAACTCCAAATTGTTCAAAATTGCTGTTTTGGGTCGATAGTGAACAAATTTGGATCGCTTATCGAAAAAAGCCGTATCGTACTCATCTGCCTCAATGACGAAATGCTTAGATGACGTCATTTTCGCCGACGTTCCGAAGTTTTCCGGCACGCCTCCGATCAAAAAGCCGGGGCTGAGGCCTGCAGCTTCAAGAATCCAGGTGAGTATGGCGGTCGTGGTGGTTTTTCCGTGCGTACCAGCCACTGCGAGCACCCACTTCCCCTGTAGCGCATGCTCGGCAAGCCATTGCGGGCCGGACACATAGCGATCGCCGCGATCCAGTATGGCCTCCATCAGCGGATTACCGCGCGTGACGACGTTGCCGATTACCCATAAGTCCGGGTTGAGCGAAAGCTGGTCGGCATCAAAACCTTCGGTTAAGGCAATGCCTTGTGCCTCCAGCTGCGTGCTCATGGGTGGATAGACATTGGTGTCGCATCCGGTAACCCGGTGACCCAACTCTTTCGCAATCACGGCGAGTCCGCCCATGAAAGTGCCGCAAATACCAAGAATGTGCAGGTGCATGGGAACGGTTGCCGGCAGATTACAAATTAGGGAAAGGGTATTGTAACGTTGGCCGCACACGGCGAAGTACGTTGCCGCATTCTTCAACGGCTCGGTATGATGCCGCTGTGCAAAGCCTTTGCGGGCGGCAACGATCAGCGCGCAATCAATCCCGATCCCGGGGCGCAGCAGCGATTTATCCGGCTTGAGGGCGCAAGTATGGCAAGAGACAAGCCAAAACAACAGCAAATGCGCCAGCGCATCGCCGCAGCCGCGGCGCGCATAATGGCCGAAGACGGCGTGGATGATTTCGCCTTGGCCAAACGCAAGGCCGCCCGCCAACTCGGTGCGGGTGATACCCAGGTTCTGCCCGCCAATGACGAAATCGAAATCGAGCTCAAGGCTTATCTTTCGCTCTTCCGCGGCGAGGAACAGCGTGAACGACTGGCGCACCTGCGCACAGTTGCCCTCTCAGCCATGCGCGCCCTAGCGCAATTTCGCCCCCACCTGACCGGTGCCGTGCTAAAGGGAACCGCGGGACGCTACGCCGACATTGACATGCAGGTGTTCACCGACGACGGCAAGGCGGTGGAGCTTTTTCTGCTCAATATGGGCGTTGCTTACGAGACGAGTGAGCAGCGTCACTACGCGGGCGACCAGTTGCGGACAGTCTGCGTGCTGCAATTGGACTGGGAAGACACGCCCTTAAACCTCGCGATTTTCGCCACCAACGACGAGCGCGCCGCCCTTAAAACCTCCGCGGCCGGGCGACCGATGGAACGTGCGAGCATCGATGCGGTATCCGCGTTAGTAAGCGCATCGTGACTCGATCCTGGAAAATTATCCTACTCGTTGCCGTTATGATCTGCGCCGGCGCCGGAGGATATGTCGTGCAACAGCAGAAACGGACCGAAACCAGCCAGAACAAGGCCGTGCAGCAATTGCTTGCCCTCACGCTCCCCGATCCGGCGGGAAAACCGCAGCCACTCGCGCAATGGCGCGGCAAGGTTCTGGTTATTAACTTCTGGGCCACCTGGTGCGATCCATGTCGAGAAGAAATTCCGGGGCTGATCCGATTGCGAGAAAAATATGCCGGCAAAAATATTGAAGTGGTTGGCATTGCCCTTGATTCGGCATCTAAAGTACGTCAATTTGCAGATTCGGTAAAAATCACGTATCCACTCGTAATAGGGGGAGGCGAGAGCATCGAATTAGCCCGGCTTCTAGGGGACGTTGCCGGCGGCCTGCCGTTCACCGTCCTGCTGAACGCCAACACAGGGATTGTGTATTCTCATCTCGGACTGCTCAAGGAGCCGGAACTGGATCGCAGACTGGCGGCGCTAGCGCACTGATTCCTCGGGTATTTCGGTCATCTTCCGCGAATTACTAGACAAAATGCATCGATTTGCGTCAAACTTCAGCCATGGCAAAGACCAAAAGTAAGGCCTCGGCCCGACGTAGCGCCAAAAAAATCCTGGTGATTCACGGTCCCAACCTGAATCTGCTTGGAACGCGCGAACCCGCCATCTACGGCAGCGAAACGCTTGCCGACATCAACCGCAAACTGGCGGCCGATGCCGGCGCGAACGGCGTGCAACTCGAAAGCTTTCAAAGCAATCACGAAGGTGCGCTCATCGACCGCATCCAAGCCGCAAAAACACAAAAAGTCGACTGGATCATCATTAATCCGGCCGGCTACACCCACACCAGCGTGGCGATGCGGGACGCATTGTCAGGCGTGGGAATTCCCTTTATTGAGGTGCATTTGTCCAATATTCACGCAAGGGAAGCATTCCGCCACCACTCGTACTTTTCCGACATCGCCGCAGGCACCATTGTTGGCCTAGGCAGTCATGGCTACTTCGCCGCCCTGCGGCACATCATCGCGCTGTCCTAGCGACATCTGTCCTAGCGACATTCCGGCCGGCATCGCCGACCGCATCAACCGGAGGCAACTCCCATGGATTTAAGAAAACTCAAAAAGCTGATCGACCTTGTTGAAGAGTCCGGTATTGCCGAACTTGAGGTAACGGAAGGCGAGGAAAAGGTCAAAATCGTCAAGGGCGGTCGCGCCCAGGAAACGGTCTACGTGCAGGCGGCACCGCAGATTGCACAACAGGCGCCAGCGCCTGTTGCAGCACAGGCGGTAGCACCCGCCGCCACCAAGATTGAAACACCCGCGGCACCGGAAGGGCACGTTGTCAAATCGCCGATGGTCGGTACGTTTTACCGTTCGGCATCGCCGGGCGCCAAATCCTTCGCCGAAGTTGGCGACACCGTCAAAGCCGGCCAGACGGTCTGCATCATCGAAGCCATGAAACTGATGAACGAAATTGAAACCGATAAGGAAGGCGTCATCACTGCCATCCTGATCGAAAACGGCCAGCCCGTGGAATACGGCGAGCCCTTGTTTGTGATCGGCTGATCCGCGTGGCAATGTTTGAAAAAATCCTGATCGCAAACCGGGGCGAAATCGCCCTGCGCATTCAACGCGCCTGCCGCGAAATGGACATCAAGACGGTCGTGGTCCATTCGGAGGCCGATAGCGAGGCGAAATACGTAAAGCTTGCCGACGAATCCGTTTGCATCGGACCGGCCCCCTCCAAAGACAGTTACCTCAACGTCCCGGCCATCATCAGCGCCGCCGAAGTCACGGATGCAGAAGCGATTCATCCGGGCTATGGCTTCTTGTCGGAAAACGCCGATTTCGCCGAACGCGTCGAGAAAAGCGGCTTTGTATTCATTGGCCCGCGCCCCGAAAACATCCGCTTGATGGGCGACAAAGTGAGCGCCAAAGCCGCGATGATCAAAGCCGGTGTGCCGTGCGTCCCGGGCTCAGAGGGCGCCTTGCCCGAAACAGCGGCGGAGATTGTAAAGATCGCCCGCGCCATCAAGTATCCGGTAATCATCAAGGCGGCCGGCGGCGGTGGCGGACGCGGCATGCGCGTTGTGCATACCGAGGCGGCGCTGGTATCGGCTGTCAACCTGACGCGCGCCGAAGCGCAGGCGGCGTTCGGCAATCCCATGGTCTACATGGAAAAGTACCTCGAGAATCCGCGTCATATCGAAATCCAGGTGTTATGCGACGGCTTCAAGAACGCTGTATACCTCGGTGAGCGTGACTGCTCGATGCAACGCCGCCATCAAAAAGTTCTGGAAGAGGCGCCGGCGCCCGAAATCACCGAAAAACTGCGCGCCCGCGTCGGCGAGCGCTGCATTGAGGCCTGCAAACGCATCAACTATCGCGGTGTCGGAACCTTCGAGTTCCTGTACGAAAATGGCGAGTTCTATTTCATTGAAATGAACACGCGGATACAGGTCGAACACCCGGTCACCGAAATGGTGACCGGCATAGACCTCGTGCAGCAGCAAATCCTCGTCGCGGCGGGCAACAAGCTCACCATGCGCCAGCGGGACATTACCCTGCGCGGCCATGCCATCGAATGCCGCATCAATGCGGAAGATCCTTACCGTTTCACCCCGTCCCCCGGTCGCATAACGTCCTACCATCCACCGGGTGGCCCGGGGATACGGGTCGACTCGCACGTGTACCAGGGCTATTTTGTGCCGCCGAATTACGATTCGATGGTGGGCAAGGTGATAGCCTACGGCGATACCCGTGACCAGGCCATACGCCGCATGCGCATCGCCCTGTCGGAGATGGCGGTGGAGGGCATTCAGACCAACCTGCCTTTGCACCGGG
>CAITSH010000010.1 GCA_903895005.1 uncultured Pseudomonadota bacterium
ACTCAGTGGTGATGTCGCCGGTTATATATTTACCGTCAAAACAGGAAGTCTCGAATTGGGTTAGATGCGGATTGGCTTCGCGCACAGAGGCAATCAACGCGTCCAGGTCTTGGTAGATGACGGCGTCCGCACCGATTTCATTTGCAATTTCCTGTTCGGTGCGTCCGGTCGCAATCAATTCCTGGCGGGTCGGCATGTCTATGCCATACACATTCGGGAACCGTACCGGTGGTGCCGCCGACGCAAAATAGACCTTATTGGCCCCTGCCTCGCGCGCCATCATCACGATTTCACGACTGGTGGTTCCGCGGACAATCGAGTCATCGACGATAAGAACATTCTTGCCCTTGAACTCCATGTCGATAGCATTGAGCTTTTGACGGACGGACTTCCGGCGGATGGTCTGGCCGGGCATGATAAAAGTCCGGCCTATATATCGATTTTTAACGAAGCCTTCGCGATATGAAATCCCGAGCCCCTTGGCGAGCTGCAAGGCGCTCGGCCGGCTCGAGTCTGGTACGGGAATGACAACGTCGATATCGTGGTCAGGCATGGTCCGGCGAATTTTCTCGGCGAGGTGTTCCCCCATGTGCAACCGCGATTCATAAACTGAAACACCATCCATCAGTGAATCCGGACGCGCCAGGTACACATATTCAAAAATACAAGGGCTCAGGACCATGCTCTTGACACACTGAAAGCTGAAAAGTCGTGACTGCTCATCAATGAAAATCGCCTCGCCGGGAAGCACATCCCGAACCGTCTCAAACCCCAGCGCATCGAGTGCCACGCTCTCGGAGGCAAGCAGATACTCGTCCCCCGACTCCGTACGATTGCGCCCGATTATCAACGGACGGATACCGTAGGGATCGCGAAACGCGAGCATGCCGTGGCCCGAAATCATTGCCACTACTGCATACGCGCCGCGACAGCGCAGGTACACATTGGTTAAGGCGTTGAAAATGGTCTCGGGATCCAGCCGAAATCCCTTCGAGCACATTTCTAGTTCGTGTGCGAGAACGTTTAGCAGGACCTCAGAGTCAGAGTTTGTGTTGATGTGTCGCAGATCCTGCCGAAACATTTCCTGTTTCAGGGCTTCGGCGTTGGTCAAGTTGCCGTTATGGGCCAATACAAGACCGAAGGGGGAGTTGACATAAAAGGGTTGGGCCTCCGCGGCGTTCGACGCCGATCCGGCTGTCGGATATCTGCAATGAGCGATACCCATGTTTCCGGGCAGGGAGCGCATGTCACGCGTGCGGAATACGTCTCGGACGTAACCCGACCCCTTGTGCATATGAAAGGTGTTTGACTCGCTGGTAACGATACCCGCAGCGTCCTGCCCCCGGTGCTGCAGGAGAAGCAGGCCATCGTACAAAAGCTGGTTCACCGGCGTCTTTGACACGACTCCAAGAATTCCGCACATGGACTTGCAGCCTCTCTACGGGTGACAGGATACTGAAACAGAATTGCCCGGTGCGCAAACTTGTAGACTAAAGACGCGTTTGCAGAACAACCGGTTTGCGCTAATTGCGCTAACCCTACCGAAACAGCTAATTGAACCTAATCCGCTTCGCCAATTCCGGCGGCAAAAGCGGTTTCACCGCGACTACCGCAGTCTCCAAAGGGCCACTCAAGACCGCCTGCTTCCAAATGGGGTCTTGGGGCAGCATTGTCAACCCAGCGAGCATTACAACAACAAGAGCAATCAGCACACCCCTGGAAAAGCCAAACATGGCGCCCAGGATTCGGTCCGCAAGTCCCATTCCGGCTGCTTTTATAAGCGTCGACAGAGCCCATCCCAGCAAGGCTGCCGCGGCCACTACAGCGAGAAACACTATCACGAATGCAATGGCGACGCGCAGCACCGGATTCCCCACGCTTTGCGGCACCCAGTCAGAAAGCTGTGACGCAAACATCGACGCCAGAACCGCTGCGGCTATCCAGCCGAAAAGGGAAATCAATTCCTTCACCAAGCCGCGAAACACACCTAGCAACAACGAAAGCCCGATCACGCCGAGCACAGCGTAATCGAACCATGTCATCGAACAGTCACCGCCCCCGCATCGATTCCCGCCCTTTTAAGTGCATCGCGCGCTTTGTCAGCCTCCGCTTTGGACTTGAACGGGCCGCCGCGGACACGAATTTTTTCCCCGTTCGCCGTCTTGAGGGCCTCTGTCACCGTCTTTACTCCTGCCGCCGCCGCTTTGGACTGTAATTGGCGCACATTATCCCGGTTTGAAAACGCCCCCAAGGGGATCATCCATGCTTCGTCGCTAAGCACGGCTTGGACACGCTGCGCATCCCCCCCCGTTGAAGGGACCGCAGATTTCAACACCGGCGGCTTTGATTCAGCTTTGGGGGCCATGTCAGCCTGCGCGACGGGATCTGCTTTCGGCTGCACGACCGGTTCCGCGGCCCGTTCCTGTTCTTTGGAATCTTGTTTTGTATCTGGAACACCAGGCACTGCCACAGACCGCGCCTGCCCGTGCCCATCCGCAGTAATTGCATCAGGCTTTTCCGGAGCAGCGACCTGAGGCAGCACGCGCGACTTGAACGCGCTCGAATCCTGGCGCGGGATCTGTACCGAAAGTTCGTTCTGTGTCGGCTTTGGATCTTTGTCCAATACCATCGGCAACGCGATTACGACGAACAGAACGAGCGCGACTGCCCCGATCAGGCGGCGACGAGCGCGTTTTTTTAACAGGAGCGCGTCTGGACTTTCTGACATGAAATTAGCGGATTGGGGCGGTGCGAGCCGCCATGACATCAGAAACGGTTAGGAATGATCCGAACACTACGATTCTATCATTTTCACCTGCTTCGGCGAGAGCGGCGTCATAGGCTGCGCGGGGCGAATCAAATTCGAATACCGGCGCCTTGCCCCCTGCAAGGGTGACCGCTTTGGAGAGCTCTGCGGAGGAACTTCCTCTCGGGCCGTTTATAGTGGCAAGGTGCCAGCGATCGACTCTGCCAGCGAGCTTTTTCACCACGCCGGG
>CAITSH010000011.1 GCA_903895005.1 uncultured Pseudomonadota bacterium
CATGGCCCTCATAAAAGTCAAACCCACTTCCCCTGGACGTCGTAGTGTCGTCAAGGTGGTCAACCCCAATCTGCACAAGGGCAAGCCCCACACTGCACTGCTTGAGCCCAAGTCCAACAAGGCCGGACGCAACAACACCGGCCGTATCACGACCCGGCACCAGGGTGGCGGGCACAAACAGCACTATCGTGTTGTCGATTTCAAGCGCGACAAGGATGGTGTGCCGGCGAAAGTCGAGCGTCTTGAGTACGACCCGAACCGCAGCGCAAACCTGGCCTTGCTTTGCTATGCAGACGGCGAACGCCGCTACATCATTGCGACCAAGGGCATGGTGGCCGGAGCGCAACTCGTATCCGGTTCAGAAGCGCCGATCAAGTCTGGCAACGCGCTGCCGCTTCGCAACATCCCGGTTGGTACGACGGTGCATTGCGTGGAAATGATGCCTGGCAAAGGCGCGCAAATCGCACGTGCTGCGGGCACCTCTGTGCAACTGCTGGCTCGCGAAGGAAGCTACGCTCAACTGCGGCTGCGTTCGGGCGAGATTCGCAAGGTCAACGTCGATTGTCGCGCGACCATCGGCGAAGTTGGCAACGAAGAACACAGCCTGCGCTCAATCGGTAAGGCGGGAGCCAAACGCTGGCGCGGTATTCGTCCCACCGTTCGTGGTGTGGCGATGAACCCGATTGACCACCCGCACGGCGGTGGTGAAGGCAAGACCGCCGCCGGACGTGATCCGGTCAGCCCATGGGGTACCCTGACCAAGGGTTACCGCACTCGTCGAAACAAGCGCACTAGCGGCATGATTGTTCAGCGCCGATATCAGAAATAGGTGACCTATGGCACGTTCAGTTAAAAAAGGCCCGTTCGTCGATGCCCACCTCATCAAAAAGGTGGAAACCGCACGTTCCGGCAACGACAAGCGCCCGATTAAAACCTGGTCGCGTCGTTCCACGATTCTCCCTGATTTTGTCGGCTTGACCATCGCGGTACATAACGGCAAGCAACACATGCCGGTCTATATCTCGGAAAACATGGTTGGTCACAAGCTGGGTGAATTCGCCCTGACCCGTACCTTCAAGGCCCACTCGGCCGACAAGAAGGTGGCGGCGCCCTCCGGCCCGCCGAAGAAGTAAGAGGAACGCGACATGGATACTCAAGCGAAACTACGTGGTGTGCGCCTGTCAGCCCAGAAAGGCCGGCTCGTCGCCGACCAGATCCGCGGTCTGACCGTCGAAAATGCCCTCAACGTCCTGGCTTTCAGCCCGAAGAAGGGTGCCCGGATCATCAAGAAGGTGCTCGAATCGGCGATCGCCAATGCCGAGCATAATGACGGTGCTGACATTGACGAACTCAAGGTTAAGACGATTTACGTCGAAAAAGGCACCGTATTGAAGCGTTTTACGGCGCGAGCCAAGGGCCGCGGTAACCGTATCATCAAGCCGACCTGCCACATTTTCATCACCGTCGGCGACGAAGTCAAACCAAAGAAGGGCGCCGCCGCTAAGGCTGCGGCCAAGGTTTAAGGGGCATTTATGGGACAAAAAATCCACCCGATCGGCTTCCGTCTTTCGGTCAATAAAAACTGGAGTTCGCGCTGGTTTGCAAACAGCAAGAATTTCGCCGGGATGCTCAACGAAGACCTGAAGGTTCGCGAGTACCTGAAGAAGAAACTTGCCCACGCTTCGGTCGGCCGCGTCATCATCGAGCGCCCCGCTAAGGATGCGCGTATTACGATACATAGCGCGCGCCCCGGTGTTGTCATCGGTAAAAAGGGCGAGGACATCGAGGTGCTAAAGGCGGAGCTTCGCAAACTTCTTGGCGTGCAGATGGTTCACGTCAATATCGAAGAAATCCGCAAGCCGGAAATCGACGCACAGTTGATCGCCGATTCGATTACCCAGCAGCTGGAAAAGCGGATCATGTTCCGTCGCGCAATGAAGCGAGCCATGCAAAACGCCATGCGCCTTGGAGCACAGGGCAT
The DNA here is from genome assembly GCA_903895005.1 of uncultured Pseudomonadota bacterium. Next base: position 1,982 of record CAITSH010000011.1, read on the forward strand.
CAAGATCATGAGCGCTGGACGCTTGAATGGTATCGAGATCGCGCGTACAGAATGGTACCGCGAGGGTCGTGTACCCCTTCATACGCTGCGAGCCGACATCGACTATGGCACGTCCGAGGCGAAAACCACCTACGGAATTATCGGTGTGAAGGTCTGGGTTTACAAGGGCGAGGTCCTGCCCAAAAGCGAGCAGCCTGCCGCCGCTCCCATGCCTGCATCGGACGAGAATGCGGTTGCACGCAAGGTAAAGAAAGCCGCCCCGCGTGCGAAGACCGGAGGGGAGTCACTGCCCGCCGAGAAGACGGCTGGCGAAGCGTCTCCGTCGGGTGAAAAGCCGAAGTCAACCCGGCGCGCGCCTGTGAAAAAATCCATCTCCGAGGGCGATGTGAAACCCGAAGTCAAGGCAGAGGATGCCAAGCCGAAGACCGCGGTCAAGCGTGTCGCCAAGAAAACCACGACCAAGGCCGCCGAGTAAGCGGATCAGGAGCCAAGCATGCTTCAACCAGCACGAACAAAATACCGCAAACAGCAAAAGGGCCGGAACAAGGGCGTTGCTACGCGCGGAAACAAGGTTTCCTTCGGGGAATTCGGCCTTAAGGCCACCGGCCGCGGTCGCCTTACCGCACGTCAGATCGAGGCGGCACGACGTGCAATGAGCCGCCATATCAAGCGCGGAGGCAGAATCTGGATCCGTATTTTTCCGGATAAGCCGATTTCACAAAAGCCAGCCGAAGTCCGGATGGGTAACGGTAAGGGAAACCCGGAGTACTTCGTTGCCGAAATTGTCCCGGGTAAGGTGCTTTACGAGATGGACGGCGTAAACGAGACGCTCGCACGCGAAGCGTTTGCCCTGGCCGCGGCGAAGCTGCCGATTCGAACCACGTTTGTACACCGCCTTGTGGGGTAAGACATGAAAACTAACGAACTTCGTGCCAAGGACGAGGCACAATTGAGTGAAGAGTTGAGTAACCTGCTGAAGGCGCAGTTTTCCCTGCGCATGCAGAAGGCTACACAGCAGCTCACGAATACCAGCCAGCTGAAAAACACCAAGCGTGATATCGCGCGGGTACGCACGCTTCTGGCCGAAAAGACGAGGGCAAAATGACCGAGCAGAAAATCAAGACGATCCGCAGCCTCACGGGCCGGGTGGTCAGCGACAAAATGAACAAGACCGTGACAGTTCTGATTGAACGCCGGGTAAAGCACCCGGTTATCGGTAAGATTGTCGTTCGTTCGAAAAAGTACCATGCACACGCCGAGACCAACGAGTTCAAGCAGGGCGACCTTGTTACGATCGAAGAATGCCGTCCGATTTCGAAGACGAAGGCATGGCGCGTAACGAAGCTTGTCGAAAAGTCTCGCGCTGTCTGAAGGTTTGACTTGCGCAGTCGGCTTTTCTAGGTTATAGTCGTTGGCTTTCCTGCTGCCTGCCGTTCCGCGCACAGGGTAACAGCCAAACGTAATTCAACCCGTACGGGTCCAAAACTGTCCGCAGCGTTGCCGTAAATGGTACAGCGGAAAAGTTGGAGAGGAACTTAAATGATTCAGATGCAGTCGGTTCTCGATGTCGCCGACAACACCGGTGCACGCTCAGTCATGTGCATTAAGGTGCTTGGCGGGTCTAAGCGTCGCTACGCCCAGATCGGCGATGTGATCAAGGTCAGTGTAAAGGATTGCGCTCCCCGTGGACGCGTCAAGAAAGGCGAGATCTATCACGCCGTAGTTGTTCGCACAGCCAAGGGCGTGCGCCGCAATGATGGTTCACTTGTCAAATTTGACGCGAACGCAGCCGTGTTGCTCAACGCCAAGCTTGAGCCCATTGGTACGCGTATTTTCGGGCCGGTAACGCGTGAATTGCGCACCGAGCGATTCATGAAAATCGTGTCGCTGGCACCCGAAGTGCTGTAGCGCTCAGTCAAGGAGCACAGTTATGGAAAAAATCAAAAAAGGGGATGACGTCATCGTCATCGCCGGTCGTGACAAGGGCAAGCGGGGTGCGGTTCTTCGTCGTGCCGACAAGGATCATGTCGTTGTCGAGGGGATCAACCGTGTAAAAAAACACGTCAAGCCCAATCCGATGAAGAATCAGACCGGCGGCATTGTCGACAAGGACATGCCCATGCATATCTCAAACGTTGCGTTATTCAATCCGCAGACCCAGAAGGCCGATCGTGTCGGCGTTAAGGTCCTGGAAGACGGGCGCAAAGTTCGCATTTTCAAGTCCAACGGCGAAGCCGTGGACGCCTGAGGGAGAGATTGAGCTATGGCTAGGCTGCAGGCTTTTTACAAAGACAAGGTTGTTCCTGATCTGCTGAAGCAGTTTGGTTACAAGTCTGTCATGCAAGTGCCTCGTATTGAGAAAATCACCCTCAATATGGGTGTCGGTGAGACTGTTAACGACAAGAAAATCCTGGATAACGCCGTGGGTGACCTTGTGAAGATTGCCGGCCAGAAACCGGTCGTCACGCTAGCTAAAAAGTCCATCGCGACTTTCAAGGTTCGCAAGGGATATCCTGTTGGTTGCATGGTTACCCTGCGCGGCCAGAGGATGTATGAGTTTCTTGACCGTCTTGTCTCCGTTGCGATTCCGCGAATTCGCGACTTCCGCGGGATCTCGGGACGTGCGTTTGATGGCCGCGGCAATTACAACCTCGGTGTCAAGGAACAGATTATTTTTCCGGAAATCGAGTACGACAAGATCGATTCCCTGCGTGGTCTGAATATCAGCATCACCACAACCGCGAAATCGGATGCCGAGGCGAAAGCCCTCCTGTCCGCGTTCAAATTTCCGTTCAAGAACTGAGGACTGCGTAATGGCCAAGCTCGCCGTAGTCAATCGCGACAAGAAACGTCGCAAGACCGTAGCCAAATTCGCCGCCAAGCGTGCCGATTTGCTAGCGATCGTGAACAACCTGAAGCTGTCCGATGAAGAGCGGGCCGAGGCGCGCGCTAGGTTCCAGGCCCTGCCGCGGAATTCCTCGCCCGTCCGTCTTCGTAACCGTTGCACATTGACTGGTCGCCCACGTGGCGTCTACAGCAAGTTCGGTCTGTCGCGCAGCAAACTGCGTGACATCGCCATGCGCGGGGAGATTCCCGGCATGACCAAGGCTAGCTGGTAAAGGAGTATTTGCATGAGTATGACTGACCCGATAGCCGATATGCTCACGCGGATTCGCAACGCCCAGGCGGTGCGAAAGACCTCCGTGTTTATGCCGGCCTCCAAGCTCAAACTATCCATTGCCCAGGTCCTTAAGGACGAAGGCTATATCGACGAATTCAAGGTGGTTTTGCGTGAGGGCAAGAGCGATCTCGAGATCGGCCTCAAGTATTACGCAGATCGGCCTGTCATTGAAAAGATCGAACGCGTTTCGCGTCCTGGCCTCCGTATCTACAAAGGGCGGGATGATCTTCCCAAGGTAATGAACGGTCTTGGAGTCGCGATCGTTTCGACCTCCCAGGGTGTCATGACTGACCGTAAAGCGCGTGCGACCGGTGTCGGTGGCGAAGTGCTTTGCATCGTGGCTTAAGAGGGAACCATGTCTCG
>CAITSH010000012.1 GCA_903895005.1 uncultured Pseudomonadota bacterium
GCCTATATGCGCTGCAGGCGACGATCCCACACCTGACGCGCTCGTAGCTGCATCGCTGCCTGCAGAGGCACGGAATCAGTCGATTGCCTGACACCGACGGCGGGAAGACCGCGCGGAAAAAGTTCAAGTCCTATCCGATCGGCTAGTTTCATATCGACATCGCGGAGGTTCGCGCTGCGCAAGGCAAGCTGTACCTCTTCGTCGCGATTGAACGGACATATTCGCCTTCGTCGAACTCTATACGCACGCCAGCAGGCGCGACGGACGGCCGACCCGTCCCGGAATAAAGCGCGGAGAATTCCGACGCCAACGCCCCAAGGGCTGTGTTGGCGATCTCACGGATCACCCGCAGCGGATGGTCGCGCCGAACCCGCGCCTCAAGATCGACGTAGCTAAAAAGCTGTCCTGACCCTGCATCCATCCCGCGCATCGCGTCGCTCCCGTTCCAGAGCGACGGGATCACGGTGGGCGGCAAAACGGAAGGGTGTTTTTCAGTAGCATGCTAGGGTCAGGAAGCTTTTTCTTAAAGGCTCGTTTCTATCTGGTAATTGGTCAAGATCCGTGACCTCGCGGCTATAGAACGCTTTGGCCTTGGCGCTGTCGTCGACGGAGGAATAGAACGATCAAGGTTGGAAAGGCTCCAAGATGAAGAAGCTTCTCGCGGACCAGATGCTGGAAGCCTCGGCGCAGCGGGAGTTGCGGGCAAAAAAATGGTAGGGCCCGCCGGCAAGCGCGACTGCGTAGCGCATCTGGAAGGCGCCATGGGCCTGCGGGAGCGTCGGGCTCGCACTTTGGTTGGAGCGGACCGGAGGGTGATCCGCTACAAGTCCCGCCGCCCGCTTGACACTGAGCTGCGCGAGAGGGTTGCGGGGGCTGGCCGACGCGCGTCACCGCTTCCGCTGCCGGCGGCTGTTTGCCCCGCTCAGGCGCGACGGCGAGGCCAGCCGCATCTACTGGCTGTATCGCGAATAAGGCCTCCGCAAGCGCTAAGCCCGTCGGAGAACGATTTCCGGAGCGGTTTCTTTCTTCTTGATCAATTCATTCTCCGGCGCCGCCTAGCCTTGTTGACGATGTCTGTCATTGGTCTGCTAGCCTCGACCATTGATCATGGTATGAGTACTGAGCTTTGATCTAAAGGGGTTTCCTAAATTGTCGAACAGCTTCGGCGTGATTGATCTTTTTGCGGGCCCAGGGGGGCTCGGAGAGGGCTTTGCTTCCTCGGTATCAGACGCTCAAACGCCGTTCCAGATCGGCGTTTCGGTCGAGAAGGAAGGATCTGCCCACCGGACGCTTACACTGCGGGCGTTCCTGCGGGAATACCGGGCTCGACACGCGCGGCTGCCGGAGGAATACATTGATTTCCATGCCGGCCTGACCGCGGAACCAGACTGGGGCGAGGTTGACAGGACAGCTTGGCGTCGCGCAACAGAAGAGGCGCGCTGCCTCGAATTAGGCAAGCAGGATGCAACCGACGCCATCCTTGAGGCAACCTCAAGGCTCAAGTCTTCCGTGGACGATACCATTCTTATCGGTGGCCCGCCGTGCCAAGCATATTCCCTTGTCGGCCGGGCCCGGGCCAAGGGCAAGGTCGACTACGTCCCCGAACAGGACGAGCGCCACTATCTCTTCCGCGAATACATCCGCGTTCTCGACAGATTGCGTCCCGCTGCTTTCGTGATGGAGAACGTGAAGGGCATGCTGTCGTCGACGGTGGATAGCAGGCTCGTATTCGA
>CAITSH010000013.1 GCA_903895005.1 uncultured Pseudomonadota bacterium
CGATTGGAACTCCGGTCGCGTTTCGAGCCACGTCTTCAAATCATCAAGCTGCGCATCCGTCGGCGTGTCGCCCACAGACCACCAGCGTTCGCTGTGGAAAATCGCCGTGCCCGTCGCGTCCATAGCATTAAGCAGGTTGGGTGTACCCACTGTCATTGAAGCGAGCCCGGCGTCCCGCGCCGCCTGGCCGACGAGCCGGTTGTGCGTTTCCTCCAGTCGCAACCGGTAGGCCAGCGACTCGCGCTGCTCGACTGCGCGCAATTGCAGCGACGCGACCTGCGCCACGAATTCGCACGCCGCGCGCACCTGATAGGGAAACTGCGTGGGTTTGAGATGATGGCATGCGATCAGGCCCCACAGTTCACCATCTACGAGCAGCGGCATGGTGAGCGACGCATCCACGCCTATGTTTTGCAGATACTCGGAATACATCACTGACGCACCACGCAGCACGCAGTGCGTCATGGTCAGCGAGCGGCGCGTGTCGGGATTGATGAGCGGGACGAGTTCCATTACCGGCGCGGCAGCATCGGGAAGCGGGCGCACCCAGATTTTTTTGAAGATCTCGCGCGCCGGCCGCGGGATGTCTTCCGCCGGATAATGCAGTCCCAACCATGGATCGAGATCGGGGCGTTTGCTCTCACCGACCACCTCGCCATGAAAGTCCGCGTGAAAGCGATAGACCATCACGCGATCGAGCCCGTTGAGTGTGCGTACTTCCTCGGTCACGATGTGGCAGAAGTCGGTGAGTGTCTGCGCCGCGTGCATCCGCGTCACGGATTTTTTTACCACCGAATAATAGTCCGGTGCCGCCGCGGCATCGCACGCCGTCGGTTCGCACTCCAGTACCGCGAGCCCGTCTATGGTGTGCAGCGAAAGATCCAGTGCCGCCGCGCCCGTGCGCGCCGGCAGGGTAAATACGTAGAGCGGATTACGCTCGATCGGCTCCTTCTCCAGGTACTCCCGCAACCGCCGCTCTCCCTCCGCCGACACAAGAGTCGCGATCGATTTCCCAAGCAACCCTTCTGGCCCCAACCCAAGATGCGTGACCGCGTTTTCGCTCACCTGCAAAATGGTGAGATCGCTCACGCGCAAGACCAGTACGACGCCGTGCGCCTGGCTGCACCCTGGCGTCTGCACCGGCTCGCTGTCGCAATTCGTGATTGAGACGCCGTGGCGCTTGATGCTGTAAGCGCCATCGGCCCACGGGAGTGTAGGTTCGTTCGAGGTGGTCGTCATGGAAATGAAAAGCGTCCGTTTATCGCACGGCAATGGGAAAGAGCCATCCATCACAACGTACTAGTTATACTTGCTCGACGACTTAGTTTTGAGCGGCTGTCGGTAAGGCAGAAATTACGCCAATCTCCAAAAAATACAATTGCGGTTTTGATTGTCACGCCCCTACCTGCCACCTTTCGTAAAAGGCGCCCCGGCTCAAGCCAGGGAAATGAAGATCGGGGTGTGTAGTTTACGCGCCAGCAGTCTTACCAAGACCGATGCTAAGTGAATACCAAATAAGCCGCAATAGTTGGTTTTAACCGGCATATCCCGCAAAACCACCCGTCTCAGCGACTGGCCGCAATTGGCCGTTAGGCGAAATAGGGGGCGCAGGTACTGACCTGCCCCCTGCAGGTCATACCCCTGAAAACTAGCGGGGAGCTCATTGCAGCCGGAGGCCTAGATGTTCGCTTCTGGCTGCAAAGCGCCCGTTGGCCCAAGGACGCTTTTCTACCCGAGGTGACCGGCTGGCTTTTTCGCAGCCGGCGCATGCAAACACTTGTCATGTGGAATGATTTGCCGACAATCGACGCGCAAGGCGCCAGACCGGTTGGGTACCTGGCGCAGGGCGTTTAGCCGAATCATCTTCGCCTATACTCCGGATTACCCATAACCTGTTGCACCTCACAGGAGTCGTATGGTGCAAGCCGCCGCGCAAGACCCCGTGGGCCGAGTGGCGGGGATATTGAGCACCACTTTGCAGGTCCAACGCAAGGCGCACCTCGCGCATCCCGTGCCCGGTTTCGACGAGCGTCGTTCCGACTTGCTGCAGCTCGCCCGCCTCGTCCGCGACAACCGGCAGACTATGGTCGAGGCGATCTCGGCTGATTTCGGGCACCGCTCCAGGCACGAGACGTTGCTCCTGGAAGTCACCCCCTTGATGGCGGGGATCCGTCACTGCCAGCAGCATCTGCGCGGCTGGATGCGTCCTCGGCGGCGGCACGTCGACCGCCTGGCTTTTGGGCTTGGACAAAACGAGGTGATCCCGCAACCGCTCGGGGTCGTCGGCGTCATTGTCCCCTGGAACTTTCCGCTTTTGCTGAGCATGTCCCCGCTGGCGAATATTTTCGCGGCCGGCAACCGGGCTATGGTCAAGATGAGCGAAAACTCGCGCCATTTCACCCGTCTTCTGGTCGAGCGCGCACCCAACTACTTTCCCCCCGAGAAGCTGCAGTTCTTCGAAGGGACGGGTGGCACGGGAATCGAATTCTCCAAACTGCCGTTCGATCACCTGCTGTTCACCGGGTCGGGTTCCACCGGTCGGGCGGTCATGGCGGCAGCCGCGCAGAACCTGTGCCCGGTGACGCTGGAACTCGGCGGCAAGTCACCGGCGGTTGTATGCGATGACTTCGAACTCGAGGTCGCCGCCGAACGGATCTTGTTCGCCAAGTTATCCAACGCCGGGCAGATCTGCATCGCCGTCGACCACGCCTACCTGCCCGAAGGCAAGGTCGGGGCATTCGTCGAACTGGCGCGCAGCATCGTCAGGCGTCGATACGTCA
>CAITSH010000014.1 GCA_903895005.1 uncultured Pseudomonadota bacterium
CGACCTTGAAGGCCTCGCCCTTCTCCGCAAAGACCCGCTTGGCCTCGTCACGCGTCCAGACTTCCTTGGTGAAAGGCTTGTCGCGCGCAATGATTTTGCGCATTTCGGCTTCAATCGCCGGAAAATCCTCGGGCGTGAACGGCTCGGCGCGGGCAAAATCGTAATAGAAGCCGTTTTCGATCACCGGACCGATGGTCACTTGTGTATCGGGCCACAGGTTCTGCACCGCTTCGGCCAGCACATGGGCGGCATCGTGGCGGATCAGCTCCAGCGCGCGCGGATCATCGCGGGAAACGAATTCGATTTTGGAGTCACGGGCAATCGGATCAGCCAGATCGCAGACCACGCCATCAAGGGCCATGGCCACGGTGCGCTTGGCCAGCGAGGGCGAAATCCCCTTGGCAATATCGAGCCCCGTTATGCCGGCGGCAAATTCACGGACAGCCCCGTCGGGAAAGGTTAAATGAATCATCACAGTCCTCCTCGGCCCACTCCTGCCAACCACGCAGGTAAGCCTGACCGGGCACGGACATCAGCGAGGCGCGGCAGAGCCCGGTTCCACCGCGTCGCAAGTGCGAACAGGGCCCGGATTTGTTCCTGTCCAGAGCCCATAGCGCCACGGTCTAACCCACGAGGCCGTTCGGGGCAAGCTGTCGGGCACAAGATCGATCCCCTCGCCGCCATTCGGACGGCAACGGCAGATGCGCGCCAGACCGATCCAGCCGCCAGCCCACGCGCCATAACGGCCGATGGCCTGGCTGGTATAGTCCGAACAACTCGGCCAATAGCGGCAGTGCCGCCCGATCAACAGCGACAAACTCAGCTGATAGACCCGAATTAACCCTCTTAGAAACCGGCGGGGGAAAAGCACTAACCAATCCTTAATTAACGATTGCTTCACCATTCAACCTCGATTAAAACCCTGTTTATGATCTTTCGTATGACGACGGCCCCGCGCCGAAACGCAACAACGATCGCCTTGTTTTCCGGTTTGCTGCTGGCAACCGCAACAGGCACTGGTGCTCTCGCTCTGACTGCCAATGACACTATGTCATGGGCTGGCAAGGTGAAAGGGCTAACGGTTGCGCCTGTCTCTTTTCCCGGATCCGAAGCCTATAGCTTTGTCACCTCGCCGTCGATGACGCGGGTGTTTTCCGGTATGCCCTCACAATCATCCCCCGATATGGCCGGCCCTGCGGGGTCCAATCTGTCATTCGGTGTCACGCCTGCCCGTCAGGGCATGGGGCTGGAAACCGATCTGAACCTGACCCCGCTGTCGGGCGTCAACACGCCCAACATGGCCCCCAAGGCCGGCGTTGTCGCCGAATATTGGGCCCAGCCCGGCACCCTCAAATTGCGGGCCGAGGGCAGAATGGGCCTGCTCGGCTCCAGCGGGTTCGGTGGCGTTGTCGGGGCCGATTATGTGCATCGCCTGTCGGATGCGGTGGTGATTGCCGGTGGTCCGCGTCTGGCGATGACCGGCAATGATTACGCCAGCAATGTCTACGGCATCACCCTGACCGATCCGATGAAGCTCAACCGCGCTTTGGCAGGCCGTCCGGATACGATGCGCTTTGTCGGGGCCGGTGCCAGCCTGAACCTGAATGGTTCGCCGTCAACCTCGGCCACCTTTTACGCGACGTTCGACCGCATGATGCTCAATTCGACCGACATCAACGCCAACAAGAACTTGCCTGCCCAGAACCAGTTCAGCTTCGGCGCGCAGTTCAATTACAATTTCGGCGGCAAATAAGAGCAGCGGGGCTTAGCCCGCTTTCTGCTCGATGATCCCGACGGCATCAACCACCGCATCAAATGTCAACAAGGTCGAAGCGTGGCGGGCTTTGTAGTCGCGCACGGGTTCGAGCACCTGCGCGTCATCCCAAGGGGCTGCGGGCGCAGGACCGTTGTCTTTCAGCATGGCGCGCACCGTATCACGCACTGCGCGCAACTCGTCGCCCGTCGCACCGATCACATGCCGCGCCATGATGGAGGACGAGGCTTGGCCCAAAGCGCAGGCCTTGACCTCATGGCCGAACCGCACCACGCGGCCGTCCTGCATATCCAGATCGACCGTGACGGTGGACCCGCACAGTTTGGAATGTCTGGTGACACTGGCTTGCGGATGCTCGAGCCGCCCGAGCAGCGGAATATCGGCAGCCAGTTCAAGAATTTTGCGGTTATAGATTTCATTCATCATGATGTTTCAGATATAATGCGTTACGGGGTGTTCGGCGAGGGGTGAAATCACATGTTCGAACACTTTGGATGTTTTTGGCCAATTCAGGCGCTCAATCATGACCGTCTTTTTTTGATTGATCCTGTGGTCTAACTGCAATCTTGTCGCGTAACAGGTTCAGTTCGTCTCAAGCGGGGAGGCTCCACATGGACGCCGTGGTTAAGCCCTTTATCAAGTCTGCCAATGATCTGACACCAAAAGCCCCTGTCCTGCGCCCGTCGCGGGAAGAGGCAGAGGAAGCCGTGCGCACGCTGTTGCGCTGGGCGGGCGAGGATCCAGCACGCGAAGGCCTGCTGGATACGCCCAAGCGCGTGACCAAGGCCTATGGCGAGTTTTTCGGCGGTTATAACGAAGATCCTGCCGAAATCCTCGACAAGGTCTTCGAGGAAGTCGCAGGCTATGACGATATGGTGCTGGTGAAGGATATCCACTTCGCCTCCCATTGCGAGCATCACATGGTGCCTTTTGTCGGCCGCGCGCACATCGCCTATTACCCGAGCGAAGGTGTGGTCGGTCTGTCCAAGCTGGCGCGTCTGGTGGATGTCTATGCCCGCCGCCTGCAAACGCAGGAAACCATGACCGCCCAGATCGTCGCAGCCCTTGATGACGCGCTGAAGCCGCGCGGTATCGCGGTTCTGCTGGAAGCCGAACACATGTGCATGTCGATGCGTGGCGTCATGAAACAAGGCTCCTCCACCATCACCAGCCAGTTCACCGGCGTGTTCCGCGATGATCCGGCCGAACAGGTGCGGTTCATGAGCATGTTGCGCGGGTTCTCGTCGCGCGGCTGAGCCCATCAAATCCTGTCGCTTGACGCCCAAATCATGCTAACTCCGTATGGACTTTGCTTCATACGGAGTTTTTTATGTCGTCTCCTTCGGACAATCCCCCCCTCTCCGCTCCCGCGTTTTCGCTGGCGCCTACCAAGCACGAGATCGAGGAAGGCAGTGATCTCCTGCCCAAATTCGACCAGAACGGGCTTTTGACCGCCGTGGCCGTGGATGCCGACAGCGGCGAGGTGCTGATGGTGGCTTTCATGAACGAGGAAGCCTTCGACAAAACCATCGCCACCGGCGAGGCGTGGTACTGGTCACGCTCGCGCAACACGCTGTGGCACAAGGGCGATAGCTCGCACCAGATCCAGACGGTGATCGACATGCGGATTGATTGCGATCAGGACTGCGTGGTGCTGCGGGTCAAAGTGGGCGGCGACGGCGGCTGCTGCCATACCGGCCGCAAGAGCTGTTTTTACCGCTATGTCCGACACGACGGCGAAGGCCCCGCACTGGTGATGGTCGAGAAACCTGCATAACCCCCGCCTGCATAAAACCCGCCTGCATAACCCCCGCCTGCCTGAACCCCGGGACCGCAGGATTTATTGTGAGGAGCCTGACGGCTGCTGATTGGTCGCAGGTTGCTGTTGTGAAGGAGCCGCAGGCTCGTGCTTTTTGGCCTTCTCGTCAGGCAGCAGGGCAACGCGGGCGACATCCCAGCC
>CAITSH010000015.1 GCA_903895005.1 uncultured Pseudomonadota bacterium
ATGCCGGCAGCCTTGATGATCTCGGCATTCTGCGCGAGTTCTTCCTTGATATAACTGTCAAACTGCTCGGGGCTCATGGTGAAGGGCTCGGCACCGAGTTTAGCCAGGCGCTCGCGCACATCCGCAGCTTGCATCGCCTTGAGCGTGGCCTGGTTGAGGCGGTTGACCACATCACGCGGCGTTTTTGCCGGGACGAGCAGGCCGATCCAGAACACATAGTCGGCCTTGGCCACCCCGGCTTCCTGGGCGGTCGGCACCTCGGGCAGCAGGGACGAGCGCTTGTTAGTGCCCACTGCCAGCGCAGCGAGCCTCCCGTCCTTGATCAGGGGCAGTGCGGACACCAGCGGTGCAAAAAAATAATCAACCCGCCCGGTCATGGTTTCGGTGATCGCCTCCGGCGAGCCCTTGTAGGGAACATGCACGGCATCTATCCCGGCGCTGGCGCGGAATTTCTCGGCGTTCATGTAAGTCGCCGTCCCGACACCGACCGATGCGTAATTGAGCTTGCCCGGATTGGCTTTGCCGGCCGCCACCAGTTCCCGGACCGACTTGTGGCCTTTTTCCGCAGAAACAACGAGCACGTTGGGCACCACGGCAAGCGGCGTCACGCCGGCGAAATCACGGATCGGGTCGTAAGGCACCTTGGAAATAAGCGGCGTGACCGTGTGCGCGGCGGTATAGACAAATACCGTGTACCCGTCGGGCGCGGAAGTGGCAACGTGCTGCGCGGCGATAACGCCGCCGGCGCCCATCTTGTTTTCCAATATCACCGGCACGCCGAGCTCTGCCTGGATTTTTTCCGAGACCGCGCGGCCCACCAGGTCGGATGCGCTGCCGGGCGACGCTCCTGACACCAGCCGTATTGCCTTGGACGGCCAGGCCTGTGCCAGCGCCTGCTGCGGCATTGCCAGCACCAGCAACGCGGCGGCGGCGCCTGCGCGCATCAAGCGTTTGCACATTCCTGTCTTCCCTCGAATCCGGTTGGCGGGCACGACCTGCTACTGGCGCGGCAGGCCCAGTTGTTCAGCCATCCAGTCGGCGCTACGCGAACGCCAGCGGTAGGGCCGGTTGTTGGCGATATGGTTGCCGTCCTCAACGATCAGCAACTCGGTCGGGCCGGAAGCCTCGTCGACCATGCGCTGCGCGTCCTGCCAGGCGATCAACCTGTCCTGTTTGCCGGTGACGATAAACAGCGGGCACTCGATCTGTTTTGCGATGCCGTTCTTGAGCGTCAGCGTGCTGCTATGGCGGCGCGCCTCTTCCTGGGTCTTGCAATGGCTGCGCACGCGAAAGGCCTCGCGCGTCAGGTCCGGCAGCTTGTCCCACTGGTCAGAAAAATCGTAGGGTCCGGCAAGGCCGATGCAGGCCTTGAGGCGCTTTTCGAAGGCGGCGGCGCGCGGTGCGTAATAGCCGCCAAGGCTCACGCCCCAAAGGCCGATGCGGCTCGTGTCAACATCGGTGCGCGTCATCACCCAGTCCACCATGGCCTTTACCGGTACTTCGTAGTCGCCGCGAATGGGAAAATCATATTCCGCCTCGCCCTGTCCCGGTCCATCTACCATCAGTGTGGCGATGCCGCGCGCGAGAAAGGGCAGTTCGTAGGCCTCGAGTTCCTCCTTGGCCGAATCCAGCCCCGGCACCATGATCATCACCGGCGGCTTGGCGGCACCTTGGGACGAAGACGCGGGAAGACGAAGGAATCCGGCAAGGAATTTCCCCTCATAGGGGATCTCGACGCGCACCGCCGGCGGCCGCTGGTGCGGCAACGCGAGCTGACGGCACTCCACGGACTTCATGTGCGCCGCGCGCATCTCGGCGATATCGTGTACGGCGAGGAATTTCCCGAAATGATAATAGACGGCGGCACGCGACAAATGCTCAGCCGCAGTCAGTTTGTAGCCGGCGGCCAGGGTTTCGCGTCCGAGCTTTTCGTGTACCGCGGCGCGTGCGCTCCAGGCGCCGCACCAGTCCTCCCAGCGGTCAATGCCTGCCGTCACGTCCTCGAAGTCGGCGAGTATCACGCCATTGGAGATAAACCGCGGCGCCCAGTGCGCCGTCGCCGAAGCGACTCTTGCGTCCTTGCTCATGCTTCCTCACTTAAAACAGGGTTGTTAAATATCGGAACTCAGCGCTTTTGTGCGCCCAACTGCGTTGCCATCCAGTCGGCAGTCTGGTCGCGATAGCGGTACCAGAGATTGTTGACGACATGGTTGCCGCCCTCGATCACCGACAGCACGCAGGGGCCCGATACCTCAGAGGCGAGCTTTTCGGCCGCGGTGTGCGGCGTCAGCCTGTCCTTGGTGCCGGCAACGAGGTAAATCGGGCAGGTAATGTTCTTGGCGATACCGGCCAGCGACATGCGCAGCGCGACCTTGCCCGCCTCTTCCAGGTTGGCGCTCCCGGTGCGAACGCGAAAAGCCTCGACGTTGATGATGGGACGGCCGTCAAAATTGCTGGAACGCTGGTAGGCCCCGGACAGCGCGACACAGGCCTTGATGCGCTTTTCGAAACAGGTGGCGCGCGGCGCGAAGTACCCGCCGAGAGAAACACCCCAGATGCCGATGCGTGCAGGATCAATATCGGCGCGGGTTTCCAGGCAGTCGATCACCGCCTTGACCGGTTTTTCATATTCCGGGCACAGCGCGAAGTCGTATTCGCCCTCGCCCTGCCCGGGACCGTCAAAGGCAAATGTGGCGAGGCCGCGCTTGAGGAAACGGTTTTCGTAATCGTCCATCTCCTCCTTGGCCGAATCCAGGCCCATGCACATCACCACCACGGGCGGCCTGGCGATCCCAGCAGGTTTGCGCAAATTGCCGTAAAGAAATTTCCCCTCGTAGGGGATGGCCACGCGCTCGCCCGGCGGATCGATGAGGGGCAGCGCACGATTGCGGCAATCGACCGCCTTCATGTTCGCCGCTTTCATCTGGACGAGGTCGTTGACGAACAAGAATTTGCCGAAGTGATAGCACACCGCGGCGCGCGTGAAGTGGGCGCCGGCCGACATCTTGTAGCCTTGCGCAAGCGCCTCAACGCCCAGCGCCTCGTGCTGCGCGGCGCGCGCCGACCACGCGCTGCACCAGTCCTCCCAGCGCTGGCAACCCGCGGTGACTTGTTCGAAATCGCTCAGCGGCACGCCGTTGGCGACAAAACGCGGCGCCCAGTGCGAAATGGCCGACTGGACGCGGGGATCTTTTTCCGAAGACTGCTCTAGGCCTGACATTATTGGTTCCTGTGTTGTGGTGCTGTGTTGAGGTGCCGCGTTGTGGCGCTTGAAGCTGTGTGTTGCTGCGAAGGGGTATGCGGTGCCCGACACTCAGGCGCCAAGGGTGACGAAATACCCGGGGTTGTAGCGGTCGCCGGCGCGCGCCCCCGGTTTGAAGGTCTCGGACAACACGGCCAGCTCCGCCGCATCAAGCACAAGGTCCGCAGCCCCGACGTTTTGTTCGAGATATTTTTTCTGCTTGGTACCGGGAATCGGCACGATATCGTCGCCGCGCGCCAGCAACCAGGCAAGCGACACCTGCGCCGTTGTCACGCCGCGCGCCTTCGCGATCGCCTCAATGGGCTTGAGCAGTTCCAGGTTCTTTTCCATGTTGCCCGGCTGGAAGCGCGGCTGCTTGCGGCGCAGGTCGTGCGGTGCAATGTCATCAAGACTGCGCACATTGCCGGTAAGCAGGCCGCGTCCGAGCGGCGAGTAGGGCACGAAGCCGATGCCAAGTTCGCGGCAGGCGGGCAGGATTTCATCCTCCACGTCGCGCGCCCACAGCGAATATTCGGTCTGCAGCGCGGCAATCGGATGAATCTTGCATGCGCGCGCGAGCGACTTGGGGCCGGCCTCGGAGAGGCCGAGCCACCGCACCTTGCCCGCCTCGACGAGGCGCGACATCGCACCGACCGTCTCCTCGATGGGCACATCCGGATCGATGCGGTGCAGGTAATACAGGTCGATGACATCTACGCCCAGCTGCTTCAGGCTGGCGTCACAGGCCTCGGGCACGTAGTCGGGGCGGCCGTTGTAGCCCTTCTTGCCGTCGGGCAGATCGAAGTTGCCGAACTTGGTGGCTATCACCACCTCGTCACGCCGGCCCTTGAGCGCACGACCGACGATGCGCTCGTGCCGTCCGCCCATGTAGCGGTTCGCGGTGTCAAACAGCGTGACGCCAAGATCGAGCGCGCGACGGATGGTCTCGATCTGCACATCATCGTCGCGTTCGCCAAAATCGGTGGTCGTGCTGCCCGCACCAAGGCCCACCACCGACACCAGCGGTCCGTTTTTGCCCAGCCTGCGTTGTTGCATCAATGCGTCCTTTTTACGATGACTCGCTAGCCAAATCGAAATCGAATGCCATTCAGTCGGCGGTGATACCGGCCTTGCGAATAAGCGGCGTCCATTTGTCGATTTCCGTCCTGACCCAGTCACCGAGTTCCTCGGGAGAAGAAGGCGTGGGCTCCGCCCCCTGCGCCAGCAGTTGGTCGCGCGTTTCGGGGCGGCGCAATATCTCGCCTATCTCGCGGTTGAGTTTCATCACCACCGAACGCGGGGTCTTTGCGGGCGCAAACAATCCGAACCAGAGCTTGGCTTCCATGCCGGGTATGCCCGCCTCGGTGGCGCTGGGAATGTCCGGGGCACCGGCAAAACGCGTCGCGCTTGAAACGGCGAGCGCCTTGACCTTGCCGGCCTTCATCTGGCCGTGCGCAGTCAGCGCCGATAAAAACGAAACCTGCACCTCACCCGCAAGCAGCGCCGTGAGTGCATTTCCGGCGCTCTTGTACGGGATGTGCTGCAGCGGTACGCCGGTGACGTTCTTGAGCAATTCTGCGGCAAGATGGCTTATGGTGCCGTTGCCCGCAGAAGAATAGCTGAGGTTGCCGTTTTTCTTGGCGTAGGCGATAAATTCCCGGGCGTTGGAAACCGGAACGGACGGATGCACCACCAGCACCACGACGCCGGTGGCGACCATGCTGACCGGTTCAAAATCCTTGACCGGATCGTATTGGAGGTCCTTGGCGTAGAGCGTGACGGCGCTGACAAAGGGACCGGCATGCCCCATCACAAGGTTGTAGCCATCCGGCGGTGACTTCGCGACGACATCGGTCGGGATCGTGCCGCCCGCACCGGCGCGGCTGTCAACCACAAAGGCCTGGCCCCAGCGTTCCTGCAGTCGTTGCGCGATAAAACGCGACAGGTAATCGGCGGTACTGCCCTGGCCCTGGCCCATGATGCGCCCGGGCCGCGACGGGTAGTTTGCGGCCGGGTCCTGCGCGAAAACGCCGGACGCCTGCGTGAACAGAAGGGCCGACAGGAATGCCACCAACGAAGCTTTCATTTTTCCTCCTAGCAAAGCCGGGATCTTCAATGTCCCGATGCCGCAATTATTATCTGTTGCAGGATTTCGTCACAGCATTATTTTGCGAGCCGCTTCAACCCGGACTCAAGGTCTGCGATAAGATCGTCCGCGTGCTCAAGTCCGGCATGGATCCGGAACGCCGGCCCGGCGTAAGGCCACTTGGTGGCGTTACGCACTTCGGCCGGATTAAAAGGCATCGCCAGACTTTCGAAGCCGCCCCAAGATGCGCCTATGCCATAGAGCTCGAGGCCGTCCATGAAGGCCGCAAACGCCTGGTGCGACACCGGCTTGAGCACGACACTGAATAGTCCCGACGCACCGGTGAAATCGCGCTTCCAGAGGGCATAACCGGGGTCCTCGGGTAGCGCGGGATAAAACACGCGCTCGACCTCGGGACGCGCAGCCAGCCACTGCGCGAGAACCAACGCCGTCTCGCCATGCTGCTTGAGCCGCACCGCCATGGTGCGCAAACCGCGCAAGGCAAGAAATACATCGTCGGGCCCCGCCGTCTGCCCCAAATCGACATGGGTGTCCTTGAGTTGTTTCCAGGCCGCCTCTGTGGTGGTGACTACACCGAGCATGGCATCCGAATGCCCGACGATATATTTGGTGGCGGCGTGAATCGACACATCCACACCGTGCTCGAACGGTTTGAAGTAAAGCGGCGTCGCCCAGGTGTTGTCCATGATCACGACCGCCCCCTGCTTTTGGGCAACCACGGCGATGGCGGGGATGTCCTGCATCTCGAAGGTCAGCGAACCGGGCGCCTCGACAACAACCGCCGTCGTGTTGGGGCGCATCAGCGATGCGATACCGGCACCAATGAGCGGGTCGTAAAATTCGCACTCAACGCCAAAGCGTTTCAGGAATCGCCAACCGGCGCGGCGCATCGGGCCGTAGGCGCTGTCGCTGATCAGCACATGGTCGCCGGCCTTGACGTAAGCGATGAGCGCGCAGGCGCATGCGGCCAGCCCCGACGGATACAGCATGCTGCGATACCCGCCCTCAAGCCCGGCGATCGCCTCCTCAAGCGCGGCCAGCGTGGGCGTGCCGTGACGGCCGTAATACACGCCGGGCTTTCCGGCGGCATAGTCCTTGTGCTTTTGCTCCCACTCCGCGAGGGTCGGTGAGAGCACGGTCGAGGCGTGATAGACGGGCGTATTGACCACGCCGTGCTGGTCCTCGGGATGGCGTCCCGCATGGACCAGCCTGGTTTCTTCTTTTCCGGATTTGCTCATGAATAATGCCGACGTGCCCCAGCGGGAGCGATGAGGCGTATTCTGGCAGAAACCCGCCGCGCAATACACCTTCGACGCGCTTCGAAAAACAACGCCGCAGCACCGAAACAGAAGGAACGCCTTGAACGACCACATCCGCAAGCTGCTGGACGACATGAACGCGCTGGAGGAGGAATTGCGCACCGCGCTGCACGCCCAGGAGACCAAGGTGTTTTTCCAGATCAAGGGCAAGCGCGTCGAATTCGAACGCGGCGTACGCCTGACACACCGCAAGCTCAAGCGCAGTTTCTTCCGCTGGGTCGTCACCGACCGGCCGCAGAATTTCCTGACAGCACCCTTCATCTACGGGCTGATCGCCCCGCTCACCTTCGCCGACCTGTGCGTTACGGTCTACCAGGCCGTGTGCTTCCCTGTTTATGGCGTGCGCAAGGTCAGGCGCGCCGATTACATCTTGTTAGACCGTCAGGAACTGGGTTACCTGAACTGGTTCGAGCGCTTTCACTGCACCTACTGCGCCTACGCCAACGGCCTCATCGCCTATATCGGCGAGATTACCGCGCGCACAGAGCAGTATTTTTGCCCGATCAAGCATGCGCGCAAGGCGCTGGGCACCCACGCCCGCTACGTGCGTTTTCTGGAATACGGTGAAGCCGCGGATTACCACGCGAAACTGGAGGCCTTTCGCATCGAACTGGGCCGGGAACACCCCTAGCCCGCCCCCTCAGCGCTTGCCCGGCGCGCGCACCAACAAGACGGGCACAGTGGCACCGCGCACCACGCCCTCGGCGTCACTGCCCATCAGCAGGCGCGAAATGCCGCGCCGCCCGTGGGTGCCGATCACGATAACATCGGCCTTGAGCTTTTTCGCCTGAGACACGATGGCTTCGGACACCGGCATGCCGATGTCCTCGATCAGCACCGGCTTGACCGTGACCCCCAGTTTTTTTGCATCAGCAACCGCCTTGGCGAGGATCTTCTTGCCGTTCTCGAGCAGGCCCTCCAGCAGTCCCTCGATGAAATAGCCTCCGCCCATGGCGCTTTGCGTGACGACATTCTCATCCACCACATGCAACACGATCAGCGTCGCCTTCTGGGCCTTGGCGAGATTGACGGCCTCCTGCAGGCCTTTGTTGGCCGTCGGGCTTCCGTCTACGGGCACGAGTATTTTCTTGAACATGGTCGGGCACTCCTTTATTTCGGTTGGTACGGATGATCCTTGCCGGCTCAAAGCCCCAGCATGCGGCCTATGCGCGCGACGTAATCGGCCGCCTTGATGCCGTCTTCCATGACGACCTCCACGGCGTTGTCGATGATGCCATGAATGGTGCGCAGGCGATGCCCGACGTGCGCCTGGTCCGAATCTGCGTCGAGAGCTTCGCCAAGGGCGCGCACCTCGTCGCGCAGCGTCTGCAGGTCGCGCGATCCCTGCTTCACACCGGCAAGGTCACGCTCCAGTGCCTCGACCAGTTTGGCAACCTCGTCAAGGTCAACGTGGGTCGATGCTGCGGCTTGCGTTGGTTTGTTCACGAATCCCTCCCGAGTCAGTGGGTCACGCATGGTTACGCATGGTTACGCATAGTCACGAATGAGTACGAACGGGGCACGGCTTGCCCGCGCCGCCGCCGTGTTCGAGCCGTAACCTGTCGTGCCTGACTATGCGCCTTGGTCGGAACGCGGTGTTGACTTGGATCAAACAAAAAAGGCCGTCCGGAGACGGCCTTTTGGCGCACAAAACTAGGCGCACGATTATTGCGGTGGTTTGACGCCGTCCTTGCTGACGGCAATCCGGGCCGCGGTAATTTTGCCGTCGGCCGACACCTGAGCGCCGGTGAAAATGGTCGCGCCCGGAATCAGCAGTGACTTGTCGCCGGGAACGAAATCGACGATGGGCACGCCCTCGGGCACGATGATCTGCTTGGAGCCACCCTTGAATTCCATGGTGAGTTCGTTGCCGGCGGCGGTCTTGACGACCTTGACCATGTTGGCATTGGTCATGGTGTCACCGGGCGCGCTGTCCCAGGGCGTGTGTCCGGGCGCGGCGGCGGGCGGCAGGGCGTGCACTTCGCTTGCCACCAACGCGCCGGCGGCGTTGATGCGCGCGGTGACGCCGACATAGGCGTCCGCCTTGAAATCGGAAAGCTTGACGGCCTTGGCCGCAGAGATGGCGACGTTATCGGGCATGCTGATCTTGATGTCCTGGCCTTCGCGCGTCTTGACTGACAGCACGCTGCCCTCCACCGCGGTAATGGTGCCGCGAATGCGCTGGGTGGTCTGGGCCACGGCGAATTGCGCCACAAGCGCGAGGCTGAGGCCGGCGATGGCGAGCAAACGATGCGTTTTCATGATGTATCTCCCTTGGTTGTTGACCGATGCTTTTGTGATGCTTGCGAGACGGGGAATGCCGCGACCGCAGCAAATGTACCGGGTTAACAGCAGCCGCGGCGCAATTCTTCCATTTCCCAAGCAAGCGCTTAATCAGTGTTCAAAAGCATTGAATCGATGCATCTGCGAACTGAATCTGGCGTAAAAATAGCGGGACACAGGCAATTGCAGTCGCCAACGCCCGCAGTGGAGGCGGCGAAAGCCGACACCACACCATAAGACCGTAATTAATCTGCGCTCGCGGGGGGGGGGGGGGGGGGGGGGGGGGGGGGGGGGGGGGGGGGGGGGGGGGGGGGGGGGGGGGGGGGGGGGGGGGGGGGGGGGGGGGGGGGGGGGGG
>CAITSH010000016.1 GCA_903895005.1 uncultured Pseudomonadota bacterium
CCCGGTGGTGTCGATGTTGATGACCTGGTGCAGGTCGAGGATCAGCACGCGCGGCGCGCCCGGCGCGTCGCAATCCTCGACCAGGGTCTCGAGCTTGCCCACGGCGCCGAAAAACAGTGACCCGAAAATACGGTAGGCCTTGGTCTGCTCGGGCACATGCAGGTCCTCGGGCAGGGTGTCGTCACCGACCTCCTCAAAGGTGGTGAGGGCCGACACGCGATAGATGAAAAACAGCGCCGCCAGCACCAGACCGATCTCGACCGCGACAGTGAGGTCGATGATCACCGTCAGCACAAAGGTGCTGATCATGATCGTTTGGTACTGGCGCGAGAACTGGCGCAGCTTGGGGAATTCGTGCCAGTCGCCCATATTGTAGGCGACGAACAACAATATCGATGCAAGCGCGGCGAGCGGGATGTGGCCGGCCAGCGGTGCGGCGATCAGCACGATTGCCAGCAGCACTATGGCGTGGATGATGCCGGCCACCGGTGTGCGCGCACCGGTGCGCACATTGGTGGTGGTGCGCGCGATGGTGCCGGTTGCCGGGATGCCGCCGAAAAACGGCACGATGAAGTTGGCCACGCCTTGTGCCATTAATTCCTGGTTGGGGTCGTGGCGGTCGCCGATCATGCCGTCCGCAACGCGCGCGCACAGCAGCGATTCGACCGCGCCGAGCAGCGCGATGGTGACCGTGGGTGCGAACAGGTGGCGCGCGCCCGCCCAGCTGAGTTCGGGCAGCGCAAAGGCGGGCAGCCCGGTGGGGATGCCGCCAAAGCGCGAGCCTATGGTTTCCAGCGGAAGGTCAAAAGCCGATGTGGCGACGGTGGCAAGACCAAGCGCGATGATGGTGCCGGGCAGGCGGCTCATGAAGCGTCCGCGACCGGCGGGCACGCCGTCGGCGCGCGTCTTGTTAAAGAGCGCCGCAAAGTGCGGCCAGAACACGATCACAGCAAGCGAACATACGCCCATCACAAGGGTGGGCAGGTGAATCGTGTGGATGGCGTCGAAGATCGCGCCCAGGGCGTGAAAAAAATCGGCCGGCATCTTGTCGATTTTAAGGCCGAAAAAATCCTTTACCTGCGACACGGCAATGAGCACGGCGATGCCGTTGGTAAAACCGATGATGATGGCCACCGGTATCAGCCGGATCAGCGAGCCTATGCCCAGCATGCCCATCACGAACAGCAGCACACCGGCCATGACTGTGGCGATCAGGAGGTTGGCAAGGCCGTACTGCGCGACGATGCCGTACACGATCACGATGAAGGCGCCGGCGGGGCCGCCGATCTGCACGCGTGACCCGCCCAGCGCCGAGATGATGAAGCCGGCGATTATGGCGGTGAAAATGCCCGCCTCGGGTTTTACACCCGAGGCGATGGCGAAAGCCATCGCAAGGGGCAGTGCGACCACGCCTACGGTCACGCCGGCGGTGAGGTCTTTCTGGAAGGTGTCGCTGTCGTAGTTGCGAAGTTCGTCAAACAAGCGCGGACGAAAGCGAAGATGAAAAGAGGCCATGGGTTGCTCCGGTCTGTATCGGTGGAATCGGGTGTGCTGCTACCGGATTCCGGACGGAGGACCGCAGTGGTGTATGCGTGCGATAAAACGGTGGCGGCGCGACATGCCGCGCGGGGTTTGCGCATGCAAACCCGTGAGCAGGACGCCGGCTGACGGGGCAAGGGCGCGCAAGGCCCGGAGGGAGGGGGGGCGCGTTGTTCGCTGCGCCTCCTGCTCCGGGTGTGTCATTGCGCGCGGTGGATCATTTGACCTTCATGCCCGGCGCGGCGCCGCTGTCAGGTGAAAGGATGAACAGGCCCGCCACCCCACCCGTGTCGTCGCTGGCGGCAAGCACCATGCCCTCGGACAGGCCGAATTTCATTTTGCGCGGCGCGAGGTTGGCGACCATCACCGTCAGCCGGCCTTCGAGCTTGGCCGGGTCGTAGGCCGACTTGATGCCGGCGAAGACGGTGCGTGTTTCGCTGCCGATATCGAGTGTGAGCTTGAGCAGTTTCTCGGCGCCTTCAACATGTTCGGCTTTGACGATTTTGGCGACGCGCAGGTCGACTTTTGCAAAGTCATCAATGGAAATGGTCGCGGCGCCAGCCGCGCTTTTCTCACCCTCCCCCCCCGCGGGGGAGGGCCGGGGAGAGGGGGCTCCGCTTTGTGCAGGTGTATTCACTTTTTTCTTCTCTTTCTCGGGCTCTGCGGCCGGAATGTCGAACAGCGCGTCGAGTTGTTTTTCTTCGACGCGGGTCATCAGGTGCTTGTAATCGTTGATGCGGTGACCGTCGGGCAGCAGCGTTTGCGCATCCCCCCAGGCCAGCGGCTTGATATTAAGGAAGGCCTCGACTTGCGCCGCCATCGCTGGCATCACGGGCTTGAGGAATATCGTGAGCAAGCGGAACATCTGCAATGCTTCGGAGCAGGCTTTTTGCAGGGCCTCTTCCTTGCCGGCCTGCTTGGCTAGTTCCCAGGGCTTGAGATCATTGACTTGGGCATTGACCTCGTCAGCCAGTGCCATGATGTCGCGCAAGGCCTTGCCGTATTCGCGGTTGTCGAGCGCTTGTGCAACGCCCGGTGCGGCGGCCTGCAGCTTTGAGATCAGCGGAAGCTCGCCGGTGTTTTTGATGCGGCCTTCGAAACGCTTGCTGATAAACCCCGCGCACCGGCTGGCAATATTGATGTA
>CAITSH010000017.1 GCA_903895005.1 uncultured Pseudomonadota bacterium
AAGACCACCTCGATCGGCAAGCTCGCGCAACACTACCAGCAGGCCGGCCACACGCTGTTGCTTGCCGCGGGCGACACCTTTCGCGCCGCGGCGCGTGAACAGCTTGCTGCATGGGGGGAGCGCAACAATGTGGCGGTCATCTCGCAGCAAGGCGGTGACGCCAGTGCGGTGATGTTCGATGCCATCAGCGCCGGCCGCGCCCGCGGCACTGACATTGTCCTTGCCGACACTGCGGGACGCCTGCCGACCCAGGTCCACCTGATGGAGGAACTCAAGAAGGTCAAGCGCGTCATCGCCAAGGCGGAACCGGGTGCACCCCACGAAATCTGGCTGGTCATCGACGGAAACACGGGCCAGAATGCCGTCGCCCAGGTCAAGGCCTTCGATGAAGCTCTGGGACTCACCGGTCTCATCGTCACCAAGCTTGACGGCACGGCCAAGGGCGGCGTTCTGGCGGCGATTGCACTCACGCGCTCCAAAACCCTGAAGCAGGCGCCGAGTCCGCTGCGCTTCATCGGCGTGGGCGAGGGGCTCGACGACCTGCGTCCCTTTGTCGCCGCCGATTTTGTCGCCGCATTGCTCGACTGAGCCGCCAGAAAATGGCCGATCCGGCGTTCTCAGCGAGTACCGCATCCGGCGCCGGCGGCGCGCCCGCACTCAGTTTTAGCCACGTCAGCAAGCGCTACCCGGGCGGCTACGAAGCGCTGACGGATGTCAGCTTTGCGATCGCGCCCGGAGAACTGGTGTTCATCTCCGGTCATTCGGGCGCCGGCAAAAGCACACTGCTCAAGCTGGTGCCGGCAATCGAGCGTGCCTCCGCCGGCACCGTGCTGGTGAACGGCCACAATGTCAGCGCGATGAAACGCGCAGCCATCCCATATCTGCGGCGCAACCTCGGCCTGATTTTTCAGGACCAGAAACTACTGCACGACCGCAACGCCCTCGACAACGTGCTGCTCCCGTTGCAATTGTCCGGCAGCGCGCCGGCCGAGGCGGCAAGGCGCGCACGCGCCGCCCTCGACAAGGTCGGACTGCTGGCGCGCGAAAAAGCCAGCCCGGTCACGCTCTCGGGCGGCGAGCAGCAGCGGCTGTGCATCGCGCGCGCCATCGTCAACCGCCCCGGCCTGCTGCTCGCCGACGAGCCCACCGCAAGCCTTGACGCCGAGTACGCCGCCGAGATCATGGCAATGTTCAAATCCTTCCACGGCGTCGGCGTCACCGTCTTGATCGCCACCCACGACCGCGCCCTCATCGAGCGACATCAGGCCGAGGGCGCACGTGTGCTGCATCTTGACCACGGCAGGCTGAGCGAATGAAGGCCTGGTTCCATCAGCACGCGCAAAGCTTTCGCACCACCTGGGCGCGACTGACGCAAAGCCCGCTCTCCTCCGCGCTCAACGTGCTGGTGATCGGCGTCGCGCTCGCCCTTCCCCTTGGCGCCTATGCGCTCCTTGTGAACATGCAGCGCGTCGCCGGGACGCTGGCGGCGGCGCCGGAAATGAGCGTATTCATGGCACCGGATGCGGCGGCGGCGGACATCACGCAAGTGACGGCGGCCATCAAGGCGGCGCCGGCGGCAAAAAAGCACCGCTTCGTGCCGCGCGACCAGGCGCTGGCAGACCTGAAAAAAGCCGAAGGCATGGGGGATATCCTGGGCACCCTGCAGAGCAATCCCCTGCCCGACGCGTTTGTCATCGAATTGGCCGGCAACGACACGGTCGCGGCAGAAGCCCTCGGCCGCGACCTGGCAAAACTGCCCAAGGTCGCCCACGTGCAACTGGACTCGGCGTTCATTCGCCGGCTCGATGCCCTGCTCGGCCTGGTGCGCGTCGCCGTCTTTGTGCTCGCCTCGCTGCTGTCGGTCGGCTTGGTCGCGGTAACCTTTAACACCATCAGGCTGCAAATCCTGACCCTGCGCGATGAAATCGAAGTCTCCAAGCTGATCGGCGCGACCAATGCCTTTATACGCCGGCCGTTCTTCTACCTGGGCATCCTGCAAGGCGGCCTTGGTGGGATTACCGCCCTGGCCATCCTCGCCCTGGCCGGCTGGCTGATGAATATTGAAATTGCCCGTTTAGCAGCCACTTACGGTTCGGACTTCCGGCTGCAGCCCTTGCTTTGGGGCGATGCCCTGAGTTTTATCATTTTTGCGGCGGGTCTTGGCTGGACGGGGGCTTATTTATCAGTAAGCAAACACTTATGGCAGATTGAGCCGCGTTAGAAAGCGGGAACAAACCCGGGAATTAGCACTCTAATCGTCAGAGTGCTAAAATGATCCCAAGGGATTACACGGCACGGGAAACGTCCGGCCGTTGGCCAGAAGGAGATTGCGAGATGAACCAAACGATGACGATGGCTTTACCGGTGCCGGCAGTCGGCACGCTGGATAACTACATCCAGGCGGTGAACCGCATGCCCATGCTGAGCGCGGAAGAGGAAATCTCCCTCGCGCGCCGTTATCGCGAAAACGAAGATTTAGACGCCGCACGCAAGTTGGTGCTCTCGCACCTGCGCGTAGTGGTGTCCACGGCCCGCGGCTATCTCGGGTATGGCTTGCCGCACGCCGACCTCATCCAGGAAGGCAACATAGGCCTGATGAAGGCGGTGAAGCGCTACGACCCGGACCGGGGCGTGCGCCTCGTCTCGTTCGCGATCCACTGGATCAAGGCCGAGATGCACGAGTACATCCTCAAAAACTGGCGACTGATGAAGATCGCCACCACCAAGGCGCATCGCAAGCTGTTCTTCAACCTTCGCAGCATGAAGCCCGGGCTCGAATCGCTAACGCACGACGAAATCGAGCAGATGGCGAAGACCCTGCGCGTCAAACCCGAGGAAGTGCGCGAAATGGAAACGCGTCTTTCCGGCCATGACATTGCCCTTGAGTCGCACGGCGAGGACGAGGACGAGTCGGCGTATTCACCGATCGCTTACCTTTCCGATCCGGAAATCGAACCCTCACGCATCCTCGAAATTGAAGAAGGCGAGCGCAACAAGGCCAGCGGACTGCAAACCGCGCTGCAAAGCCTGGACGCACGCAGCCGCCGCATCATCGAGGCGCGCTGGCTGCGCGAAAAAGACCCGGCTACGCTGCACGACCTTGCCGACGAGTTCAAGGTGTCAGCCGAGCGTATTCGACAGATCGAAGTCAAGGCGCTGCAAAAAATGAAGGGGGCCATGGTTGCGGCCTGAACACGCACCCCGGCAACGGGGTTGCGGGCCAATAAAAAGGCGGCTCTGGCCGCCTTTTTATTGGCCGCGGGCGAACTGCATGAAGCGGGCCCGCTCGCCTGACACTATTCGCCTTTTTTCATCCAGGCGTCAAACCCCTTGTCTAGATACGCGTGGAACGGCAGGTCGCCGGTGAGAATCGCGGTATCGATCTCCTCGAGTTCCTCGGCCTGCTGCATGAGGCGCCATTGGTTGAGCGCGATGGCACTACCAATGAGCAGCAGCACCGGCAAAAGTAATTGGGGCAAAAAACGTGAAGGCCGGCTGAAATAGCCGGCGGCATCACCGGCCCAAACCAGCACTGCAAACGGTGCGCGCTGTTGCTGGAGGGACAATGCGGCGGCCCGGGCAATGCTGAGCCGGTCCAGAACGCGGTAATCCGGCTCGGGTCCGTCTTCGAGATGGCGGCGAATCTTGTGGGCGATTTGTTGCTCGTTCATGGGTGTACCCCGAAATTCCTGCGCCTGGCGCCATCGCATGCGCAATGCGATTCGCCGTATTTATTTCTACCTGTTTTACATCTGACCAGAGCCCCCTACCTTGCGTTCAATCAAACCAGGCAATTTTTCTATTTGCGCCTTGTGCGCGAGGCACGAATTCAGGAAGGCATTGGAGAACAGCGACGCCGGTATCGTGTTGCTGCGCGCCTGGGTGCGGATGCCCGTCTCCATCTCGAGCACCACCGGATTCGACGACAGGTAAATGCGCTTCAGGATCGCATCTGCTTGTTCGTTGCTGACCTGCGGCTCCTCGGCCAATGCCCGCGCGACCAGCGCGTAGTCGGCGAGCAGGGCACAGACCTGGCGCCCGACCGGGTGTTCTTCCTGCGCCAGCGCCGGCGGTACAAGCAGCGAAAACAATCCTGTTACGAGGATGGCAACACGCATATCAGGGTCTCCAAAAACATCAAAATGGACTGCAAACCATTGCGATTCTAAATGCAAAACCTGTGCCATCGAAGCAGCACCACCGAAAACGGCAAGCCTATCGCGCTGATTCGCCTGCGATTCGCGCCCATGCGACCTGAACGGCCATGCCGGTTGTCATCACTGCGCCCTGAGGGCAGCATGCCCGATTTCAGCGCCTGTGCACGGCTTTGAAGCAGCGCGGGTCCGCTTTAAACGGCGCGGCATAAAAAAGGCAGGAAGTTCGCCGGGATGTCTGTCTTGTTCTCGCCCTTCACCGTCATCTTGGCGGGCGCCGCGGCGTACCCGCACACCCAAGTGACCGGCACGATGGGCGCGTCATCCACCGTGGCCGGGCGCAGCGTCAGCACCTTGCCGCGGATGTTTCCGTTGGCACGGTTGCCGAATGTGATGTGAATCGCCCCGGACTGCACGCTCACCGCACTGATGAAATTGTTGACGATCTTGTCCGGCGTCGGCAGCCCGGTCGCGGCGTTGTCGGAAGGAAAAGCCTGCGCGATGGCCCAGCTCACCGCGACCGGTGTCTTGGCAATATCCGCAAGCGGCAGCGCCTCATTGATCTGGTCGCGTATCAACTTGTCCTGGTATCCGGGAATCATCATCAGCGCAAGAATCGCAATGATGCCTATCACCACCATCATTTCTATCATGGTGAAACCCGCACCCCGCCCGGGCATCACCCGAAAACCCTTTCTGGGCGCGGGTTTCCGGCCAATGGCCACGACCATCAGCTGGCCGGCGGCGCCGCTTCGAGGACGCGCAACAGATGCTCGAATGCCAGCGCGGCAAATGCGCGCATGTTCCCGGCGCGGTCATTGCCACCGGTCTCGTGCGTGGCGGAGGTTACGATCGTACCCACGACTGCAATGCACACATGCCCCGCCGCGTCGCCATAACGGTTGCCGGTGGGTCCGGCCGCGCCCGACTCGGCCAGGGCCCAATCGGCGCCAAAGCGCGCCTGCGCATTACCGGCGAGCAGGCGTGCATACGGCTCGGTCGACGCACGCATGCCCTGCATCGCCTCGGCGGGAATCTGCAGCAACGTGATCCGCGCCTTGGCGGTATAGACCACCGCGCCACCCAGGAAATAAGCCGATGCACCGGGCACGGCCAGCAAGGCCGCGGAGATCAGCCCGCCGCAGGAGGCCTCGGCAACGGCGATGGTTTGTCGGCGCGCCTTGAGAATGTCGGCGACGCGTGTCGCAAGCGGGAGCAGCGAGTTCATGTGAGACCGTAAAGACCTGCCAAGTCGGCACGCCCAGTGTAATCACTCCAGTGCGCCGCCGCCATCGGGCACGGCGAACTTCGTTACAGTCGTCGTCGGTTCGAGTCACGTCGAAACCGCATAGTAACCTGCCTTGTTCAGCGCAACAGGCTGCGCATCGACGCGGTCACCGCACCAAGTTCGTTGCGACTGCACACCGCGGCGACATAGCGGTCGGGCCGCAACACAATGCATTCTTCAGACGGGCTGGCCATCAGCCAGTCACGAAAGGCCCCATCCACATCATCGAGCACAAGCGTTTGCGCATCCGCAGATGGCAGCCCGGCACGACCGCGGCGTGACTTGTTCACCTGCACGATGCGCGCACCCAAATGCTGCCAGAATAAACGCCCCTCCGCGTCAAGATATGCCGCGGGGTCGATGTTGATACCGATTAGCGCGAACCACGGGCCGATGGCATCGTCGAGTTTTAACTTTCGCCGGTCTGCGGTCTCGACACGCGGCTGCATGAACATGCGCCCGACCGGAGAAGACTTGGGTGGCGCCGCATCTGCTCGCGAACGATCAACAGCGGGGACAGCTGCGTGAATCACCAGCCCCTCGGTATATCGTGGCATGGGCTTGAAGCGCAGTTGCAGGAAATAATCGCGCACGCTGGGCAGGCGCTGGATTGCGTCAAAAAACGCGTCGCGGAACATTTCAGTAAGGCGATTGCGCGGCCGGTAAAAATCGCCCAGCCAGGTGGCGATCTTGACCATGGCGAGGGCATGGTCTCGCCGCTCCGTATCATAGGTTTCGAGAATTTTCGGCCCCGCGCGATCGTCGATCACGGCGGCAAGCTTCCAGGCGATGTTGCTGGCATCACGAATGCCCGAATTCATGCCCTGGCCAAAAAACGGCGGCTGCAAATGGGCGGCGTCCCCGGCGAGAAAGGCGCGTCCGACCTGGAAACGCGCGGCAATGCGCGCGTGGTGGGTGTAAACGCGGTTACGCTTGATCGTGGGTAGCGCGGCGCCGTCGGGGTAATGCGGGCGCATCAATTTCGCAATGTGCTCGGGTGCCTGTATCGACTCTTCGGTATCGCCATCTTGCAGCATGAATTCAAAGCGGCGGTAACCATAGGGCAAATCGATGCACATGTGCACCCCCTTGGGATGGCAGTACACACCGGAGAAGGGCGCGTAGAGCGTGTCGTCCATTACATCAACCACCAGCCACCTTGAGGGCAATGTCTTGCCGGTGAGTTCCACGCCAAGGAGCCCGCGCACGGTGCTGCGGCCGCCGTCGGCGCCGACCAGGTAATCGCAGCGAATCTCGCGCGTCTCACCTGTATCCGACTTGATCCGCACCGTCACGCCGCCGGCATCCTGCGCCAGGGTTTCGAGCTCCCAACCGAACAGCCTGGTGACGTTCTGATAGCGCGCCAGGCCTTTGCGCAGCGCCGCCTCAGTCAACGGTTGCAGGAAAATATTGCGCCGCGGCCATCCGAAGGGCTGGGCGCTGGGACGCACCTCGGCAAAGCAGCGTCCGAGGGAGTTGTGATAGCGCGCCGGCACGTTGCACACCATGTCGGCAAGCGTCTCTTCGGCGAGGCCCACCGCCTGCCAGGAGCGTATGGTTTCGTCATCAGCGCCAACGGCGCGCGGGTAATCGAGGATCTCGCGACTGCGCTCGATGAGCACGGTGCGAATGCCGTGCATGCCAAGATGATTAGCGATAGTCACGCCGCACGGCCCCGCCCCCACCACTACTACCTGTGTTTGTTCCACTGCGCTCATGCCTTCGCTTCAGTCCAGTTTGATGTTGGCACCCTTGATGATGGGCGCCCACAACGCGGTGGTGTCGCGGATCGCCGCG
>CAITSH010000018.1 GCA_903895005.1 uncultured Pseudomonadota bacterium
AAATCCCATGTGCCGCAATTGCTGGAGCAGGGCATCGATGTGATCCTGGTCTCGATTGGTTCGCTTGCCGAGCCGGGCATTATCGAGATGCTGGAAAAAGCGGCGCGCAAGGGCGGTGCGCAACTCACCCTCATTTCCGGCGCCATCGCCGCCATCGACGCCATCGCTTCGGCCCGCGTCGGCGGCCTGGATGAGGTGATTTACACCGGGCGCAAACCGCCGCTGGGCTGGCAGGGGACGCCGGCCGAGAAAGTGGTCGACCTCTCCAATCTGAGCGCGCCGGCGATCCTGTTCGAGGGCAGCGCCGGGGAGGCCGCGCGCCTGTACCCGAAAAACGCCAATGTCGCGGCAACGGTGTCGCTCGCCGGACTAGGCCTCGACAAGACCCGCGCCACGCTGATCGCCGACCCCGGGGTGAGCAAAAACATTCACCGCGTGCAGGCACGCGGAACGTTTGGCGAACTCGACCTGACCATTTCCGGCAACCCCCTGCCGGACAATCCCAAGACCTCCGCACTCACCGCCTACAGCGCGGTGCGCGCGATACGCAACCGCGTCGCGCCGCTGGTGATTTAGTGCACATCGTTTAATACCGGGAGCCCGGAAATGAGTGCGATAGAAAATATATTTGTCGGCGGCGAATGGCGGCGCGGCGGCGGCGACGTCTACGCCTCGCATTACCCGGCCGACGGCAGTGTCGCGGCTGAACTCGCCGCCGCCAGCATCGACGATGTCAATGCCGCCATTGAAACGGCGCACGCGGCCTGGCAAAAACCTAACTGGCGCGATATCAAGCCGCACGAGCGCGCGGCCATTCTTTTCCGCATCGCCGCGATGATCCGCGAACGCAGCGAGGCACTGGCGCAGTTGCAACGTCAGGACAACGGCAAGCCGATAAACGAAACGCGCGCCCTTGTTGCCAGCGCCGCGGCGACTTTCCAGTTTTTTGCATCTGCCTGCGAAACGCTCGAAGAAACCCTCACCCCTTCGCGCGGCGACTACCTCACCATGAGCGTGCACGACCCGCTGGGCGTGGTAGCGGCGATCACGCCGTGGAATTCGCCCATCGCCAGCGAGGCGCAAAAACTCGCGCCGGCACTGGCCGCCGGCTGCGCCGTCATTCTAAAGCCCGCGGAAGTCACGCCGCTCGCCGCGCTGGAGCTGGCAAAAATCTGTGAACTCGCCGGCGTTCCCGGGGGCGTGCTGAGCGTGCTCCCGGGCAAGGGCTCGGTGATCGGCGAGGCCATCATCCGGCATCCGCTGGTGCGCCGCGTCGCGTTTACCGGCGGCACGACCACGGGCCGGCGCATCGCACATATCGCCGCCGAAAAACTGATGCCCGTGTCGCTCGAACTGGGCGGCAAGTCGCCGACGGTGGTGTTCGAGGACGCAGACATTGAGCATGCGGTTGCCGGCGTGCTGTTCGGCATTTTCAGCTCCTCGGGTGAGTCCTGCATCGCCGGTTCGCGCCTGTTCGTGCAACGAAGGCTGTATGACAGCTTCATGCAACGGCTTGTCGCCGGCGCAAAGGCGCTGCTCGTCGGCGACCCCAAAGATGAGCGCACCCAAATGGGCCCGCTCATCACCGGGCAGCATCGTGCCACCATCGAAGGCTTTGTGAAGCTCGGACTCGACGAGGGCGGCAGACTGCTCACCGGCGGACATCGCCCGACCGGCTCCGTTTTCGATCGCGGCAGTTATTACCTGCCGACCATTCTCGAAGGCCTCCCCAACAACGCGCGCATTTGCCAGGAAGAGATTTTCGGCCCCGTGCTGGTGGCCCTGCCTTTTGATGACGAGGAAGACCTCATCGCACAGGCCAATGACAGCGTATTCGGGCTTGCCGCCGGCCTGTGGACGCGCGACTACAAGCGCGCATG
The DNA here is from genome assembly GCA_903895005.1 of uncultured Pseudomonadota bacterium. The sequence continues at coordinate 1,881 of CAITSH010000018.1, forward strand.
GCGCGTGGCGCGACGCCTGGATACCGGCACGGTCTGGATCAACACCTACAAGCTGTTTTCGGTATCGACACCCTTCGGCGGCACCCGGGACAGCGGACTTGGCCGCGAAAAGGGACGCCTCGGCCTGCTCGAATACAAGGCACAAAAAAGCCTCTACTGGGGCCTCAACGAACAGCCGCTGCCCTGGGCCAAATAAGCCATCACGCAAAGGAACGGAACATGAGCATCCTCGGTATCGACCAGATCACCTACGGCGTGGACGACCCCGCCGCCTGCCGGCAGTTTTTTCTCGACTGGGGCCTCACGCTCAAGCGCGAGAGTGCCGGGCGCCTGGAGTTCGAGTGCCTCAACGGCTGCGGCGTGATTGTCACGCGCTCGGACGATCCGACTCTGCCACCGGCGATGGAAGCCGGGCCGACCGTGCGCGAAGTGGTGTGGGGCGTCGCCTCGCCTGTCAACGTCAAGACCATCGCCGCCAAACTCGCCGGCGCCCCGGGGTTTTTTGAACGCGACGGCGAAACCGGTGCGACCGATCCCAACGGCCTGGGCCTTCGCATCCGCTTGACGCAAAAGCGCGCCATCGACGTGCAGGGCGTGCCCATGAACACCTGGGGCAACGTGCAGCGCATCGACACGCGCAGCCGCGTGTATGAGCGCGCTGAACCTGTCGAGGTCGGACACGTGGTGTTTTTTACCGCGGCGCTCGCCGAAGTCGAGGCCTTTTACTGCGAGCGACTGGGTTTTGCCGTGTCCGACCGTTACCCTGGTCGTGGCCTGTTTCTACGATGCGCCGCGCACGGCGGTCACCACGATGTGTTCTTCCTGCAACTGCCAACGGGCAAGCGCGGCATCAATCACGTCGCCTTCGCGGTACGCGACATCCACGAGGTATTCGGCGGCGGATTGCACTTTTCCAAATGCGGCTGGGAAACAGACCTTGGTCCCGGACGGCATCCGATTTCATCGGCCTACTTCTGGTACTTCAAAAGCCCAGGCGGCGGACTCGTGGAGTACTACACCGACGAGGACATGCTCACACCGGCATGGACACCGCGCGAATTCGAGTCGCGCCCCGAGAATTTTGCAGAGTGGGCAATACTTGGGGGCATAGACGGCGTAAGCCGGCGGCAAAAACAGGGACCTGCGCCCGGGGCTGTTACGCAATCGGGGCTGGCCGCACGCAAACCCGAGTGACCGGCCCGCCAGGGCTTACTTTTTTACCACCCTAAGGAAACTGATGTCGCCGTAGTACGAGTGCGCCTTGGTCTCGGTGTTGTCTGTGTCGGTCATGATACCCACCGAATGGATGGTCCCCGGCTCCTCGCCGAAAGCCCGGCGGTAGTCTTCCAGGACATTGCGCGTTTCCTCCAACCAACGGCCGGTTTTCTCGCGCCCGCTTTGCACAACGATCATCTTGATACGCCCGGTGTGGCTATTGGTGATCAACGACTCCGGCGGACGACGGTTGCCCCATATATACATCAGCGTTGCGTAAGGCAGGTCCTGCCCGGTAAATGCCTTCACCTGGGAGGCGACCATGCGGTCATCGAAGGACAGCTTCGACATGTCACCGGAAAATGAAATCACCACGCGAGCCGGGGAATCCTCAAAGCGACGCGTGCTGTTGTCGGCGGTGGCGATCTCCTGGATGACCTTCCAGTGCCAGTGCACCAGCGGGAATTTCGCCGGGTCCACGCGCACGTCGTGAACCAGTCCGGACGCGGACGAATCAGCACTGGCGCGGATGACGGTGCGCCCGTCGTCGCTGACCATCTGGTATTCGGTGGGCTTCTTGAAGCGCGAGAACGTCCAAAGGCGCCAACCGCCCGGTGCGGTCTCGCCCGGCTTGCCAACGGAAAAATGCGTGACATCGGGCAGCGCAATGCGCTCCGGTTCCGGCGGGGACAAGGCGCAGCCGCCCATCAACGCGGCGAGCAAGACCATTCCCCCTTTAAACATCAAGCGCAAGGCCATTTTTATTTAGTGATTTTTAGGCAAATCTAACAAGGCCATTTTAACTGCGCGCGGCGGCCTGCGCCTGCCATAGCGCGAGGAATTACGTTTGTAAATGGGAGCATGCGTGCGTTGGCGCACGACCGTAACCGCCACCAGCGGGGCAAAGTCTCGGCGGACACGGAGTCGGGTCACGAAGGAGTAAAATGACGCCATACCGCTGTAAGGCGATCTGCCGGGCGGACTGCCCGATGCGGCCGGCGCTTCCCTGCCGGGTCTTGCTGCCACCACAACCCCCGACCAGATGTGGTCAGACCGGAACGGGGCTGAGTCAACGCGAAGGAATTACTTTGAGAATCGAAGTTCACGTGCACGGAGAGGTAGCACTGCGGGCCGGCGTCACCGCCTCGCAGGTTGAAACAGCGCTGCGGCCCCTGCTGGAATATATCGATGAGGACAACCTCGCCGATGTGCGCAGCGTTTATGAAGACGAGCCCGGCATCGTGTACGAGGCGCGCGAGCACCTGTTACGCATCTGCTGGTCGGGCGATGTCGGCCGCAAGTTTGGCGAAAAGGTCCAGGCCGCACTTGCCGAGCTTGCGCCTTATACCGAGCGTGCCGCAGGTGTGTCACTGAGTTTTTACCACGACGATGGACAGGACGAATTCAGCATGCTGTTCGTCGGCCCGACACCCGAGTCGATACACGAAGCCGAGCGCCTCTACCTCGTTGAGGAAATGTCGCGCCTGCTCGGCCGCCACTTTACGGAAGCGGAAATCGGCGAGGTCGTCACGCTGGTCAACCAGATTTTCACCCGCACTCGCGGCGGCGCCGGCACAACGAGTGTCACGTCAAGCTCTGGCCTGTCGGCAAGCGCACGCAAGCGCCTGCACTGAAAAGTCGACGCACCGTCCATTTCCGGGATCACCTTCCGATCGCCGAATAGCTTCGACCTGCTCAAATGGCATCCAGTCACACGTGCTTCAGCCGATGCGCGTGGGAAAACGCAATCCGGGCAGCAAGCGCTGAACCAACGGGTGGAGCACCTTCTTCTCCGTCCCGATGGCGAAAAAGTACTCTTCGACGCCCTCACATAACGCCACACGCCTGACCTTGTAACGTGCGATCAGTTCTTCCTCGACGGCTTCTGCAGCCGGAAACACGCCCATCCCGCCGGCACCAAAAGTCTTGAGCAGTGCGCTGTCCTCGAACTCCCCGACAACGCGCGGCTTGACGCCCTCACGCTCGAACCACTGATCGATCCGCGCCCTTACCACAGCATGCGCTGTCGGCATCAATACAGGCACGGTCGCAAGAGAATGAGGGAAATTCCGGCGGGCGGCGGCGAACAGCGATGCAGGCGCATACCAGGCAATCGGCGAACCGCCCAACGGGTGGCTGTAAACCCGAATATTGGCGTTACCCGGAGCGGCTCGATCCGCGAGGATCACGTCGAGCCGGTGCAGGGCCAGGTCGCCAAGCAGGTCATCAAAGTCGTCCTCGTGGCACTTCAAGCGTAAGGCCGGATCCTGAATCACTGCCTGCAGAAGGCGGTGAACGACCAGTTTCGGCAAGCCTTCCGCAATGCCCACGGCAAGCCTAACTCCCGGGTCGCTGGCGGCATCGCGTACCGCGGCAGGCAACTGCTCTCCCAACTGAAAAATCTGGTCCGCCTGCCGCATCGCGACGAAGCCAGCCTCGGTGAGTACCAAACCGCGACCGGCCGGCTTTAGCAGGGCATGCCCCAGCGAGCGCTCAAGCTCGTGAACCTGGGCACTGACGGTCTGAACCGCCATACCCATGCGCTCCGCAGCGCGTGCAATGCCGCCCTCCTTGGCGACCACCCAGAAGTAATACAGATGTCGGTAGCTGAAGCTCTGGCTCATATTCCTGTTTTTTAGAACAATTAATCTCTAATTATCTACTTTTTCCGAAATTAAGGGCGGTCCAAGATGAAGGCCTTGTTCGTTTAAAGGAGGTATCACATGCAAATAATTTTTGAATCCCGCGACCCGCAAGGAGCCAAGCTTCGCGACCTGGCCGAGCGCCGAATCCGTTTTGCAATCCGCCGCCTAAGCTGGCTGGTCCCGCGCGCAAAAGTGCGACTGACCGATGTCAATGGCCCTCGCGGCGGAATTGACAAACATTGCCAGATCCAACTGGAGACCGCGACCTTCGGTAAGGTCGTAATCTCATCTGTAGCGCGCGATTGGACCGTCGCATTTGAAAATGGCCTTGCACGTGCCAGCCGGTTGTTGATTAGATCCCTGCGCCGCAACCGAGAAACCCAGCGCAAGCAGATGCAGCACCTGCTGCCGCCCGCCGAAAACGCAGGCGCGGAATGAACTGCCCCGCATGCACCGGCACAGTCCTGTCGATGAGCGACCGCCGAGGGGTCGAAATCGCCTACTGTCCGCAATGTCGCGGAGTGTGGCTCGACCGTGACGAGTTGGACAAACTGCTTGAGCATGCGGCGACACGGCACCAGTCCGGCGACGCAGAGCCACGCCCCGACGGCCAGACTGAAGCGCAGAACGACCGGCAAAATCAGCAAAGCGGCGACCAAGAATTCTGGCTGACCGACATTTTCGACTCTGCCCCCACTTTTAATAGGAACTACCCAATGCGAACTTACCACCGCAACAGCCCGCATGCCGCAGCCCGAATCGTCACCCTGGCGATGTTTGCAGACGGAAACCTGGGCCATGCTGAACTTGACCTGCTCGATCAGCAGGCCATCCACGCCCAACTGGGACTGTCCGAGACCGAGTTTCATGGCGTCACGAATGCCTTCTGCGAAGACCTGCTTGCGCAAGCCCACCAGGCCGGCTTCAAATCATGTCGCATAGACCCGGCGACCATTTCAGGAATGCTCGATGAAATCGATGATCCGACCCTGCGGCTGAAGGTGCTGCGTTGCTGCATCTTATTGATTGACGCAGACCAGCGGGTGACAAACGGCGAATCGACGGTACTGCTCGCCGCACTGGACCAATGGGGACTGCGCCAACAACTATTGCAAGCAAGATGACAGGAACGAGGCGCTGATTTAAAAGCACCTATGGCGGAATAGCAAACAACAACGACGAAAAGACCCGATCAGTGGACCTAATGACAGATTTTCTCACCACGCCCTTTCTGGGCAAAGACGCCTGGATCTGGCTGGTTTTCGCCGGCGTCGTTGTGACTTTACTCGCCTTTGACCTGGGCGTGCTGCACAAAGACGATCACGAAATTGACGTGAAGGAAAGCCTTGTGCTTTCCGGCGGCTATATCAGCGTCGCCATCGCGTTCGGCACCTGGGTGTGGTGGTATTTGGGGGCACGCAGCGGCACCGAGTACTTCACCGGCTTCCTCATAGAGAAATCACTTTCTCTTGATAACGTCTTTGTAATTGCCCTGATCTTCACGTACTTTGCAATTCCGCGGCAGTATCAGCATCGCGTGCTGTTCTGGGGAATTCTCGGGGTGATCTTATTACGCGCAATCATGATCGGCTTCGGCGCGACCCTTGTCAGCCGCTTCGAATGGATACTCTACCTGTTTGGCGCGTTCTTGATTTTCACCGGTATCAAGATGTGGATAGTCGCGAATCACATTCCGGACGTCGCAAACAACCCGTTGCTGAAACTACTGCGCAAGCACATGCGGGTAACCTCTGCAGTGGAGGGCAACGCCTTTTTTGTCAAACGAATTGATCCGGCAACAGAGCGCAAGGTCACATGGGCAACACCGCTATTTCTTGCACTTTGCATGGTGGAGTTCGTGGACTTGATATTTGCCGTCGACTCGGTTCCAGCCATCTTCGCCATCACCAGCGACCCCTTCATCGTCTATACCAGCAACATTTTCGCCATACTCGGGCTTCGCGCGCTGTATTTCGCCCTCGCGGCGATGATCCACCGCTTCAAGTATCTGAAGTATGCACTTGCCCTGGTCCTGGTATTCATAGGTTCCAAGATTTTCCTGGTCGGGATCATCGGGAAGACGCCGCCCGCAATCTCCCTTGGTGTGACATTCGGACTGATCGCCGGCGGCGTGATTGTCTCACTATGGAAAACAAGATCCACACCGGATCCTGTTGCGAAATCCTAGAGAAAAACCGCGAAAGTGCTAATTCGTCTTCGCACCCTGCGCGAACCAGCGACCGACCAGCGCGCGTTCGTCGTCGGTGATGCCGGTGAGGTTGCCCAAGGGCATGACCCGCGCCACCACGACCTGCTGGTGTATGCGCTGAGCCTGCGCCCGCATCTGCTCGGGCGTTTCCAGGATGACCCCTGCGGGCGGCGCGGCAAAGCCCGGCTGCGTCGGCTTGGCGGCATGGCAGCTGACGCAGCGCGAGTCGATGACGGCCTTGAGCTGCGCAAAAACCACCTTCTCGCCGCCGCCATCCTGGGTCTTGGGCGCCATGACCACCGCGAGGCCGATGAACAATGCCACCGCGCCAGCCGGCAGCGCAATCACCACCCTACCCTTGTGATGAAGATTGAAAAAATGCCGGATCATCACCGAGGCAATGACCACCACGCCCAGCACCGCCCAGCCGTAGCGATTGCCGTAGGTCATCGGGTAATGATTGGACAGCATGATGAAAAGCACCGGTAGCGTCATGTAGTTGTTGTGCATGGAACGCTGCTTGCCGCGGATGCCATGAATGGCATCCGGCGTTTCGCCGGCCAGCATCGAGGCGATCATCTTGCGCTGCCCCGGGATGATGATCATCAACACATTGGCGGCCATGATGGTGCCGAGCACCGCGCCGACCTGAATGTAGGCTCCGCGACCGCCAAACACGTGCGACATCGCAAACGCAAGGGCGACAACCAGCGCAAATCCCACCAACGCAAACGCGGTGCCGTTTTTTGCCAACGGTGACCGGCACAAACCCTCGTAGACCGCAAAGCCTGACACAATCACCGCAAGGCTGATGGCAATTGCCGCGGCCGGGGTGATGTCTGCAACGCTCTTGTCCACGAGGTAGGCGCCGGCGTTGCAGTAATACACCAGAACAAGCAGCGTGAACCCGGAGATGAAGGTCCAGTAGGCCTCCCACTTGAACCAGTGCAGTTTCTCGGGCAGCTGGTCAGGGGCGACCAGGTATTTCTGCTTGTTATAAAAGCCGCCGCCGTGCACCGACCAGATTTCACCGGAAACACCCTTCTTGGCCGGCTTGGGCGCCTCAAGGTGGTTGTCGAGCCAGACAAAATAGAACGACGCGCCAATCCAGGCGATGGCGGTAATGACGTGCAACCAGCGTACCAGCAGGCTGGCCCATTCAAGAACGTAGGCTTCCATTGCAATCGGACTTTCTGAATTAAGAGGGGAAAAACACGAAACGAACGTCAACAGCCGACTATAGACAACGGCGACGGCGGACGGGTGCGGTACCAGACGCAGCGCCTACGGACCCGTTCGGGCGGCCATCGGAGGCGAACTTTTTCTTCAGCCCGAAGCATACGTTGCGCTGCTCGGTGGCATCAAGTCCGGCAACCGATGCCACCGCGGTTGCTGGACGGCCCCATTTGAGGGCACCAGTTTGGTGCCCAATGCACGAACGGGGGCGGGCTCCTGATCCGATCAGAAATGTATTGATTGCCTTTTCACCATAGCGCGGTTTTTGCCATCGACCCACGCCGACCCTGTCCCGATGTTTGGGGTCCAGGGCGTTCCGCAGGTGCTTGCACCGCGGGAACCGGCGGTGGCGTCGGGCATTTCACAGACAAAGCAATGAACCGATGCAGAATCAAGACGTTCCGCACGGTTCCGTCCAAGCTTCTTGATTTCCCGATGGAATCATGTTCAGATTTGGAGGTAAAACCTGCTGGGGAGTCGATTGCTTGCCAAACAGGATGTCGACGGGCGGCAACTCGGTCGGACTTGCTGCCCGATTGCAAAAATGAGGGTCGCGTACGCCGCAAAACAGCACTCATGGCACGCCGATTGCTCAACAAGAACCAGCTGCAAGACAACGGCAGTAAAAAACCAAAATCTGCGATATCTGCGATTGTCGCGTTGAATCAAAACCAGGAGAACACGCATCATGACATCCCTCACCAAAATCACCCGCCGCGGCTTCGCCGGCGCGCTCGCCGCCCTTGCGATGACAACGTTCGCCGGCCCGGCCCTCGCCCAGGCCCAGGCCCAGCCACTGACCAAGATCCGCTTCGTCCTCGACTGGCGTTTCGAAGGCCCGGCCGCGCTCTTCCTTGTGGCCAAGGCGAAAAAATATTTCGAGCAGGAAGGCCTCGATGTCACCATCGACTCGGGTTCGGGCTCCGGCGCGTCGGTCAACCGTGTCGCCTCGGGCGCCTATGAGATGGGCTTTGCCGACATCAGCGCGATGATCGAATTCATGGCCACCAACCAGGCCAACCCGGGCGCACGCATGCAGGCGGTATATATGGTCTACGACTATTCTCCGGCCGCCGTGTTCACGATGAAAAAATCGGGCATCACCAAACCATCCGACCTGAACGGCAAGAAACTCGGCGCACCGGTGTTTGATGCCGGACGCAAGGCCTTCCCGATGTTTATAAAGGCCAATAATCTCGATTCGAGCAAGATCACCTGGACCGCCATGGAACCGGCACTACGCGAAACCATGCTGGTGCAGGGGCAGGTGGATGCCATCACCGGCTTCACTTTCACCAGCCTACTTAACCTCAACGCGCGCGGCGTCAAGGACGAGGATGTGGTGATGATGAAGTACGCCGACAATGGCGTGAAACTCTACGGCAACGTGATCATCGCCAGCCAGAAGTTCATCGACCAGAACCCCAAGGCGGTCGCCGGCTTTCTGCGCGCCCTCACCCGTGGCATGAAGGACGGCATCGCCGATCAGGCTTACGCCATCCAGGTGTTGAAAGAGCGCGACCCGCTCATCAACGTCGCACTGGAAGCGCGCCGACTCAAGATGGCCATCGATGACTCCATCGGCACGCCCGGCTTCAGGGCCGACGGCATAGGCGCGATCAACAAGGTGCGCTTCGAGGACACCGTCGCCCAGGTGGTGTCCGCCTTCGGCATCAAGCAGGCGCCAAACGCGGACAACATGTTCAATTCGAGCTTTCTCCCGCCCAAGTCGGAACGGCAGATTTTCCCCAAGTAAGGCCACGCTGATCCACGAGCCCCTCCCGCCCGGGAGCAACAAGGCGGCAGGGGCTTTTTTTCGACCCTTATCAGGAAGCACCATGGCTCACGCATTTGTCGAATTCGACAAGGTCGATCTCGCCTACGACGAAACAAGCGGCAACGCCATCGAGGACATCTCGATGACCATCCGCGAGGGCGAATTCATCGCCATCGTCGGGCCTAGCGGCTGCGGCAAATCCACTTTCATGAAACTGTGCACCGGTCTCAAGGCGCCGACCAAGGGCACGGTCATCGTCGACGGCCGTGAAGTCGGCGGTCCGCTGAAGATTGTCGGCATGGCTTTCCAGAACGCCACCCTGCTGCCCTGGCGCACCACCCTCGACAACGTGCTGCTGCCGCTGGAAATCGTCGAGCCCTACCGTTCGAGCTTCAAGCAGAAAAAAGCCGAATATGTAGAGCGCGCAAAAGCCCTGCTCAAGACCGTCGGCCTCGAAGGCTATGACGACAAGTTCCCGTGGCAACTCTCAGGCGGCATGCAGCAACGCGCCTCGATCTGCCGCGCCCTGGTGCACGAGCCTAAATTGCTGATGCTGGACGAGCCCTTCGGCGCCCTCGATGCGTTCACGCGCGAGGAACTGTGGTGTGTGCTCCGTGACCTGTGGAGCCTGAAAAAATTCACCGTGGTATTGGTTACGCACGACCTGCGCGAGGCGACCTTCCTTGCCGACAAGGTGTACGTGATGAGCAAGCGCCCAGGGCGTATGCTGGTCGAGCGGCACATCGACATCGAGCGGCCGCGCGACCTTGAGGTCACCTACAGCGACAAATTCACCTCCATCGTGCTCGAATTACGCGAACACATCGGCCACATCAGAAAAACCTGACCCACTCCCATCATGGCAAAAAAGCACAAACTCGAACCGTACGCCCCCTGGATCGCACTGGCGATGATCCTGATGTCCTGGGAGGCATCCTGCAGGCTGTTCAACATTTCGGAATTTATTTTTCCCAGCCCCATCGGCATCATCCTGTCGCTGAAGGAATTTGCCGGCCCCATCACCAACCATGCGCTGCAGACCTTCTGGACCACCATGGCCGGGTTCGGGATCGGGGTGTTTGTCGGGACACTGCTTGGCTTCATCATCGGCTCGTCGCGCTTTCTGTATAACGCGCTTTACCCGCTGATGATCGGCTTCAACGCCATTCCCAAGGCCGCCTTCGTGCCCGTGCTGGTGGTGTGGTTCGGCATCGGCACTGTACCGGCGATACTTACCGCCTTCCTAATCTGCTTTTTCCCGATCACGGTGAACGTCGCCACCGGCCTTGCAACGCTGGAACCCGAGCTTGAGGACGTATTGCGCGCGCTGGGCGCAAGCCGCATTGACGTGCTGCTCAAGGTCGGCCTGCCGCGTTCGCTGCCCTATTTCTTCGCATCGCTCAAGGTCGCCATCACCCTCGCATTCGTCGGTTCGGTGGTCTCGGAGACGGTCGCCGCGAACGAAGGCATCGGCTACCTGATGATGTCGGCGGGCTCGCAAATGCGCATGCCCCTGGTGTTCGCCGGCCTCGTGGTGATCAGCGCCATGGCCATGGTCATGTACGAAGTGTTCGCAATGCTCGAGCGGCGCATGACCGGCTGGGCGACACGCGGCATGAACGCCACCAACTGAGCATCGCGCCAGTCCATCGCGAGCGTGACAGACCCGAACGCCGCAGACCTGGAACGCCTGCGCCAGACCTTTTCACTGGCGCAGGATTCGCGCGACGCAGGCAACCACCCTTTTGCCGCACTGCTATTTGCCGCTGACGGACAGCGTCTGGCTGCGGCGCAAAACCGCAGCGTCCCCGGCCGTGGCGACGCCACCGGTCACGCCGAACTGGAAGCCGTGCGCGCTGCCTCGGCAAGTCATCCTCCGGCCATCTTGCGCTCGGCCACCCTGTACTCAAACGCCGAACCCTGCGCGATGTGCGCGGGTGCGATTTACTGGGCCGGCATCGGGCGCGTGGTTTACGGCTTGTCCGAAGCGAAGTTGCTCGAACTCACCGGCAGCCACCCGGAAAACCCGACGCTGTCTTTGCCCTGCCGCGAAGTATTCGCGCGCGGGCAACGCAACATCAGCGTGCTGGGCCCGCTGCTAGAGGACGAAGCCGCGCTCTCCCACCGGGATTTTTGGCGCCAGACCTCGCACGAAAAATAATGTGATGACTGGAAACCCTCTACAGGCGCGGGTTTCCAGTCATATAACCTACCGGTTCACGAAATTTTCGCACTCTGGACGGACCGCCTAGGCAGCCTTGCAAACACCCTGAGATATAAACGGGTCAACCCGGTTCAGCCCTCGGGCAGGCGGTGTTCAGCAGGTCGGTAACCAGCATCTTGTCCGGGGCGTGGATAATCAACAAAAGCGGCGCGGGGCGCTTCAGCGCGGCGAGTGCGGTCAGCCCGTAGCCCCAGTACAGCGGAACCTGTCCCGACAGCACCTCCATGGGCTCACCGTAGTCCGGTCTCGCCACGTCGGCAATACCCAGTACACCGGCGTCCCCCGCGTGCAGGGGCTCACCGTGCACACGCGGAAAACGCGAGCTCACAGCGCGAACCATTGCGACTTCCTGCGCGGCGAACGGTCGCATCGAAACCACCAGCGGGCCGGAAAAGCTCCCGGCCAGCGAGGCGGAATTAGGCGAGGATGACGCGGGCAAATTTGCGCTTGCCCACCTGCAGTACCACCGTGCTGCCGGCCACCAGCTTGAGTTCGCGGTCGCTGACGCGCTCACCATCGAGACGTACACCGCCCTGCTCGATCATGCGCAGCGCCTCGGCCGTGCTGGGCGTCAGGCCGCTCTGGCGCAGCACATGAGCGATACCCAGCGGCTGACCGCCCAACGCGAGCGTGACTTCGGGCATGTCCTCGGGCGCCACGCCCTGGCGAAAGCGCGCCTCAAAATCCGCAAGTGCCGCCTCGGCCGCCGCACGCGAGTGAAACCGCGTGACAATCTCCTGTGCAAACCCGACCTTGATGTCACGCGGGTTGCGTCCGCCAGCAACGTCTATTTTCCAGCCGGCGACCGTCGCATTCGACTCGAATGACAACAGTTCGATGTAACGCCACATCAAATCATCCGACACCGACATCAGCTTGCCGAACTGCTGTTGCGGTGCCTCGGTGATGCCGACGTAGTTACCCAGCGACTTTGACATCTTATTGACGCCATCCAGGCCCTCGAGCAGTGGCATGGTGAGAATGCACTGCTGGGCCTGGCCGTTCTGCTTTTGCAGTTCGCGCCCGACCAGCAGGTTGAACTTCTGGTCCGTGCCACCCAACTCGACATCGGTCTTCATCGC
>CAITSH010000019.1 GCA_903895005.1 uncultured Pseudomonadota bacterium
GTCCGAAAAGGTCAGCATGATGCGTTTCATGCCGTAGACCACGTGCAGGTTGGTGAGGATGGTGCCGTTTTCCAGGATCACCACGCCCGAGCCCACACCGACCTCCTTTTCCTCGGTCTCGCCCTTGGGCTTTTTCGGATCCTTGGGCACATCGGCGAAACCGCGCACGCGCACCACCGATTGACGCACCACCTCGGCCGCCTTGGCCGCGCGCGAGGGCAGGGTCTTGTTCTCAATGGTATGCAGCACCGCGGCATCGATGTCCTCCTGCCCCAGCTCGCGCGGCGGCGTCTGCATCGCATCGCGCCCAAACACGACGACAAGCGCGAGCACGATGCCGCCGAAAAACAACAGCGGCCGCTCGTAACGACGACCGAAGCGGCGCAGGCGGCCGGCCGGCGCTGAGGCGGCGGTGACCACCGTATCCAGTTCAGGCTGCGGCGCGGGCACCGGCATGCCCGGCTTGGGGGAACGGTCGGTACGGCTGTAGAGCGCGGCTCGTTTCATCGACTGGGGTGGCGACGGATAGGAGGTGCGGGAGTAGTGACGGGATCGGGATTTGCAAAAACCATCATGGTGAAGACCCTGCAATTGCCATGCCTTGCAGGCACGACGGTATCACGAACTTCGACCGGGTACATCTCTTGGACCAATGATAAAGTGACGTGTCAAAGCGCGCTCCGCCGGCGTGCGCCTGGCGTATATCTGGCTTTCACCGGACGTGTACGAGAGAACCAATTTTTCGGGGGTGTGATGCGGTTTTTGTGGCCGGAACTGCTGTGGTTGCTGCTCTTTGTGCCGGCGCTGGTCGGCGCCTACCTCTGGGCGCTGCGCCGTAAAAAGAAAACGGCCGTGCGCTACGCCAGCCTCATCCTGGTGCGTGACGCACTCGGACCGGGCCAGGGCTTTCGCCGTCACCTGCCCCCCGCACTGTTCCTTGTCGCGATGATCGCCGCCATTCTCGCCATCGCGCGACCAAGCGCGGTGGTGACGCTGCCGGCCGACTACCTCACGCTGGTCATGGCCATGGACGTGTCTCGCAGCATGCAGGCGGCCGACGTGCTGCCCAACCGCGTCACCGCGATGCAGGCGGCGGCCAAGTCATTCATCCAGGAACTGCCGGCCAACATACGCATGGGCATCGTCTCCTTCGCCGGCACCGCCGCAGTGGTGCAGCCGGTCACGGAAAAACGCGACGACATGCTCGCCGCCATCGACCGCTTCCAGTTGCAGCGCGGCACCGCCACCGGCAGCGGCCTCATCGTGTCACTCGCCATGCTCTTTCCTGACGACGGACTTGATGTCGAGACCGCCGTCTACGGCAGTTCGTTTTCGCGCTACGGGGACGGCCCTGCGCCGCTGGCCAAAAAGAGCGACCCGCCGAAGAAAAAACGCGATTTCAAGCCGGTGCCGCCCGGCTCCTATACGTCGGGGGCCATCGTGCTGCTTTCGGACGGGCGGCGGACCACGGGTCCCGATCCGGTCGAGGCAGCCAAGCTCGCGGCCGAACGGGGCGTGCGCGTGTTCACCGTCGGCTTCGGCACCAAGGAAGGCGCCAACATCGGTTTTGAGGGCTGGTCGTTTTTTGCACAACTCGACGAGGAAGCCCTGAAGGCCGTCGCCAAAGCCACGGGCGGGGAATACTTTCAGGCCGGCACCGCGGGCGACCTGCAAAAGGTCTACAAGGAATTGAGTTCCAAATTCGCGCTGGAGCGCCGCGAAACCGAGGTCGGCGCCCTTTTCAGTGCGCTGGCTGCGGTGCTGGTGTTTGCCGCCGCGTTGCTGTCGTTTCTCTGGTTCCACCGCCGCGCCTGAGCCCCCATTCGGGGACAGCACAGCCCCCTTTCACCGCAAAGCATCGGCCGCAAACCCGCGCCAGCCGGACTTTTCCAGCCTTTGACCGGTTAGAATGGGTTGCTTGCCACCGCAATCGCCCGGCGCCTGCCGGGACGCGGAAAGCAAGACCAATTTAAAGGGAGAGAACAAATGAACACAAAAACCACCGCCATCGCCGCGGCCGTACTGCTGGCCTGCGGCATCTCCGCCGGGGCCGTCGCTGCCAAGGGTGACAGCGCGCCCAAGATGGGCTTTTTTGTCAGCAGCACCGGATCGGGCAAGGGCGCCGACCTGGGCGGCCTCGCAGGCGCCGACAAACTGTGCCAGTCACTCGCCAACGCCGCAGGCGCCGGCAAAGGCACCTGGCATGCCTACCTGAGCACCACCGCCGAGGGTGGCGCCAAACCGGTCAATGCGCGCGATCGCATCGGCAAGGGCCCCTGGTACAACGCCAAGGGCGTGCTCATAGCCAAGAACGTAGATGAACTGCACAACAACGGCAATCTGACCAAACAGACCATCCTCACCGAAAAAGGCGCGGTGCTCAACGGCCGCGGCGACACGCCCAACATGCACGACGTGCTGACCGGTTCGGACGCACAGGGTCGCGCCTTTGCCGGCGGCAACGACACCACCTGCAAGAACTGGACGAGCAGCGGCGCCGGCGCGGCACAGGTCGGCCACTCAGACCGCCAGGGCCTGCGCGAAGACGTGGCGGCCAAATCTTGGAACCACTCGCATCCATCGCGCGGTTGTAGCCAGGACAACCTGAAGAGCTCGGGTGGCGACGGCAGGTTCTACTGCTTCGCGGCGAAATAGCTGCAGTCAGGTAACTACAATCAGCACTGCGGCTTGCCATCCGCGGTATAAAAAAGGGGAGCCACGGGCTCCCCTTTTTTCATGGCTGTTATTGCGACCATAAAACTCCCTGCCCCTTAACGGGGAGGGGTGGGAAGAGGGTGAAACGTCGCAATCGCGACGATCCGCGCACCGACTGGCTCTCCCGCGCTCCCTGTACCCCCCCGCGAGGTGAGGGAACCTGCTGGCACCTGCGTTCCAGTTACAGTTTTTTCTCGCCCAGGCCAACCTTGCCATAGATCGCGTTGATTTCGTCTTTCACGTCCTGCGGCGTGTCATCGTTGGCCTTTGCATGGGCCCAGCCGATTTTCGCGCGGGCGTACTGGCCCATGACTTCGTCCTGCCCCGAAGTGCCGCCGCTGATGCCATAGGCACCCACCAGCGTGTCACCCTTGAAAATCGGCGCACAACCACCTGACACCACCACGCGCCCCCCGGTGAATATCGACGCGTTCATCAGCATTTGCGGATTGCGTTCCTTGAACCACTGCTGGATCGTGAGGCCGTCGGGAAAGCGCGGGCTCATCGAACGGAACGCCGCGACGGTGAAGGCCTTGCCCCAGGCGATCTCTGGCGTGATGAACCCCGCCTCGTCCATGCGCTCAAGCGCGAGCAGATGGCCCTCTGCGTTGACCACGGCCATCGCGACGGGCACGCCCGTCTCTTCCGCCTTTTCCGTGACCGCCTTAAAAAAGCGCCTGCACTCGCTGACTTTGAGCTTTGCCATGTTGCATCCTTCTCCTGTAGTGGCCTGGTGTAGCATTGCGTTCCGTCCAGGCAGCTTCGAAACCAACGAAACACAATGACGGAACACCGCTGTTGCGACCGATAATTCAGTGGATCGCTCAGTATAAAGACATGCCGCCCGCACCGGGATAAAAAACGGCGCCGGAACCGCGGCAATTTCGGAGGAAGCATGAAACCAGTACATCCAATTGCCATCGCACTGCTCGGTACGTTCGCACTGTTCAGCACCGGATCCGCGCTAGCGCAGGCATGGCCGTCCAAGCCCGTGCGCATCGTCGTCGGCTTTCCGCCCGGTGCCTCGGCCGACGTGGCGGCGCGCCTCGTCGCCGCCAAAATGAGCGAGACACTGGGACAGCAGGTGTTGATCGAGAACAAGCCGGGTGCCGGCAGCAACATCGCCACAGAAGCGGTGGTGCGTGCGCCGGCCGACGGCTACACGCTGCTGCTGGGTACCATCGCCAACACGATTAATGCGAGCCTCAGCAAGAACCTGTCCTTTGACTTCGGCAAGGATCTCGCACCGGTGACATCGCTCGCCTCGTTACCCAACCTGCTGGTGGTGAACCCTTCACTGGGCGTCGCGACCGTGCAGGAACTGGTTGCCGCGGCCAAGCGCAAACCGGGCGACATTCTCTACGGCTCGTCGGGCAACGGCACCGGGCCCCACCTGTCCGGCGAACTCTTTAACCTGATGGCCGGCGTCAAGCTGACGCACGTACCCTACAAAGGCAGCCCGCAGGCCATGACCGATTTGCTCGGCGGCCGCGTGCAGGCAATGTTTGCGCCGGCCTCGACCGCGCTGCCGCACATCAAAGCCGGCACGCTCAAGGTGCTGGCGGTATCGAGCGCCAAGCGCACGGGTTCGTCGCCGGAACTGCCGACCATCGCCGAATCCGGCCTGCCTGGATTCGAGACCTCGGTATGGTTCGGCCTGCTCGCCCCGGCTGGTACGCCCAAGGACGTTATCGAGCGCCTCAACCGCGAAGCCAACCGCGCGCTCGCCGACGCCTCGGTGAAATCGCAATTTGCCGCGCAGGGCATAGATGCGATGGGCGGCACGGCGGAACAGTTCGGTACCTACATCAAGGAAGAAACCGCCAAGTGGGCGCGCGTGGTGCAGGCGTCGGGCGCAAAAATCGACTAACACCGCGCCGGTTCATTGATTGGAAAGCGGCGCTGGTCGGACATTCCCGGCACATTGACGGCGAACTCGCACCCTCGACGGGATGGCCCTCGACGCACCTCAGGCCGGGCTTGCCGCCTCGTCGCGGTACCACAGGCTGCTCATCGCGCCGAACTCGATGATGTCCGGTTTCTTTTTCGTCGCCAGGAATTTTTGCATGATCTTGTAGATATCAAGATCAAACAGCGGCTCGGCGCGCACCTCGAGCTTTTCGTAGACCTCGGCTTCGCTCGTTGCGGTACCCAGAAAACACCAGCGGTCGAAAAGGTGCACATCGGATCTTTCACCACGTTTTTCGCGCACGCCGATCGCGCCGCGCCACGGCCACTGCGCGAGGCGCAGCGATTGGAGCGCCTCGAACAGCCGCAGGTTGTGCGCGGCGACGGTCTCCTTGCCGCAGCAGGCGCCCCGGCAGCGATGGATCTGGTGCGCGAAACAGGCACTGCCCACGGCGTGCTTTCCACGCGAGGCATCCAACCCGATAAGCACAGGGCAAAGGCCCTCGGCCTCGGCGATGCGCGCGAGCGCCTCCTGCGCCAGGCGCTTGGTGCGAAAGGTGCCGAAGAGGTTTTCCAGGCGCAGCGGTTCGTTGCGCCCGGAGGACACCAGTTGCAGCGGCTCGACACTATGCATGTCGCCGGCCCACTCAAAGCCGAAAAAACCGCTGGCGCGCCGCTCGGTGCGGTTGAGCGTGGGCAGTAACTCCTTGATCAGGCGCGCCTCGTTGAGCAGGGCACCAAGCTCACCCGCGGTCTCCATCCACTCCACGCGCTTGACTTCCTGGCTGATGCGCATTTCCTTTGCAGCGCGCAGGTCGCCGGAAAAATGCGACAACACACGCGTTCGCATGTCGACACTCTTGCCCACGTACAAGGGCATGTCGCGCGCGGCCCCACCCGTGGCGTGGCTGTCGGCGAAAAAAAGGTAGACGCCCGGCGCCTCGGGAATGGCGGCGATATCCTTTTCGGTCAGCCCCGGTGGCAGGCTGGGGCGCGCGAACTGCTTTTTTACCGCGGCGGCAATCGCCGATGCGGGCAACGCAGCATGGATTTTTTGCACGAACTGCCACATCACCTCGGTGTCGCCCAGGGCGCGGTGACGCGATGAGCAACTGAGTTGATGCCGTGCGATCAGGCTGTCGAGATTATGGTGGCGGTGCTCCGGGAAGAGCGCGCGCGACAACTTGGCCGTGCACAACACGCGCGAACTGTAGGCGATGCCGGCGCGCTCGAACTCGGCCTTCAGGAAACCATAGTCAAAACGCGCATTGTGCGCCACCAGCACCCGCCCCTCCAGACGCGCATGCAGGCGTTTGGCAATGTCTGCAAAGCGCGGCGCGTCGGCCACCATGGCATTGCTGATCCCGGTCAGCGATTCGATGAACCCCGGGATACGCGTCTTCGGGTTGACGAGGCTGCTCCACACATCGGACTGTACGCCGCCGTTGACCTCGATCAGGCCGACCTCGGTGATGCGGTCGAAATTCGCCGTACCACCGGTGGTTTCGAGGTCAAGGAAGACAAGGGGAAGGTCGAGCATTGCTGGATGGCTACCTGGCGCGTTATGCGTCGCACCGGAGCGCCAACGCTGAAGCCCCATTTTGCCAGCGTTTGCACTGATGGGGCGCCCGGTGTCACCAACATCACCGGTGGCGCCCGGGTCGCATACAATCACGCCTCAATCCTTTTCCCGAAGACACCGCGTGCAGTCCATCATCTCGGTCAATAACCTGACCAAAACCTACGCCTCGGGCTTTTCCGCCCTCAAGGGCGTGAACCTGGACATCCGCCGCGGCGAGATTTTCGCGCTGCTCGGCCCCAACGGCGCCGGCAAAACCACACTGATCAACATCATCTGCGGCATCGTCACGCCAAGTTCGGGTACGGTCCTGGCCGACGGGCATGACATCCTCTCCGACTACCGCGCCGCGCGCTCCAAAATCGGCCTGGTCCCGCAGGAACTCACCACCGATGCATTCGAAAGCGTCTGGGGAACGGTCAGGTTCAGCCGCGGCCTGTTCGGCAAACCGCGCAACGACGCCCTTTGCGAAAAGCTGCTGCGCGAACTCTCGCTCTGGGACAAGCGTAACAACAGGATCATGACGCTGTCCGGGGGCATGAAGCGCCGCGTAATGATCGCCAAGGCCCTGTCGCACGAACCGCAAATCCTTTTTCTGGATGAACCGAGCGCGGGCGTGGACGTGGAACTGCGGCGCGACATGTGGGATATGGTGCGCAACCTCCGCGCAAGCGGCGTCACCATCATCCTCACCACGCACTACATCGAAGAGGCCGAACAGATGGCCGACCGCATCGGCGTGATCAGCAAGGGGGAACTGATACTTGTCGAGGAAAAAACCGCTCTGATGCAAAAGCTCGGCAAAAAGCAGCTCAAGTTGCAGCTCAAGCAGCCGCTGGAGCGCCTGCCCGCAGACCTCGCCGGGCACGGACTCGAACTGACTGCGGGTGGCCGAGAACTGATCTACACCTTCCGGACGCACGGCGCGCAATCGGGCATCGCCGATGTCCTGCGCCAGTTCAACGAACACGGCATTGATTTCACCGACCTGCAATCAACCGAGAGTTCGCTCGAGGATATTTTCGTCAACCTGGTGAGCACGCGGCCATGAACCTGCACGCCATCCGCGCGATTTACAAATTTGAACTGTCGCGCACCCTGCGCACCCTTATGCAAAGCATCGCCTCACCGGTGCTGTCGACCTCGCTTTATTTCGTGGTGTTCGGCGCCGCCATCGGTGCGCGCATGGGCGATGTGGACGGCGTCAGCTACGGCGCCTTCATCATTCCCGGCCTGGTTATGCTTGCCATCCTCAATGAAAGCATCTCCAACGCGTCTTTCGGCATCTACATGCCCAAGTGGTCGGGTACGATTTACGAGCTCTTGTCGGCGCCGGTGTCCTGGATCGAGGTGGTCATCGGCTACGTCGGCGCGGCGGCCACCAAATCGGTGGTGCTGGGTGTGCTGATGCTGCTCACCGCGCGCCTGTTCGTTGATTACCGCATCGAGCATCCGGTGTGGATGGCCTGCTTCCTGATCCTCACCGCCGTCACCTTCAGCCTGTTCGGTTTCATCATCGGCGTTTGGGCCGACGATTTCCAGAAACTGCAGGTCGTGCCGCTGATGGTGGTCACGCCCCTCACCTTTCTTGGCGGCAGCTTTTACTCGATCAGCATGCTGCCGCCGGTATGGCAGAAGATCACCCTGTTCAATCCGGTGGTCTACCTGATCAGCGGCTTTCGCTGGAGTTTTTACGGCGTGGCCGATATCAGCATTGCAGTGAGCGTCGGCATGACCGTCCTGTTCATGCTGCTGTGCCTTGCCGGCATAGGCTGGATTTTCAGGACCGGGTACAAACTCAAAAACTGAATGAACTGAATGATCGGAACTGTCCGCATGGTAATTCACCACCGACGCCGCGCTGCTGCGGCGATGCTTGTCCTGTGTTCGCTCGCGCTGCTGTCCACGCCGGGCTCAGCACAAAACTATCCGTCACAAGCCGTGCGCATCGTGGTTGGCGATGCCGCCGGCGGCGTGACCGACCTTGCCGCGCGCATTGTCGCGCCGCGCCTTGCCGATGCGCTGGGCCAGCCTGTGATCGTGGACAACCGCCCCGGCGGCACAGGCGCGATCGCGGCGGTGTTTGTCGCCAAGGCGGCCCCCGACGGCCACACACTGTTTCTTGGCAACAACGGCAGTCTCGTGATGAACCCGGTACTGCAACCGGGGCTGCTCTACGATCCGGTGCGCGACTTCACGCCGGTGGCGGCGGTGAGCAGCATTCCGTACGCGCTGGTGGCGCACCCTTCCACCCCGGCGAAAGACCTCAAGGAGCTGCTCGCGTTGGCGCGCGCGCAGCCGGGCAAGATCGCCTACGCCACACCGGGCAACGGCACCATAGGCCAGCTGCTCGGCGACTGGATCAAGCACCAGGCCGGTGTCGACTTGTCGCACGTGCCCTTCAAGGGCGGTGCGGCGGCGACCACCGCGGTCGTCGGCGGCCATGTACCGGTCGCGCTGCTCGCGGTGTCGTCGGTGACGCAGCACGTGCGCGCAGGGCGCCTGCGCATGCTGGGGGTAAGCAGCGCGCAGCGCCTGTCGTTCGAACCGGACTGGCCGACGCTCGCCGAAGCCGGCGCCACCGGCGTGAACGCCTCTGTCTGGCTTGCGCTGCTCGCCCCGGCCGCAACCCCGCCGGCGGTGGTGACACGCATCAACACCGAAGTGAACCGCGTGCTGCGCCTGCAAGAGGTGCGCGACGCGCTGAGCGCACAGGGCGCCGTGGCCCTCGGCGGTGCACCTGATGCCTTGTCGACGATGATCAAGACCGAGTCCGGCAGCTTCACGCGCATGGCGCGCGAGTTCAACATCCGCCTCGATTAATCCGGCGGACATCCCCTACTGCCGCGGAATGTCACGCCATGCGATGACAGCCCACGGTATGCCCGTGGGCTTATTGCAACCCTAGCTTGCGGAGCGATTGGGCTGCCGACGGCGCACTGCGACGGCCAGAAAGCCCAAACCGGCGAGCACGGAAGCGAGGACCCCGGGTTCGGGCACCGGCGTCACCGTGGACGCGAACAGGTAGCTGCCGCCCTGTGATGCCGCCGTCCCGCCCAATACGAAATAGTAATTGCCCGCGCCGATACTCACCGTGTTCGCGGTGGCACCGGTGGTTCCGTCAAAGCTCCAGGCACCGCCCACCAGGGTGTCGTCGGCCAGGGTTCCGACCGAGTAGTCGAGGGTCTTGAACAGGGAATAGCTCCCGCCGGTGATGTCGCTGCCACCCAGTGACAGCGTCACGGCCGCGCTCGAATCAGAGGCGATCGGCGCGGCAAGCGAAAACAGGTAGGTGTCAATAAACGAACCCGCACCGTGGAACGCGAACGCCTGCTCCACGAAAGGTGCCAGGAGATGCACGCCCCAGTCGGTGTTGTTGGCATGGGCGCCGGAGCAGGCACACGCTAGGGCCGCCGCCGCGATCGATTTGGTCAGGAATTTGGTCATGGTCTCGTTTCGCAAAATTGAATTGAACGGTCGGTGCATTACGAACACTTTGCACGCAACCAGTGTATCGGCCGGATATCGCAGGCGTATTTATGCACTCGTCATAAAACAGTCTGAATGGACCATCTGCAATGCCGCCGCTCTCACCCCGGCGCGGGTGTAGCGTCAGACCGGTCCTTGTTTGGCGCGCCTGCGCCCGACAACACCGATCACACCGAGTCCGGCAAGCAGCATTGCAAAGGCTTCGGGTTCGGGCACCGCGGAAACGGTCATTGCGCCGAGGTAAAACTGGTCGGCATTCGTGCCGCCATAGGCAAACGTGAAAGTCGTGCCGGTCAGGTTAAGGCCGGACATCGTGCCTTTTAGCAGCGTGCTGGCACCGTTGAACAGGAAGGTCGCCCCTGTCAGCCAGCCCGTGGTGTTGTGGCCCTCGGATCGCAACTCGATGGACGAGAGATTGACCAGCCGGTCGAAGGTCAGGGTGAGCCGTTCGCCCGCTGTGATGTTGTCATCGCTCGTGTTTCCGGATACGTGATAAACGCCGAGGCCAGCGCCGATCGTATGGGCGACATAGCCGTTCTCATGGTCCTGGACGACCGCCGCCACGGCGTTGTTGTAGGTTCCGGTCGCCGCGACGTTTATGCCGCCCTGGGTGTATGTGAGCGCACCGTTGCGCACATTCCCGTCCACGTTCGAGCTGCACAGGTCACCCGCGGTGCAGGGGATCAGCGGCGTGGGCAAAAAGCCCTGATTCACGACGCCATTGAAAGTCAGGTTTGAAAAGTCAAACACCGATGCCGCTGAAGCCGACGAGATGGTCGTTGTCGCAAGGAGTGCGGTGGCGAGTGCGTTTGCAAATCGAATCTTCATGTTCTTCATGGATTTTTCCCGTCATCCGAGCTTGGCACCGGCAGGCAAGCGGAGGATCGACGCAACGGACTACATATTCGATCCGTTGCGGTTTTTCACCCGCTTTTACACCTGCGAACTTACCAGCCGCGCATGGTGCGGATATGTATGTCGATGTCATGAAATGGTCTGAACGGACCATGGATGCGTCATGCTGAGGCGGGCCGCCTCAACTGCCGGTCGGCACCGCAGGCCGGACAGGTATTGCGAATTAAACTTCGAAGTGCAACATCCGGGCATTAGAGGAAGGTGAGATGCCCCGGGGTGTACCTTTCTGTTTGCGAAGACGGATAGGAGCA
>CAITSH010000020.1 GCA_903895005.1 uncultured Pseudomonadota bacterium
CCATTTCACCCGCCGAATCCGAAAGCAGGAAAACATAGAGATTGCGCCCCAGGCCGGTTTCGCGCATGGCCCGGCACAAGGCGCGACCATCCATTCCCGGCAGGGCCAGATCCGCGATCAGGACCTGCGGCCTGAATTCAAGCGCAACGCCGAGCGCGTCGCTGCCAGTTCGCACCAGTTCGACCATATGCCCGGCGGCCTCAAGCGTATTCTTTAATACACGACACCCTGCCGAATCCGCGTCGGCAACCAGGATGCGCAGCGGCACCTCGGTTCCGGACGGCTCATCAGGTCGCGCCGGTTCGGCGCCGCACTGGCGCAATTCGTGCACCAGGTCGCCGGTATCCGTCGTGGCCACACTGAGGACATGCCCCCATTCGCGCCATTGCGCCGCGATTTCACCCGCGAGCGTACTCATCGTCTCGGCGTCGATGCCAACCCGGCCCGCGTCGGCGAGCAACACCGGAAGTTGCTCGCGCCTTTGCGCGCCGTCGGAAAGGCAAAACGCGGCAAGCGCCTCGGCCAGCATGAGACCACCCTGAATCGCGCGAACGCGCTCGGATACCTGATCGTGCCCGCGAAACTGGCCCGAGACGGAGCGAATCGCATCAATAAACAGCTCCGGCAGACCCCAATCATGCAGCATCATCGCGGACATCTCGACGTGGTTCAATCCGAAGCGCTCAAGTTCCAGCGCGCAAATATCCTCGTCCGTCTGTACATCGGCCTCGTCAAGCAGCTTGCCGTATCCTTCCGGATAGAGCGTCGCAAATGCGAGGCGGCCTATGTCAGCGAGAAGTCCGCAGGCGAATATCTCGTCTGGCGCCGCCATGCGGGTTTGCCGAGCCACGCCTTGCGCGGCCAGCGCGACCAGGAGCGAACGTGACCAGAACCCCTGATAGTCAAACCGCGCGCAGCCACCGCTGCTGTAATCGGAAATAAGCGAAAAGCCAAGGGCTAGCTGGCGAACCGAAGCAAGGCCAAGCACCGTAACGGCATCGTTGATCGAGGCGACCGGGCGGCGCGCGCCGTTTGAGGCGCTATTGGCTGTCTTGAGTAGACGCCCGGATAGCGCAGGATCCGCGCGCAGCGCCTGCGCGATCTGCAACACCGTGACGTCGTCGCGTCGTGTGAGGCGCATAATCTCAAGCGCCACCCCCTTGGGCGAGGGCAAGGGTCCGGCGGCCGCGACAAGTTCAGGTTGCAGCGTGGGCTCGTTCGAGGCGTGGGGCAGCGCCAGATCAAGATGCACGTCGTCACGCCTCATGCTGCCCCCCCCTTTGGGCCAGGCCGCTTCCCGGCGCGCTCGCACTTTGGCGCAGCAAGGCAGAGTCGACTCTGTTGCGACAACGCGGCGGCGGACATGACTGGGATTCTTGCTTTCAAGGCGCTCGACTTCTTGATTATTAGGAATTCGTATCACTATCTTTAGCGGAACAGAGCGGGGAATCCGCGCCAATTCAAACCCTGCCCCCGCGTCTCCTAGCCGCGCATTCGGGAAACACAACTCGGTGCCTACTTGCTACATCGGATGGGCTGCCGGATACTTGAGGACAAATGAGCACCCACACGGAAAATATCCTGCCGATGACCCCGCCGGCCGCCGGCAAGGACGGCGTATTGCGGCTTCTGGTCGTCGAGGATTCGGACGCAGACTACGAATTGCTGCTGATTTTGCTGCGCAAATCTGGGTTTTCCCCCGCCGGCATGCGGGTCGAGAATGAAACCGAAATGCGCCAGGTGCTGGAGAGCCGCAATTGGGACCTGGTCATCGCAGACAACCACCTTCCCACGTTTTCGGCCGAGGCGGCACTACGGGTGTTGCGCGACATGCGCCTCGACCTGCCCTTCATCATCGTTTCGGGCGCGATGCAGGAGGAGGCGGCGATTGCCGCGATGCTCGCCGGCGCAGACGACTACATCACCAAATCGCGCCTCGCGCGCCTGGTTCCGGCCATCGAGCGCAGCCTGCGGGCGGCCGAAAGCCGCCGATTGCAGCGCGAGGCCGAACAGGCCCTGCGGGGCAACATCGCCCGCCTCCAAGGGCTCGCGGCCAATATCCCGGGCATGCTTTTTGAAGCGCGTTTCATCGAAAAGGAACTGCGCTTCATGTACGTCAGCGAGGGATCGCAATCATTGCTTGGCATCGCGCCCTTGGTGCTGCAAGAGGTGCCCGGCCTTCTGCTGCAGCTTATCGACCCTGCAGATCGTGACGCCCTGCTCGATCGACTGGAAACGACGTCGCTGATGCCGGGCATCATCCAGTGGGAGGGGCGCGCACGTGCCAGCAACGAAGACGGCAACATGCGCTGGATCCAGATCGGCGCCAGTCCCAGCCTCGGGCCCGACGGCTTGCTGCGCTGGACCGGCGTGATTACAGACATTACCGCGCTCAAACGCGCGGAACAGGAACTCGGGCAGTCACGCGACGAACTGCGCGCGCTGTCGGCACACCTTGCGCAGATCCGCGAAAGCGAACGGGCCCGTATCGCGCGCGAAATACATGACGACATCGGCGGCCTGCTCACCGGCTTGCGCGCCGACCTGTCCTGGCTCAAACGGCGGGTCGGCGGTGATCCGGCCATAGGCGAAAAACTTTTGTACATGAACGAACTCGTCGACTCGGCGGCCGGGGCGAGCATGCGCATCGTTCGCGACCTGCGCCCGGCGGTTCTTGATTTCGGCTTCGCCTACGCAATGCACTGGCTCGCGACCGACTTCAACCGCCATTCGGACATGAACTGCGAATTCTCCTGCAACAATGAAGAGGCCGATATTGACCGCGAACGCGCGGCGCCGGTTTTTCGGATATTCCAGGAGCTGCTGACCAATATCACCAAGCATTCGGGTGCCCAGCAAGTCCGCGCCGACCTGAACATCAGCGATGAGATCGTTTCCCTTGAAGTGCAGGACGACGGCATTGGCATAGCGCGGCCGGACCGCCGTAGAGCAGAGTCGTTTGGCATTCGCGGCATGCAGGAGCGCGCCCTTGAACTGGGGGGTAAGTTCAGCATCGACCCGCTCGACGGGGGGGGAACGCTCGCGCGCCTTGAGGTGCCGCGGCAGGCGCGAGCCGGTAATGTGTAGAATAGCCCCATGATTCGAGTCGTGCTTATTGATGATCACACCGTCGTACGCAGGGGCATCCGCCAGATCCTGTCCGACAGCGACAATATAGAGGTTGTCGGCGAGGCGTCCAACGCCGGTGAAATGATGCAAACCCTGCGCGCTGTCGCCTGCGACGTCCTGCTACTCGACATTTCGATGCCCGGAAAGAACGGCATCGATGCGCTCAAGTCGGTCAAAAAGGAGTGGCCCAAGCTGCATGTGCTGATGCTCTCGATGTACCCGGAGGACCAGTTCGCCTTGCGAGCCCTTCGCGCCGGCGCCGCCGGTTACCTCACCAAGCACAGCCCGCCCGAAAAAGTAATCGAAGCGGTCCACCGCCTTGCTTCGGGCAAAAAGTACATCACCCCGGAAACAGCCGAATCGCTTGCCGGCGTTCTTGACGTCAACCCGGACCAGCCCCCGCACGAACTGCTGTCGGACCGCGAGTTTCAGACGCTGCGCTTTATCGCATCTGGAAAAACACTGTCCGAAGTGGCGGAGACCCTTTGCATCAGCCCTAAAACGGTGAGCGTGTACCGTGCACGCCTTCTCGAAAAAATGAAGCTCAAGAATAATTCAGAGCTGACGCACTACGCGATCAAGGCCGGCCTCATCGATTAAGCTTTCCCTGCTGCACTGCTTGGCGGGGTATTTTACGAAACAAGCATGCCAGCTGGAAACCGTCGCCAGTCGGGGCTTTCCAGGCATTACGCCGGTATCACACGGTTCTTTCCTGTGCGTTTTGCCTCGTACAAGGCGGCGTCGGCGCGGGCCACCAGCACCTGTTGCACCTCCCCGACCCGGCGTTCGGTGACGCCAGCGCTGAAGGTGATCAGCACCTTTTCGTTGTTGTACATGAAAAAGCGCCGCGTCAATTCGCGCTGCACCCGCACCATCACCTGCATCGCCTCATCGAGTCCGACCTCGGGCAGCAGGATCACGAACTCCTCGCCACCGTAGCGAGCAACGACATCCGAGGGGCGCAGTGTGGCACGCACAATGCCGGCAAGGTGCACCAGTGCATCATCGCCGGCGACATGGCCGAGGCGGTCGTTGAGATTCTTGAAATTGTCCACATCGAGCACCGACAGGCAGATCGGCACGCCACGGCGTTCGCAACGCGCCGTCTCGACGGCCCACGCCTCTTCGAACCCGCGCCGGTTGAGCACATGCGTGAGAGGATCCTCGCGCACCAGAGCACTCACCTGCTCGAGTTCCTGTTGCAGCGTGACGATACGCTGCTCGTAGCCCTGGGCCTGATGGCGCGCATTATCAAGTTCGTCGCGCGCGCGCAGCATGTCGGTTTGGATCCCGCGCGTGTCGGTCATCACCTGGCCGAGAATTTCCCCGAGTTGCCCGATGTCATCAGCCTGCTTGAGGCGCTCGCTGTGCTTACTGATGCGGTCATGGTAATCACCGGTGTGTGAAGCCACCTCTCCAAGCCGAACGATAAAGGTGGCAAGCAGGTCCTTGAGCGCGGCCTTGGCCTGGTCGAGCCCGTGCTTGAGCGTACCCTGCTTATAGACCACCTCGCGGAATCCGAGCTCCACGTCGCGGATTGCCTTGGCCTCGAGAGGGCCTGACACCAGGCCGCGCAGGCGCTCGAGTTGTCCGTGCAGCCAGCGGTCGTCCGCAACCAGTTCTCCCACATTATTAAGAACCATTTCCACCAGCCCGAGCAGGGCCTGCATCAGTTGCGCCTGGCTTTCACCCGAGAGCTCAAGACGTATCCAGAGCTGTTTCAGGTCCACCGCAAACTGCTCAACCTGTGCAGGCGTGCCGGCAGCGCGGGCGCGCTTCGCGAGCGACTGCGCCTCCGCCATCAACGCCGGACTGTAACCGAGTCGCTCAACGACGCCAAACTGCAGCGTGCTCGCCAATAGCTCCCTGAGCACACGAGCCGCTTCGCGATCGGAGCCGACCCTGACTGGTTCGAACGCGGCCTCGCGCGCACTGCGATCCACCACTTCGGGACTCACGGCGACCAGCTCCCCGGGCTTCGTAGTTTGCTGCGTCGCATCCGACCAGGACTTGGCCAGCCCCGCGAGTCTTGCGAAAAGTTTTTCCGAGTCACTGCCAAAGGACTTCAGCACGTGCTCAAGGCTTTCGCGCTTGCGCGCGAGGGTCAGCGAAATATGCCTTACCTCAAGACCGCGCAATACGTTGGAAATCAGGTCCGCCCAGTTCGCATCGCGCCCTCCGGACTTTGCCGCAGAGCCGCCGATCACGCCAAGCAGGTCACGCGCGGCCAGCCAGTCCCGGGACGCAAGCGCCTGGCCCAGCTTGGTTACCGCGGTTTGCGGCAACTCGGGTGCCAGCCTCGCCAGCAAGCGCCGCGCATCGGAGGCGCCGTTCACACCCACCTCGCCGGAAATCTTTCCGTACAGATCGGCATAATTGTCAGGCGTAGGCACCAGCCGCTGCAATGCGAGTTGGCGGATGGTCTCGCGTGCGACGTCGGTCGGGTTGTTCGGTACGGGCGTGTTCTGCATTCAGCGATCCGGCGGTAGGCGTATCAGGATGAGACTAGGGCTATCGTATGCAGCATGACTCGTTTTAATCTTAGGAAAAGGCTCCGATTAAGGTGCCAGCTTGAGCCCCCGGGGCCATGTACGGTTCAGATGAAATCAAACAGGCTCAGCTTGGTGATCTTGGCGTATGACTGCTGCGCCGCCGTCAGTGACTGCTGCTGCGCATTGAGTTCACTGATAGATGCGGTGTAATCGACGTCCCGCTGCCTGGACAAATCGGTTTTGTATACGAGGCTCTGGTTTGAGTTGACGGCGGCGAGCGCGTCAACTTCAGCCATGCGCGTGCCTACATCGGTGTGGGTGATCTGGAGCTTGTCAAAAGCGTGGTCCAGATTCGCCATCGATTGCGAAAGCCCCATGGCGAGGCGCGCCCTCGCACCGTCGGTGGATGCGCTGGTATTGAGCAGCGCAATCGCGCCCGCCAGCGTGGAAAACACGCTTTGCGTGGCGCTGGGCGACACATTGAAGGTATCGCCTGCGACCGGAGCGCCTTCGATGGACATTTGCATGCCCGCAAAGCTGATAGGACCGCCGCTCGTAAACGCATTGCCCGCGCTCACCGTGGTGGATGCTGTCGTATCCACCACATCGTAGGTGGTCGCCCCGGCGCTCACGTTGAACTGGATCTGGTAGTTGTGGCCTGTAAGGGCACCCGGGTTGGAAACCGCCCCCAAATTGATGATGCCGGTTCCCGCGTTGGTGGCACCGCCGGAAGTCGCAAAGACGCCGTTTCCGGTTCGAACGCGCTCAAACAAGTCCGATCCGTTGTCGCTGGCCGCAAGCTGGCGCGAGGCGGAGACCTGGATCAGGCGCTGCCCCTGGTCACCGTTGTAGGTAGCGCCATTTGCAGTGACTGTAAAGGGAGCGGTCGCGTCCTGCCCGCCGGAAAACAGATACTTTCCGTCGCCGTCCTTTGAGTTGGCCAGTGCGATAAGCTGGTGGTAGGTCGACTGCAGTTGCGTCGCGATCACGGCGCGATCCTGGTTCCCAAGGACACCGTTACCGGCCTCGACGATGGCGGCGCGCGCCTGATTGTAGACATCGGTCATCGAGGTGAGCACGCTCTCCGACAAGTCGAGACGGCTCCCCAGCATCGTCTGATTGCGCGCGTACTGGGTGTTCAGCTCGTCGGCCTGCTGGGTGCGCAAGGACTCGGCCGAGGCCACGGGGTCGTCCGACGGCGACAACACCCTGCGCCCGGTCGCCAGTTGCTCCTGGGTCTTGACCAGCGCGGCCTGGTTTTTTTGCATGGACTCGACGCCCTGGTCATACATCCACTTGGTCGCAATGCGCAACATGGCGGTTCACCCCATCCTGAGAATAGTGTCAAACAGCATCCCGGCTATCGCGATGACCTTTCCGGACGCCTGGTAAGCCTGCTGGTAGCGCAGAAGATTCGTCGCCTCTTCGTCAAGGTTCACACCCGTTATGCCCTGGCGCGCCTGCTCCACGCTCGCGAGCAGGCTGTCCTGCGCGGAGCTGGTTATTTTTATCTCCTGTGCCTTGTTGCCGATTTCGCTGACCAGTTGTGAATAGGAGGTCTGCATAGTGTCGTTGCCCGAATTGAGCAGCGTTGCCGATTGCAGGTTGGCAAGCGCAAGGGCGTTTCTGTTATCGCCGGTGCCGCCCGTGTTAGCGGAAACCGTGAAGACGTCACCGGCAGCCGGCGTGCCGCTTATTTGCACCGCCCAGCCGTTGTAGCTGATGTTCCCGCCCGCGGTATAGGCAACGCCCGTGGGGTTGCCGGTTCCGGTCCCGCTGACATCAAAAGTACCTGCGGCGGTAAAGGTGATCGTGACAGCCTGCTGCAGGTTCGCATTCGGCGGTGCCGGGGCGTTGACCGTACCCGCGGTGATTGCCGCGCCGCCGGAGTTGACCAGGGCGGCGTTGGTCCGTATGGGTGCCGCGGCAGCGATCCGGCTTACGTCCTTGAGCAATACGGACATCCCGGATGCGCCGGCACGCGTCGGCTGCACCAGGAAACTGTCGCCGGCATTGAAAGTTCCGGACGACAGCGACAGGGTCACGCCGTCGACGGTCTGCGGGAAGGACGCGAAGCTCGTGGCAGTGCCGTCCGAGAGCCGCGTCAGCGTGTAGTTGCTGCCGTCATACTTCAATTTGTAGTCACTTGTCGTGAGCGCCGCGAGACTGGATACCGCGGCGCCGATGACGCCGTTACCCGTATTGAGGTCGCTCGAGAGCACATCCGGCGACCCGACCTTGAAGAACGCACCGCCAAGCGCGCCATTAAGATCCTGACCTAGCTGGTTCTGGTCATTGACGCCGGCGCCCAGCGCCATGGCAATGCGACCGAGCGCGTTCTGCGCCGGATCGAGCGTTTTGTCGAGGAATTCAAGCATGCCGCCCAACTGTCCGCCGGACATATCGGTGGTTCCCAGCTTGAGTGCGGTGCCACCGCCTTGCAGGCCGATCTGCATCTTGCGCGGATCGCTGTCCCCGGCAAGGAGCACCAATTTGTTGGCGCCGTCCTTGACCACGAGAGGCTGGCCGCTGCCCAAAAACACGTTATAGCTGCCGTCATCCTGCTTGACCACCTGCGCACGGACGAGCTTCGACAGGTCGGTGATGAGCTGGTCGCGCTTGTCAAGCAAATCGTTCGGCGTATGCGTACCGTCGCCGCTAGCCTTGAGGATCTCGATGCGATGGTTGAGTTCAGCTATGGAGTCCGTTGTGGTGTTGACTTGGTCCACAACCGCGCCGAGTGTCGCGTTCGCGTCGTCACGCCGAGCCTCGAACTGCGAATCAAGCTGCTGGAAGCGTGACGTCAGCGACTGCGCCTGCGAGAGCATTCCCTGCCGTGACGCCGTATCGGAGGGATTGAGTGCGACGTCATGCACTGCCGCAAAAAACGCGCTCATCGCGGGTGAAAGGCCGACGGAGGGATCGCCGAGAAGGCTGTCGATGCGTCCAATCTGGTCCGCGTAACTTTGCAGGTGGCTGGCCGAAGACTGAGCCCCCCAGGTCTGTGACTGCAACAGGCTGTCATAGGATCGCCGTATGTTCTGTACAGAAACGCCGTTGCCGAAAAACCCTGCACCCGAATACTGTGGCTGGTTGGAGGTGATCTGCACCTCCTGACGATTGAACCCGACCGTATTGACGTTGCTGATATTGTGGCCGGCGGTGGCGAGGCCCGCCTGAGCTGCGTTCAGTCCGGACAGGCCAATCCCGAAAATTGAGTTACCCATGGTGCCTCCGTTCGCCCGGCGTTGGCGGCGTGCTTGCGTGCGCAGACGCGGGCATGGTCATAGCCGAGGCGGAAAATTTCATCGAATTCACGAAACGATTCCCCCGAGATTGCCCTGAATGATGCGGGTGATTTTTTCCGCGTAGCGCGGATCGGTCGCATATCCGGCCTGCTGCAGCGCCGCGCCGAATCCGGCCGCGTCGTTGCCTTGTGAGAGCACGCCGCGATAACGCGGGTTGTTGGTCAACAGTCGCGCATGGTCGGCGAACGAATCGGCGTAAGACGCATAGGCGCGGAAGCGCTGGGTGACCTTTTGCGCCGCCCCGTTCACAAATTCGGTGGTGGTCGTTTCAGCCACCGGTCCGGTCCAGTCGCGTCCGGCCTTTATGCCGAACAGGTTGTGGCTGGGCGTTCCGTCACTGGCGCGCGGCTCGGATTTCCCCCAACCGGATTCAAGCGCCGCCTGGGCGAGAATATGGCGCGCGGGAATTCCAGTGGACCGTTCCGCGGCCTGCGCGTAGGGCAGCATGGTTTGCACGAATTGCTGCGCCTGCGGCGCCTTGTCAGTGGCGGTGGCCGCCCCGAGCGTGTCACGCAGTTTTTGCAGCGCGGCGGCCTTGTCCACAGCCGGTGTCGCGGCGGGCGTCGCGCCCGTCGCCGGCGTTCCCATCTGCCGCGAAAGCTGCTTGACGATGAGGTCGGCGAGACCTATGCCCTTGCTCGCCATGTTCTGCGTCAACTGCTGGTCCATCATGCTCGTATAAGTACGCGTTGCTTCGCTTTCCATCGCGCCGTCTTTGGGCACGGTGTCGCGCATGCTCTTGAGCAGCATGTTCATGAAGACCGCCTCAAACTGCGTTGCCGCCTGCTTGAGCGCCTTGTCCGGCGCCCCTTTGGCCTTGATCTGCAGCGCAGACAGCGCCTGCGCATCAAGTGCAAACGACGCACCCATCGACGTTCCGGCCGATGCGCCCAGCGAGCCGCCGACGGCGTTCGAACCCAGGTTGCCGACTGCGGCCACCATCAAATGATCTCCAACTCGGCGCGTAATGCGCCCGATGCCTTCATCGCCTGCAGGATGGCCAACAGGTCTTGCGGCGTCGCACCGAGGGAATTGAGCGCCTTGACCACGTCTGCGAGTTTGGCGCCGCGATCAAGCATGATCAGGTTGCCCCCCTCGGCGCGAATCTGGATATCGGTTTTCTCGGACACCACCGTCTGGCCTCCGCTGGCCAGCGCCCCGGGCTGGCTGATCACCGGGGTGCTCTGGATGCTGACCGAAAGATTGCCGTGTGCGACGGCGCACGGTTCGATGGCTACCGCCTGGTTCATCACCACCGAACCGGAGCGGGCGTTAATGATCACCTTCGCGATGCCGGTGCCCACGTCAATCGAGAGATTTTCCAGCTGCGCCAGGAAGGAGACGCGATCATTTGCATTTGCGGGCGCACGCACTTCGATGACACGACCGTCGAGTGCGCTCGCAGAGCCCGGCGCGACATTGAGGTTGATGGCTTGTGCGATTCGCCGCGCGGTATCAAAGTCGGTGCTGTTCAACTCAAGGCGAACGGTGTCCCCCAGGGCGACCGACGAGGCGACCGCGCGTTCCACGGTGGCTCCGCCGGGAACACGTCCGGCAGACAGATGGTTGACCTGCACCGAACTGCCGCCCTGCGCGGCACCCGCGCCGCTGATGACAACGTTGCCCTGGGCCATCGCATAAACCTGCCCGTCCGCGCCCTTCATCGGCGTGAGCAGCAGCGTTCCGCCGCGCAGGCTTTTGGCGTTCCCCATTGAAGACACCGTGACATCGAGCGGCTGTCCGGGCCGCGCGAACGGCGGCAGCAGCGCGGTCACCATGACCGCGGCCACGTTCTTGAGTTGCAGGCTGGTGCCCGGCGGAAGCGTGATGCCCATCTGCGACAGCATGGTGGTGATGCTCTGCACCGTGAAGGGCGTCTGCGTCGTCTGGTCACCCGACCCATCAAGGCCGACGACGAGGCCGTAGCCGATCAGCTGGTTGGGACGCACCCCCTGGATGCTGGCCAGATCGCGAATGCGCTCGGCATGTGCCGGGACGACGCTCATTGCTGCGCCGAAAAACCCCGCGGCAAGGACGGCAAGTCTAAGCATGTTGTTTTTCATGATGGCTCAAAAAGGAAGGACACTTAGGAAAAAGCGCGCAAGAAAGCCCATGGTCTGCGCCTCGTCGATGTAGCCGGTTCCCTTGTAGTCAATGCGCGCATCGGCGATCTGTGTCGAAACAACGGTATTGCCGTTGAGGATGGTCGCCGGATTGACCACGCCCGAGAGGCGTATGGTCTCGCTGTTGCGGTTGATGCCGATCTGCTTTTCGCCCGAAACCACGAGATTGCCGTTGGGCAGCACCTCGACGACGGTGACGGTGATGGTGCCGGTGAAGGCGTTGTCGGCGGAGCTCGCCCCCTTGCCCTGGAATTTGTTTTCGGAACTGGCGGCCAGGTCCTGCCCCTGCACGGTGGCGCCGCCGAATATCTTGGTCATCGTGGGCACGCTGTAGGCGGTGCTGCCGGTGCGCTGTGCGCTTGAATCGGCATTGCGTGACGCGGCCTGTTTTTCGTTGATTGTCACGGTGATGATGTCACCGACATTACGGGCGCGGCGATCCTCGAACAGCGGCTGGTAATTGCTGCTGGTCTGGAAAATGGCGCCGTTGGCCTGCGGAACGGGACGCACCACCACCGGCGTCGCGGTGGTCGGCTCGCGCACGGCGACTTTTCCCTCGTGCGCGCAGCCATTCATAACCAGCAGCGCGAATACCGCGATGCACAAGGGCAGAGCGACATCGCGATACCAGCGAAGCAGCTTCGCCTTGTCATCGCCGTACCGCGTTCCGTGGCTCGCGCGCAGGCTGGAATGACCGTCGATTGTACTGTTCTTCATTTGCATTTTCATGGCGTCTAGAGCTGGGTGAGTTTCTGCAGCATCTGGTCGGAAGTCTGGATCGCCTTGGAATTTATTTCGTAGGCACGCTGGGTCTGGATCATGTTCACGAGTTCCTCGACGACGTTCACGTTTGAGGTCTCGACATAGCCCTGGTTGAGTACGCCCATGCCGTTGCTGCCCGGGGCGCCGGTGTTGGGGCTCCCGGTCGCGGCGGTCTCCTGGTAGAGGTTCTGCCCCATCGCCAGCAGGCCGGCGGTATTGACGAAATTCGCCAGCTGCAGTGTTCCGGCAGTGGTCGGAGTGACCGTGCCGCTGACCGTATAGCTCACGGTGCCGTCCTGCGCCACGTTGACGGCCAGTGCCGTTGACGGAATGGTGATCGCCGGCTGCACGACGTAACCGTTGGACGTGACCAACTGGCCGTTGTGATCGACATGGAACGAGCCGTCGCGCGTATACGCCGTGGTCCCGTCGGGCATCAAAACCTGGAAAAATCCCTGCCCGTTTACCGCCACGTCAAGCGAGTTTCCGGTCTGCTGCAGGTTGCCCTGCGTAAAAATCCGCGTCGTCGCCACGGGCTTCACGCCGGTGCCGACCTGCAGGCCGGTCGGCACCTGGGTCTGCTGCGATGATTGGGAGCCCGGCTGCCGCATGGTTTGGTAAAGCAGGTCCTCGAACACCGCGCGGGAACGCTTGAAGCCGTTGGTGCTGACGTTGGCGAGATTGTTTGAGATGACATCGATCTGCGTCTGCTGCGCATCCATGCCGGTTTTGGCGATCCACAGTGAACGTATCATGAGCTGCCTCTTTTCTTTGAAATTGCAATCATCGGTTTCATCGGGTCGGGCCTATCAGCCGTTCACAGCCAACAGCTGGTTGGCCTTTGTGGCGGAGCCCTCGGCGTTCTGCAGCATTTTCATGTGCAGGTCGAACTGGCGCGCGAGCGCAATCATCCCGACCAGCGCTTCTACCGGGTTAACGTTGCTCCCTTCAATTGCTCCGGTTGTGATTACAACTTTTTCGTCCAACGTGGCCGTGCCGCCGCTTTTAAGCCGGAAGAGACCGTCATCGCCGCGATTCAAATCGGCCTCAGGTGGATTCACGAGCTTGATGCGCCCCAGAGAAACAACACTCTTGGAATCCCCGCCGGCGGGAAGCGCCGACACGGTTCCATCGCGATCGATGCTGATGCGCGCGTTTGGAGGCACGTTGATCGGGCCGCCATCGGAGAGAATCGGCCGGCCGCCACGCGTCTGCAGCACACCTTCCGAGGAGACCTGCATGCCGCCGTTGCGTGTATACGCTTCCCGACCGCCGGTGCTCTCGACAGCGATCCAGCCGGGGCCGTTCACCGCAATATCAAGCGGGTTGCCGGTGCTCTGGATGGGACCCGCCGCCATATCCGCCCCCGGCGTGGATTCAATCGCAAAGACCCGTGTGTTTCCGGCGTTTTGCATTGGAACGGCGCGAAACGCCACCGTTTGCGCGCGAAAGCCGGGGGTGCTGGCATTGGCAAGATTGTGCGCGAGCACGTCCTGGCGCAGCATGTCGTGCTTGGCGCCTGTCATCGCGGTGTAGATCAGCTTGTCCATATGGGCTTCTCGCTCTTATTTCTCGGTGTGTGCACTGTGCGGTGCATTGCTTTCTAGTTTGTTCCGTGTTCAGTGTTGACTAACGCAGGTTAACCAGCGTTTGCAGGACCGAGTCCTGCGACTTGATGGTCTGCGCGTTCGCCTGGTACACGCGCTGCGCGGTAATCAGGTTTACCAGTTCGGCGGTCAGGTCGACGTTGGAATCCTCGGTCGCCCCGGACTGCAGGACGCCAAGACTGCCGGTCGCGGGTGCCCCTACCAACGGCGCGCCCGAACCGGGCGTCTCTCCCCAGGAATTACCGCCCAGTGGCTGCAGCCCGTTCGGGCTGGTGAAGTTGGCGAGAACGATCTGTCCCTGCGCCCTGGTCTGGCCGTTGGTGTAGCGGCCGAGCACGGTGCCGTCGGCACCCACCGCAAATCCGGACAACTTGCCCGAGGCAAAACCGTCCTGGTTCAACAATGTCACGCCAAAGGAGCTGCCAAACTGGGTACTGCCCGAAAGGTCAAGCGTGTAGGTCATCGGGGAGGTGGCGCCGGTCGAGACATTGGCCGAAATACCGAAGGGCAGCGTGGTTGCCGTCGTGTCAATCGCACCCGAGGGAAGGTAGCTGATAGTGCCAACAGGCAGATACCCGCCTGCAAACGGCGCCGTGTAAGTGGTGTTGAGCGCGCCTGCAGCCGTGCCGCCGAAAAAGCCACCCGCGGTTGCGCCGGCCCCGAGTGTTTCGGCAACGTTGACGCTGCTGCCGTCGGTGCGGAAGAATTTCAGTGTCCCGGCAGCGGCGGTGCCGCTGGTTGAAATACCCGCGGCGGTCAGCGCGGCGGCGCTGGTGCCAACGGCGGTGTCAACCTGGGCGGCGGTGACCGGCGCGGCCACCGCGCTTTGCACTGTCACTCCACCCACGGTCAGGGAGTAGGTTCCGCCGGCCGAGGGCGTGAATGCCGGCAGCGGCCCCGATGCTCCGGGCGCAACCGCCGTGCCGATCTGGGTTCCATCCTGTGCCGCCATGACCGACCAGGCGTTTGGGGCGGTTTTAATGAAATACATGGAAAGCGTGTGGCTGTTTCCCAGACTGTCATACACCGCCATCGAGGTGGCGTTGTTGAAAGTGCTGGTATCAGTCTTGTCGAATGCGATCGCCGACATCGGCGCGATGCGCGAGTCGAGGTTGATCTGTGTATTGGCCTTGGTCGTGACCTGGGGCGACAAATCCGTTCCGGACAACAGCAGGTCGACGGGGGCTGCGGTCGAAATGGTTCCTGTTGAACTCGCCTGGTAGCCCGTGACGCGCTCGTTTTTTGCGTTGACAAGATACCCGCTCTTGTCGAGCTGGAACTGGCCGTTGCGGGAGTAGCTGATAGCGCCGTTATTGCTCATGCGGAAAAAACCGTAGCCGTTGATTGCGACGTCCAGCGGATTGGTCGACACATTAATGTTGCCCTGCGCAAAACTCTGTTGCACGCTCGAGATCGCTGTGCCAATACCGATACTGGTTCCCCCGGCGCCGGCAAGCGAATTGGCATACACATCCGAGAACTGACCGGTCGACCCCTTGTAACCGATGGTCCCCGAGTTGGAGATGTTGTTGCCGATGATGTCTAGATTCTTCGAGGCGGCGTTCAGTCCGCTCAGTCCCTGCTGGAAACTCATGTGTAGCTCCTTGATGTATTCATTGAACCTGTCGGCGTACGGGAAGTCGCGATTCGCATGATCAGAAAATCTGCTTTACGTCGGCGAGCTTTGCATCCCCCACCCCGCCAAGACTGAGCGTCAGGCCGTCGGCACCTGGCCGGACGGAATCAACACGCCCGACCGCCATGCCCTGCACGTCGACCTTTTTCCCGGCGGCGAGCGCGGTTATGCTGAAGTTGTAGTTGCCGTTTGCGGCAGACTGCCCGTTGTCGGCAACACCGTCCCACGCGAACGTCTGCAGTCCCGCAGTTTGCGGACCGAGGTCGGCTTTATGGATCAACTGGCCGGACGCATCGGTGATGCTGACAGTCAGCTGATCGACGGCCTGGGTGAGTGAAAAACCGCCCGCGGCCACCCCACCGGCTAATGACATTGTCGAACCGGCGACCATCACCTGATGACCCACGAGGCCGGCCGCCTGGAGCGGCTGCGTCGAGCTCATTGAACCGGACAGCGATTGCATCGTGGTGTTTAGCTTGTCGATGCCGCTCACCGTGCTGATTTGCGCCATCTGGCTGGTGATCTGCGCGTTGTCCATCGGATTCAGCGGGTCCTGGTTCTTCAGCTGGGCGACCAGCAACTTGAGGAAGCGGTCTTCACTAACCCC
Organism: uncultured Pseudomonadota bacterium; assembly: GCA_903895005.1. The sequence continues at coordinate 15,665 of CAITSH010000020.1, forward strand.
CGAGGACGCCGTGGCGCCGGCCGCGGCAGAACCGGAGGACGCCGACACGGCAGCCGCGGCCGCCGCCGCGCTTGCCGCTGACTGCTGGGAGGTATTGATGGTGCTCATCGGTTTGTTCCTTTGTGAATCTGCTGAATCTGGTGGGGCTGCAAGCCAATAGGCAGCGTATATCGCAGGTTTTATGGGTAAGCCGGTCTAAGACCCCAACGTGAGAACTTTCATCAACATCGATTTGGCGGTGTTCATCATCTCGATGTTGGTCTGGTAGGAACGCGATGCCGAAATCATGTTCACCATTTCATCGACCACATTGACGTTGGGCATGGTGACGTAGCCCTCGGCGTCGGCCATTGGATGCGACGGATCGTGCAGGCGGCGCATCGGCGTCTGGTCCTCGACAATGCCGCCAACTTTTACGCCGACGCCACCCGCCGCGCCCCCGCCGCCCATCGCACCGGACTGCCTGCCGGCGACCGGAAGCGGCATCGATTCGAAAGTGACATGGCGGGCTCGATAGGCCTTCCCGTCGGCGCCGGTGGCGCTGTCCGCGTTGGCGAGATTACTCGCGACCACGTTAAGCCGCTGGCTCTGCGCCGAAACGGCGGAACTGGAGACTTCAAATACCTTGAACAGGGACATGGTGGACTCGCTTAGGCGTCGTGGTGATTTCGGGGCGGTTCCGGCTAACCGGTGATCGCTGCCAGCATGGTTTTGATCTGGTGATTCAAAAAACGAAGCGAGGCTTCATAACGCACTGCGTTATCTGCGAACTGCGCACGCTCAACGTCCATATCGACGCTGTTGCGATCGAGGCTTCCCTGCGCCGCGTTACGGTATTGCAGCCCGACGTTGCCGATCGAACCGGCCGGCGCCATGTGCGCCGCATCGGTGCGGCCGGCGCTTTGCGCGGCGGCGGCGCCGCCAGAAGCGGCGCGCAGTGCGGCGTTGAAGTCAAAGTCACGCGCCTGATATCCGGGCGTATCGGCGTTGGCAATGTTAGAGGCAAGCACCTGCTGGCGCTGTGAGCGCAGCAGCATGGCCTGACTGTGAAAGCTCAAGTTTTCGTCCAGTTTGCCGATCATGATGACGTGACCCTCTGGTTGCGTTCGGAAATTCCACTTCGAGCAGCCATTATCCAAACCCGTGACTTGCCTCCATGGTTTGAATAGAGGCCGATTACCGGG
>CAITSH010000021.1 GCA_903895005.1 uncultured Pseudomonadota bacterium
GTATGACCTACTGCATCGCCATGGACCCAGACTGCATTCATTGCGCCCTCGACACTGGCGAGTAGCCGGCTCGAAGGAATCAAGGTCGGGTGGACCCGCAATTCAAACCCCAACGGCAGGCCGTTGCGCTCACGCCGCCGCGCAATGCCAAGCAGCTTGATCCGGTAGCCCAGTTGTTCTGCAAACCGAATATCTTTCGCATCAAGATGACGAATTCCCTCGATGTGCGCGGACTCGAAACGCATCGGCGTGCCGAACGCAATCGCCGCCATGATGGTTGCCTTGTGGGCGGCATCAATGCCGTCGATATCAAAGGTGGGATCCGCCTCGGCGTAACCGAGTTGCTGGGCTTGCGCGAGGACCTCTGCGAACGGCAAACCGCGCGACCGCATCTCGGAAAGAATGAAATTTGTGGTGCCGTTGATGATCCCCGCGATCCACTCGATCCGGTTTGCAGCCAAGCCTTCACGCAAGGCCTTGATGATGGGGATGCCGCCGGCCACTGCCGCTTCAAAGGCCACCATCACGCCACGCTCGTGGGCCGCAGCAAAGATGGCGTTGCCATGCACTGCGAGCAGCGCTTTATTGGCCGTTACCACATGTTTACCGGCGGCGATGGAGCGCATCACCAAGGTGCGCGCAATGTCATAACCACCAATGAGCTCGATCACCACGTCGATATCGGTGGCATCGACAATAGCGCTGGCATCGTTCGTCACTTCAGCACGGCCATCTGCAACCCGAGCGGCGCGATCGAGATCGAGATCTGCAATTCGAACGATTTGAATGGCACGCCCTGCTCGCCGCGCAATCTCATCCGCATTACGCGCCAGCACTGCAAAGGTACCGGCGCCAACGGTACCCGCACCGAGAAGACCGACTCGCACCGTCATGCTGCCACCCGCGGAATCAAACCGTCCCGACGAAACATATCGCGCACCCCGCGCACCGCTTGACGGGTGCGCTGCTCGTTTTCAATCAGTGCAAACCGGACGTACGAATCGCCCAGTTCGCCGAAGCCGATTCCGGGGGATACCGCGACCTTGGCGTCAGCCAGCAGTTTGCGCGCGAATTCGAGCGAGCCTGCGGCGCGATACGGCTCTGGGATCAAGGCCCAGATGTACATCGACGCACGCGGCAAATCGACCTGCCACCCCGCCTCAATCAAACCGCGTGCGAGAACATCCCGACGATTCTGATACTGCAGACGAATCTCTTCAACGCAATCTTGCGGGCCATCAAGGGCAGCAATCGCTGCGACCTGGATCGGCGTAAAGGTGCCGTAATCGTGATAACTCTTAATGCGGGCAAGCGCGGACACAAGTCGCTGATTGCCGACCATAAAGCCGATCCGCCAGCCCGCCATGTTGTAACTCTTGGACATGGTGAAGAACTCAACCGCCACATCGCGTGCACCCGGCACCTCCATGATCGAAGGCGCCCGGAATCCATCGAACGTAATGTCCGCATAAGCCAGATCATGGACGACCAGAATGTCGTGCTCACGAGCAAGCGCAACGATGCGCTCAAAAAAGGGCAGCTCGACGCAGATCGCGGTCGGATTACTGGGAAAGCCCAGAATCATCATCTTGGGCTTTTTGCCCTCGGTCGCAAGGTCGGCGATCGCGTGCTCGATCCCGGCGATGAAATCAACCCCGGGCTCCATCGGAACCGAACGGATATCGGCACCCGCGATCAC
>CAITSH010000022.1 GCA_903895005.1 uncultured Pseudomonadota bacterium
CCGTGGTGGATGAGATTGCCGTCGCGGATGCACTGGACGCCGGGATCCTTGCCGGCTACGCGGCCGATGTGTTTGCCTGCGAAGACTGGGCGCTCGTCGACCGACCCAAAGAGGTTCCACCGCGTCTTCGCACCTGGGCTCGGCGGTGCGCGACGTGCGCGTCGCCATTGAGAACCGGGCCGCCGACAACATTCTCGCGGTGTTGCAGGGGCGGGATCCGGCGGATGCGATCAACCGTCCGACGCCAGCCACGGTCTGAAGCTGGCGTAAATGGGGCCGCGCGCCGAGCGCCGTTGCAGCACCGGCGCCAAAGCTTGGGGGAACATCGCTGAAAAGCCGCACCAGACGGGCATTTCGAGCCGGTTTGATGCACGTCAACTGCCCGTTTTCGACGGCATGTACACTGATGGCCAGGCAGCCGGGCGTCTCGAATTCCGAGCCTCGGCGCGAATTCATCATCAGGAATGGCTCACATGACCGGCATCGACCCGAGTTCATCGCCCAAAGGGCGCAGCAGGATCGTCTGGATTGCCGTGATGGCCGTGGTGTTGGCCGGTGTGGCGTTTGCTTTACGAAATCTCGCGCTGGGCACGCCGGTGCAGGTGCTCGAAGTGGTGCGCCGGGACCTGGTGCAAACGGTGGTGGCGAGCGGCCACATTGTCAGCCCGCAGCGGGTATCGGTTGGCGCCGCGGTGACCGACCGCGTGGTGCGCATTCCGGTCAAAGAAGGCCAGAGCGTTCGACGCGGCGATGTTCTGATCGAACTGGCGAACGAAGACGAGCTGGCCACGCTGCTGCAAGGCCGCGTCGGTGTGGCGCAGGCGGAGGCCAAGCTGCGCCAGTTGCGCGAAGTGGCGCTTCCTGCAGCCGAACAGGGGCTGGTGCAGGCTCAGGCCAATGCGGTGCAGGCGCGCCAGACCTTCGAGCGCAACAAGACATTGCAATCCAGGGGGTTCATCGGTCAGGCCCAACTCGACGATGCCAAACGCGCGCTGGACGTGGCCGAAAGCCAGTTGCGTTCGGCGCGGGTGCAGGCCGAGGCCAACGGCGCGCGCGGCAGCGAATATGCAGTGGCACAGACCGCTCTGGAGCAGGCGCGCGCCACACAGCGCGCGGCACAGGCCAAGCTCGATCAGATGGTGATTTACGCGCCGGTCGACGGTGTGCTGATCGCACGCAACGTCGAACCGGGCAATGTCGTGCAGCCGGGCAAGGAATTGATGGCGCTTGCGCCGGCCGGTGAAACCCAGGTGGTGGTTCAGATGGACGAGCGGCAACTGGCGCAGATCAGCACGGGGCAAAAGGCGCTCGCCTCGGCCGACGCATTCCCGCGCGAGCGCTTTGCCGCCGAACTGGTGTACATCAACCCGGGTGTCGATGCGGCGCGCGGCTCGGTGGAGGTCAAGCTCAGGGTGCCTGATCCGCCTAAGTACCTTCGCCAGGACATGACCGTTTCGGTGGATATCGAGGTCGCTCGTCGCGCCGCGGTGCTGACGGTGCAAAGCGAGGCGGTGCGCGATGCCGCCGGAAAGCAGTCCTGGGTGCTGGTCGTGCGGGATGGCCGTGCGGCGCGCCAGAACGTGAAGCTCGGCCTGCGCGGCGAGGGCCACACGGAGATCGTGGAGGGCGTCGCTCCGGGAGAACTGCTTATTCCCTCGACCGAGGTCCTGGTCAGGGAAGGCCAGCGCGTGCGTGTCAGCGACGCGACCGGCGCATCCGCAGGCAAGCCTTGAAGCGGCCGCGGTGAACCGACTCCTGCCGTTTGAATGGATTGTCGCGTTTCGCTTTATGCGCGAGGGCTTGTCGCAGACCCTGTTGATCATTGCAGGTGTGGCGCTGGGCGTGGCGGTGATCGTGTTCATGTCGGCCTTGCTGTCCGGCCTGCAGTCGAACATCATCCGGCGCACGCTCAATTCGCAGGCTCCCATCGTGGTGTTGCCGCCGGAACAGGTGGCGCGGCCCTTGCGCGAGGACGCGCGCGCGGTCACGGTGCAGCCGCGCTCGCAGCGTTTGCGCTCCATTGACCAGTGGCAGACCGTGCGCACGCAGATCGAGCGCCTGCCCGAGGTGGTGGCCGTGACGCCGGTGGTGTCGGGTCCGGGATTTGCGCTGCGCGGGGACGCGACCAAGGCCGTCACACTGACCGGTATCGAGCCCGACAGCTATCTTGTGGTGATCGCGCTCGAGGAAAAAATCGTCGAGGGACGCGTTGCGCTGACCAGCACCGACATTCTCATCGGTACGGAGCTGGCGAAGGACTTGGGTGCCGGCCTCAACGACAAGATCCGGGTTTCGACCGCAAACGGCACGGTCGAGACGCTGCGCATCACCGGCATTTTTGATTTTGGCAACAAGGCGGTGAACGGGCGCAACGTCTTTGTCGGTCTGCGCACCGCGCAAAGCCTGCTCGACCTGGTTGGCGGCGTCTCCAGCCTAGAGATCAAGATTCGCGACCCGTTTGCCGCGGAGGTCATCGCGCAGGGTATTCTCGCCGAGACCGGATTGCAGGCCGACAGCTGGATAAAAACCAATGCGCAGTTTTTTACCGCTATTGCGGCGCAAAGCCTCTCAAACACGGTAATACGGTTTTTTGTCGGGCTGACTGCGGCGCTTGGCATTGCCAGCGTGCTGGTGGTTTCGGTGGTGCAAAAGTCCAAGGAGATCGGCATCCTGCGCGCCATGGGCACATCGCGCGGGCAGGTGTTGCGCTTGTTTTTGCTCCAGGGCGGCGCAATGGGGACCGCGGGTTCCCTTCTGGGGTCGGCGTTGGCCTTCCTGTTCGTCACCGTATGGCAGGGGGTGGCGCGCAATCCGGATGGCACCCAGCTGTTCATCATTGAAATCCAGCCCTCGCTGTTTTTACTTGCCACCGTCGGCGCGATGCTGGTCGGTATCCTGTCTGCCGTTGTGCCGGCGCGCCAGGCGGCGCGTCTGGATCCGGCGGTTGCGATTCGTGGCTGATTCGCCGGCATTCGAGGCGGGCGTCGGACCGGACACCCTGCGCTTGAGCGGCGTTCGTAAATCCTACGGTGTCGGCACCGCGGTTGAAACCGAGGTCCTGCACGGCATCGACCTGGTGTTGCGTCCGGGTGAATTTGCCGCCTTGATCGGCCCGTCGGGCGGGGGCAAGAGCACGCTGCTCAATCTCATCGGACTGCTCGATCACCCGACTTCGGGAACGCTGCATCTTCTCGGGGAGGATGCCGGGGCGTTGGAGGACGGCCCCTTGACGCGCCTGCGTGGTCGCGCCATCGGCTTTGTTTTCCAGTATCACCATCTGCTGCCGGCCTTTACCGCGCTTGAGAACGTCATGATGCCGCTGCTCGCCGCGCGCGGCCGTCCGGATGCGCAGATGCGCGACACCGCAGCGGCGCTTCTGGACAAGGTCGGACTCACGCCATGGCGTGATCATCTTGCCAACAACATTTCCGGTGGCCAGCAGCAACGCGTCGCCGTGGCCCGTGCGCTGGCCATGAACCCGGCGCTGGTGCTCGCGGACGAGCCCACCGGCAACCTGGACACAAAAACCGCCGACGGCGTGTTCGATACCCTGCGAAAGGTCAACGAGACGAGCGGTACGACCTTCCTGATCGTGACCCATGATCCGCGCCTCGCTCAGCGCTGCGATCGCATCATCGAATTGGTGGACGGACGGATCGTTTCCGACAAACCGCACCGGCCTGCGCGGCCCGTGGCATCCGTCACCGAGCCCGCGCCTCCCGCGTAGATTATTTGGGCGTGCGGCGCTTCCTGGGCCATTACCGGAAGAGGACGTCCGGGAGGAGTGACGAACGGCCAAAGCGGTGAGTGCAGGTATGATTGGAGAAAAATGCAGTCATATAGAACTGCATCCTGCGGTACATCCAAAACGTGCACTCACAAAACGTGCATTCAAAGGGGGGATTGGCCATGTCATCAAGAATTTTTGGTTTCCGATCGTTTCTGGCTGCCTGCTGCCTTGTTGCAGCGGCTGCGCAACCGCTGGGCGCAAGCGCGGCGGGCGAGAAATGGGCGACCAGCTGGGCTGCGTCGGTGCAAGGGCCTTACCCGGTAGGCAACCCTTCCGCCCAACCCAATCTTGCGTTGGCGTTCCCAGACGCGCAGTCGGGCGCGCGCAACCAGAGTTTTCGCATGATCGTGAAGCCGGACATCTGGGGCAAACAGACCCGTATCCGGCTGTCCAATGCGCTTGGTACGCGGCCCGTCACCTTTGACGGTGTCCACGTCGGGCTGCAGCTCTCGGGCTCGGCCGTGGTAAAGGGCACCAGCAGCGCGGTTCGCTTTGGCGGAAAGTCCAGCGTGACCGTTGCGCCGGGTGACTCGGTCTGGAGCGATGCGGTGAGCCTGCGCTTTGTGCGCAAGACCGCGTCGATTGAACTTGCCGGACGCAAACTTGCCGTGAGCTTTCATGTCGAGGGGGAGAGCGGTCCGATGACCTGGCACGCGAAGGCGCTGACCAGCTCCTTTGTCACGCCGCCGGGAGCCGGTGCGAAAGGTCACGAGGAAAGCGAGGCTGCATTCAGCTTTGCCACGGCGTCCTGGTACTTTCTTGATGCGCTCGACATGATGGCGCCGGCCGGGACGCGCGTCATTGTGGCCTTCGGCGACTCGATTACCGACGGCACGGCCTCCACCATGAACGGCGACGACCGCTGGCCCGATGTGTTGTCACGCCGCCTGCACGCCGTCCACGGCAACAAGGTGGCGGTCGTCAATGCGGGTATAGGCGGCAACCAGGTGGCCGGTCCGGCGGAGTACGCGCCGCAAAAGCCTTTCGCCGGCGGCCCGGCGGCGGGACAGCGTATCGAGCGCGACGTGCTGACGCTCTCGGGGGTGTCGGCGATGATCTGGCTCGAGGGTATCAACGACTTCAGCAAAAACGGCAACCGTGAAGCTGATGCGGTGCAGGCGGAAATGAAGGCTGTCGTTGAGCGTATCCGTGCGCGTGCCCCGAAGATCCGGCTGGTCGGTGCGACTGTCACCTCTGCGCTCGGTTCTACCAGCGCGGCACACGGGTTTCCCGAGCAGGATGCCAAGCGAAAATCGCTCAACGAATTCATCCGCAATTCGGGCGTCTTCGACGCCGTCGTGGATTTCGACAAGGCCATCATTGATCCGCAGACGGGCGGCATGCGCGCGGAATTCATTCCCGACAACACGGTGGGCGGTCCCGGCGATAAACTGCACCCGAACCGGCTCGGCTACCTTGCCATGGGCATGGCCATTGACCTGAATTCGATTTTGCCAAAATAGAAAGCATTGAAATGACCGCATTCAAATCAGAAATCCGCGACGGCATGCGCATCGACTGGGATGTGCCGATCACCATGGATGACGGCCTCGTGCTGCGCGCCGACATCTTCCGTCCGGTGGCGGACGGGCGGTACCCGGTTCTGATGAGTTACGGCCCTTACGGCAAAGGGCTCTCGTTCCAGGAGGGTTACAAGACCGCATGGGACATCATGGCCCGTGAGAACCCGGATGCGCTCGCAGGTTCGACCAACCAATACCAGAACTGGGAGGTCGTCGACCCGGAAAAATGGGTGCCCGACGGTTATGTCTGTATTCGCGTTGATTCGCGTGGCGCCGGGCGCTCGCCCGGTTACCTTGCGCACAACAACAAGCGTGAAACGCGCGACTTCCACGAATGCATCGAATGGGCAGCGACGCAGCCCTGGTGCAGCGGCAAGGTCGGCCTCAACGGCATTTCGTACTACGCCAGTAACCAGTGGCGCGCCGCGGCTTCGCAGCCGCCGCATCTTGCCGCAATCTGCGCATGGGAGGGCTGGAACGACGCCTATCGCGAATCGCACCGTCACGGCGGCATCGCCTGCACGTTCCGCAAGAACTGGCAGGAAATGCAGGTCAAGACGGTGCAGCACGGCGTGGGCGAGCGCGGCAAGAAGCATCCGGTTACGGGCGAACTTGCCTGTGGTCCGGAAACGCTCTCCGAGGCCGAACTGGTAAAGAACCGTGAAGACATGTGGCTGGCGGTGCTCGAGCGCGAAACCGACAGCGATTGGTATCGCGAGCGCAGTGCCGACTTGTCGCGCGTCAAGGTGCCGCTGCTGTCGGCGGGAAATTGGGGCGGGCAGGGACTGCATCCGCGCGGCAATTTCGAAGGCTATACCGGCGCCGCTTCAAAGCAGAAGTGGCTGGAGGTGCACGGCGGTTCGCATTGGGCGCCGTTTTACACTGATTTCGGCGTCGGTCTGCAGAAGTTGTTTTTCGATCACTTCCTGAAGGGCGCAGAAAACGGCTGGGAGAAGCGCCAGGCGGTGCAGTTGCAGGTTCGTCACCCGGGCGAGAAATTTGTCGAGCGGTTTGAAACCGAATGGCCGATCGCGCGCACAAAATGGACGGATTTTTATCTTGATCCGGCGGGCATGCGCCTGTCGGGCACGCCCTGCTCTTCGGACGCGACGCTCGTCTACGATGCGACGGGAGACGGCGTCACGTTTTCGACGCCGGTGCTCGATCAGGAAACCGAGATCACCGGCCCGATCGCATTGAAGCTGTTTGTTTCGTCATCCACCGTCGATGCCGATATTTTTGCCATCCTGCGGGTGTTCGACCCGGCGGGCAAGGAGGTGGTGTTCCAGGGCGCGCTTGATCCGCATACCCCCATCGCGCAGGGCTGGTTGCGCGCGTCCCACCGCAAACTCGATGCCGCGCGCAGCCTGTCCTACCGTCCGTATCACACGCACGACGAAAAGCAGCCGCTCAAGCCGGGCGAGGTGTATGACCTGGATGTGGAAATCTGGCCCACCTGCATCGTCGTGCCCAAGGGATATCGCATCGCGCTTACCATCCGCGGCAAGGACTACGAGTACGACGGCGAGGCCGCCGTGTTGTCGAACATGAAGAACCCTATGAAGGGCTGCGGGCCCTTCATTCATGATGACGACACCGACAGGCCGCCTGCTGTTTTCGGCGGCAAGGTCACCTTGCATTTCGGACCAAAGCAAAAGGCAAGCGTATTACTGCCGGTGATCCCGGCAAAGTAGGCGCGAAGCCGGCAGCCCGGAGGGCCGGCGTTCCAGGTCATTTCAAACTCAGGAGGGGGTTGGTCATGAAATTGAAATCCGTATTGTTTGTTCTCGCGGCCGTGGCGCTTGCGGCAAGTTCCGGGGTACAGGCGCAGGCGTGGCCGACCAAGCCGATCAAGATCATCATTCCGTTTCCGCCGGGCAACACCACGGACATCATGACGCGGCTGGTGGCGCCGCGGCTTTCGGAGCGGCTCGGACAGCCGGTCATTGTCGAGAACAGGCCGGGTGCCAGCGGCATGCTGGGCCTGGACCTCGTTGCCAAGTCTGCGCCGGACGGCTACACCATAGGCGCGGGCCAGGGCGGTAATCTCGTGGTGCTGCCGCACACCAGCAAGTCGATTCCGTATGACGCGCTCAAGGACTTCGCACCCATCGCGGTCTCCAACACCAACTACCTTGCGGTGGTCGGCAGCCAGTCCGCACCGTTCAAGACCCTGCCTGAAATGATCAGCTGGGCCAAGGCCAACCCCGGCAAGCTCACCGTTGCGACCAACGGAGAAGGCGGATTTCCGCATCTGGTGTTTGAACTGTTGCGCCTGATGGGCGGTTTTTCGTTCAACCATATTCCGTACAAGGGCTCCGCCCAGATCGCCACTGACCTGATCGGCGGTCAGGTTCAGGCCGGCATCGACGGCATAACCGGGCTCACGCCGCATATCAAGTCGGGGCGGGTCAACCTGCTGGCTGTGACCAACAAAACACGCGCGCCGCAATGGCCCGAGGCCGCGGCTGCTTCCGAGTCGGTGCCCGGCTATGAGTCCGGAGGATGGTTCGGCTATGTCGCGCCGGCCGGAACGCCGCGCGATATCGTGGCGAAGCTCAATGATGAAATAAACCGCGCGATGAAGCAGCCCGATGTGGCCGAAAAACTCGTCGCCGCCGGTTTGATCATGGTCTATGAGTCGCCGGAGTATTTCGCCGAATTGATCAAGAGCGATCACGCGAAGTATGGCAAGCTCGTCAAGGACATTGGCTATAAGCCGCAGTAATCCCGATTTCACCCACAACCCGCACTGAGGACTTTGAATGAACGCACCAATCGCCACCGGTACCCCGCCAAAATATGAACCCTTTGGCTGGCACCACTGGCCTGACCACTTTTTCATGTCCTACCAGTTTCGCCGCGGGCTTGGCGAAACACAGGAGGGTGGCGGTGCGGTGAGCGAGTGTTTCCAGGCGGCAAGCCGGATGATTCCGGGTGACCTGGACAGCTGGCACAACGAGTGGATGGTCGTCGCTGATCGCAACGACAATCGCGGTGACGAGGCGGCAAAGGCGGGCAATATCCGCACCGCAATGAACTGCTGGTTGCGCGCCGCCGATTATTTTCGTTCGGCCGAGTTCTGGCTGCCATCGGACGACCCGCGCCGGCTGCCGACCTTTGCGCGTTGCGAAGCGGCCAGCCAGAAGTGGCTCAAGCGGCTCGATCCGCCCGGCGAGGTCGTTGAGATACCCTATGAAAATGGCAAGACCCTGCCGGCCTATTTCATCAAATCGCCGGCTTACCCGGCAGGCAAGAGCGGCGGCGAAAAGCAGCCTGTGCTCATTTCCTTCGGCGGGCTCGATTCGTTCAAGGACGAATTGTGGTTCATGACTGGCCGAGGGGCGGTGCAGCGCGGAATATCGGTGCTGTTGGTCGATGGTCCCGGGCAGGGGGGCGCGCTGCGCCGCCAGAATATCGTGTCACGCCACGACTATGAAGTGCCGGTTGGGAAATGCATAGACTGGCTGGAGAAACGCAGCGACGTCGATACCAAACGCATCGCCGTCAGCGGGTCCAGCATGGGCGGCTACTACGCCGCCCGCGCCGGCTCTCGTGAACACCGGCTGGCCGCCTGTATCTCGCATGGTGCGATCTGGGATATTGAAAAGCGCTTTGCCGACCGCGGCGAAAATCACGCGCTCGCCGGACACATGAAATGGGTCATGGGTGCGAAGTCGATGGCCGAGGCGGTCACCCTGGCAAAACCCTTCAAGCTCGAGGGCGTGCTCGATACCATGCGCTGTCCCTACCTGGTGCTGCACGGTGGCCACGACGTGCTGGGCGTGGATACGGTCAA
>CAITSH010000023.1 GCA_903895005.1 uncultured Pseudomonadota bacterium
CGCGCGTCGTCGATTTGATATTGTGGCTGTGTCATAAAACGCTCCGTTCACGCGCTTGGTTTGGCGCGTTCGTCAAGATGGGCTAAGGGCATCTGCCCGCAGCGGAGCGATCATGGAATAGAAGAGGGGGCCTGTATAGGGGAAATCTAGGCACGACAGCGCCCAGATCCTTGGGCGGTTCATGGCCAAATCAGCGGCGGCTGGCGCAACAAACCGCGAAAGAACACATCCTGCACATAGCCGCCTTTGGCGGTTTGGTGCCAGCGCACCGCGTACACAAATTGCGAGCGACCGTGGATCATCTGCGTCACTTCAACGAACTGCGTTTGCCCAGTGGCCATCATCAATCTAAACAAAAAGGACTGTTCTGGCGGATTTTTGCCGTCGGGCAGCGACAAAACGCAGCGCTGCGGGGTCTTGCAAAAAATCTCGCCGCCAGCAAAACCCAACAGAGTTTTTCCCCATTCCGGATCATTGGCCGTCAAGCTGGCGGCCAGATCCATGACCGCACGGATCATCGCGGGCGAAATCCGGTCGCCCGGTTCAGAACCTGTCACGGGCGCTGCAGGATCAAGCTGCAACATGGCCCAACACTCTGCATCGATTGACTGGATCACCGTCCAAGTCTCGCGCTGGCTATCGCGCGGGGTTCCGCTGCGCTCGATAGAGCCATGTACCATCGCGGGGCAGTCTTCGAAGCCAGTGATGAAGTCTGGAATGTCTTCGTTTTGCAAACGCACAAGATCGCCGATGGTGTGAAACGCGCTGTTGTGCAGTTGAAATCCGTACAAAAAATACGTTCCCAAGCGCACCGTTTGGGGTTCGGCAAAGGCCTGCGAGGCTAAGGCCGCGAGGGCCATAAGCAGCATCGCCATCAGGTCAATTTTCATGCGCCACTTCTGCATCAGAGACTGACTCCATGAAAAGATTGAAGACATTTTGGTTCCTCTCTTCGCTTATGAGTGTTCGGTGAGACTCGCTGGCCGCCACTGCCCAATTCCCGTCTTGGACCGCTTGACATAATTTTGGGAATTCTCTTCTAAGGCCGCCAACGCCGAGATTGTAAACCATATCCCAAAGGGCGATTTGCGCAGACTGTGGAAAGTTTCCAAAGCCCGCAAACAGCGGCAGACGCGACTGCTGTGCAACCTTCCCTAGGCTCGACGGATCGTTATTTAGTTTCTTGCCGAAAGAATTCGACGGGCTTGCCGACCTGACCGGTAAGGCAGCGCACACGGATCGGCGGAAGCATTTCAAGGTCTGCTGGGTCGTAGGCCGAGTCATCGGCCAGCGCGATATCGGTCAATGGACCGTCAGCAACGTCGATGAACGCGAAGTCAGTTTCGCGGAAGGCGAAAGTGTCGAGAACACGAACGAATTCTGGCAAGGCGTGCCGCCAGGGGTATTGCACCGTCAGTAGGATGACGGGGATGCCACATAGATAGCTTTCCTCAAGTTGGAACGCGGATGGGTCGGTGCTGCCCTCTCCTTCAAACTCGTATTTTCTCTCTAGTCCGCTTTCCTTGTCGCGCAAGGCAATCGAAAAGTGGACGTCGTCCTTCGTTGAATGAACTTCGATCACCAGTTCCCAGGTTTCTACGCTATGTGCATCAAAGAGTGTCTGAAAGTGCCTCAAGTCATCTGCGAAAGCGGATGACGAGCCAATCGCTATGCCAAACGCCGCTGAACAAAGCGATCTCATTGCGCGTCCTCAAACCTTGGTCGTGCGACCGAAAATCGGCAAACCCCATCGAACTGCCCGCCATCTCGAATATCGGTCATCTTTTCCGTACGTTCTTTTGCCGTGGCGTCGCTCCCATTGATGCGAATCGCGATTTCTCTCACCGCTGATGCGGTTAGTCCACTGTCCGCTAGCCGCGGCAAACCATGATCCAGCCAGAAGTATACGGCCG
>CAITSH010000024.1 GCA_903895005.1 uncultured Pseudomonadota bacterium
CCCGATCACCAGCGTTGCAGCGGCTCAGGCCTACCGTGAGCGAATCCTGGCTGCGCGTGAACGCGCCGCTGTTCAGGCTGAAACGGGCGCGGAACGAGAGACCGAGGTGGCAGGTGAACAACGGACTGAGGCCCAAGCGATCCGGCAGTTCGAGCCCTTGATGACCTTGTATCTGACCGACCGTACGACACCGGCCGACGTCTTAGCCGCCAAAGCCAGCGGATTGGTGCATGGGATCAAACTTTATCCTGCGGGTGCCACGACCCACAGTGATGCGGGTGTGACCAGCCTGGGCAAACTGCACCCGACCTTGGCGGCCATGCAGTCGTGTGGCCTGCCGTTGCTGGTGCACGGCGAAGTGACGGACCCAGCGATTGATATTTTTGATCGCGAGGCCGTCTTTATTGACCGTGTTTTGCAGCCCCTGCACCGGGATTTTCCGGCGCTCAAAATGGTCTTCGAACATGCCACGACCCGCGAAGCGGTTCAGTGGGTTCGGGAGAGTTCGGGGCCGGTAGCCGCGACGCTGACGCCCCAGCACCTCCTGTACGACCGCAACGCCTTGTTTGTGGGCGGGATCCGACCACACTGGTATTGCCTGCCCGTGCTCAAGCGTTCGGTCCATCGTGAGGCGTTGCTGGCGGCCGCGACCTCTGGGAATCCGAAATTCTTTCTCGGCACGGACAGCGCACCCCATGCACGGCATCTCAAGGAGCATGCCTGTGGCTGCGCCGGCTGTTACACCGCACCCCATGCGATGGAGCTTTACGCGACCGCATTTGATTCGGTCGGAGCACTCGATCGCCTCGAAGCCTTTGCCTCGAAACATGGTGCTGATTTTTATGGGCTCCCGCGCAATCCGGGTTCGCTGACGCTTGAGCGACGGTCCGGGGTTGTGCCGGTTGAATTGCCTTTTGTGGACGGCGAGCGCATCGTGCCGCTGGCGGCCGGCGAGCCCTTGCAATGGCGAGTCATCGCGGTCGAGACCTGAGCATTCTTGCGGACGCTGCGACCGGCTTCGCCCGGGCGCCATGGCTCTGTAGCTGGCGTTTACTGGAACCTGAGCTTGGGCTGAGCCTGGATGCCTTGGCGGCTACTGGGGCCGCCGATCGGCTGGATCGACTCAATCGGGTGGCGGTTGCTCGGGGGCTTCGCCTGCGGGCTGAACAGCCATTGCGCTTTATTGCCCAGCATCAGGCCCAGACCGATCCATCTGAAATGTCCTACGAACAAGCGATCGCAGCGCATGCAGCAGTTCCAACCCGAGTCAGTGGCCCAGGCGCGGTGCACGATCTTCTCAATGCCTTGGCCTGGTTGTGTTTTCCGCGGGTGAAGGCGGTTTTGCATCAGTTTCAAGCGACGGCGATTGCGCGGGACGGGATCGGCAACGCGCGTGGGCGTCTTCGCGATGGGGTGACCCTGCTTGATGAAAATGGGATTTTTCTGGTGGTTCGAGACAAGTCCGACGCCTCCCACCTGCGCCAAAGGGCCTGGCATCGCCTGCTCTACGAGAATCGCGCGCGCTGGGGTTCGGAGATTTGCGCGGTCCCGCTGGGCCACGGGTTGGTTGAACGTCTGGTGCGGCCTTACCCCGCGCTGACCGCTCACGTGCGGACATTCCAAATGCCCCCGGCATGGTTCGCGCTGCCGCGGTTCGAACAACTTTGTCAGCTCGATCGCGTTGCAGCCACTCGTCTGCGCGCCCGCCCGCCGCTCCCAGGTGCGCTTGATCCCTTGCCGGTCCTGGGTGTGCCCGGCTGGTGGGCGGGTAACGAGGATCCCGCCTTTTATCGTGATTCGCGTGTTTTTCGTCCACGCCGCGCGTAAACTCAGGGTGGGATGTGGGCTAGGCGATCGCTGTCGTTCATCGGTTTAGGCCGTTGACGGGGGAGGAAGGTCCGGGCTCCGCAGGGCAGGGTGCTGGCTAACGGCCAGGCGTTCGGCGATTTCGGTTGCTGGGCGACGGAAAGTGGCACAGAAAATATACCGCCGAAGCCGCAAGGCTGGTCAGGGTGAAAAGGCGAGGTAAGAGCTCACCGC
>CAITSH010000025.1 GCA_903895005.1 uncultured Pseudomonadota bacterium
CAGCGGCTGCGTTCACAATAATCGTAGCATCCTCTTCTAAAAGCAGTCTGTCCGAAACCAGCGCTCGCGCACTGAGACGAATTTTAGTGAGATACTCGTTAATCCCGCCCGGATAGCGAGTATCCAGTGCCGTGCGCTCGTCACCGGCTTTACGATCAGCCGTAGTCTTAGCAAACGGTCGATAGGTACCACTCTGGCGGCATGCCATCACGGTAAGTGGTGCATCCATATAACCGTGACTCGCGATCGGAACGGCGATATCGGGCAGCACCACCCCGCTCATCGCGTTGCCATCCACATCACGTTTTGGCACCATCACAACCGCGTTGGCAAGAAACCGTGGCGCCTGAAACACCTCGGGATCACCAGAACGCGCCTCAAGCTCAAAGAGTCGGCTTGGCGCAGGGGTCTTGCCGCGTACCCACTCATTCAGCATCACGAGCTGCGCGCGTACCGCAGGAGCCCAGTCAACTTGACCTGGCGCTTCTGTACACTCTGGATTCTTGTCTCGGCCATTGATGTGCGGAGAGCCGGAAATGTCAAACATGCGAACATTCTCAGGCATGGGCAAATCTACCGTACCCTGTGCGCCAGTGCGTGTAAGCGCCGCGCGCCCACCAAGATAATCGTTATACGCATGGCTCACGAACACACGCGGAAGCTTGCTGTACTTTGTACTTGCAACCTTCATCACATCGCCATACGTGAAGGGCTCTTCGTGTACCCCGCGCAGCTCGGCTTCAGTGTGGCCCGGCGTTTGCCATGCGACCGAGCCCGGACCGGGTCCAGCGTCAAGAAGCGGAAGCTGACCAGCACCCGCCTGCGTAATATGCAGTCCGTCAAAGACTAAACGACCCTCAAACTGATTAAAGCCATTGAGCAGAAAGCTCTTCAAAAAGCGCCCAGTCTGCGAATAGCCGACTGCAAACGTATGTTTAATCGCACCTGCAAGTGGGTTACCTTCACGGGCATCGCGTAGAAAGAGTGCGACGTCACGTACTGCCGCGAAGCCCACGCCCTCGGCATAGAGCTTGCCACCCTTGCCGTCATCAAACATCGGAAACACTGGCCCCTCACCCTGCTCCCACTGCACGACTGCCACGGACCACCCACGGTTCTGTAGAAACCCCGTTCCCTGGTCAAGTGAGCCCATGGCCAGCGGACGTGCGCGCGGACTGTTGTAGAGCCCGTGACTAATCGGTCGTCCACGATTTGGCACATCAACGAGCAGGCTGCCATTACCCGAGTGCGACGACGCTGGAATGATCAACGTAACAGGCGTGCGGTACTCGACGAGCCCACGCGAATTTCGAGGCGCCTGATCGAGCCCAGGGATTGCTTCGGTTGGTGAAAGTTCGCCCTTCGCCTCGGCCTCGATACGCACATACTTGCCTGTGGCGAACTCGCCGTAGGGTTGCGTAGAAGTCACTGTGAACTGGGTGATTGCGGCCGAGGCCACAAGCGGTAAGGATGCGCCAAGGCCGAGTAGGGATTTTTTCATCTTGTATTCAGATTAGCCTAATGAGGTGTAAGTTGTTTTTTCAAAATTTGTAAAAAGATTTAAAGCTTTTGTATCAACAAACGGCAGTACTTGCATCAAGAGCAAACCCGCCACATCTTTCTTTGGATCGATCCAGAAAAAAGTATTGGCTAAACCGGCCCATGCCA
>CAITSH010000026.1 GCA_903895005.1 uncultured Pseudomonadota bacterium
GATGCCGCAGACTCCGTCTCGAAACAAATGCCGCTGGTCCGTAAGGTCTACTTCCCACGTGAGCTGCTGCCAATCGCAACAACCCTTGCAAACCTCCGTCACTTCCTCTTGACCCTCGGCGTCGTGACCATCCCACTGCTCGTTGTTCTCTACGCACGCGACTCGTTCATCCACCACCGGCTCAGCCTGCCACCGGCCGAAATCCTCTTGCTGCCCGTTCTGATCATCATGCAAACGCTGCTGATCGCCGGACTTGCACTCTTCCTCTCGGCACTGAATGTCTTTTTCGAAGACACCAAGTTCCTCGCGGCCGTCATCGCCGACCTGCTCTTTTACGCCGTCCCAATCATCTACTTCATCGAACAGGTCGAACACGCCACCTTGCTCCCGGAGAGCATCCGGGGTGTCGTCCACACGCTCTTCCTCCTGAACCCGATGGTGGTAATCCTCGCATCCTACCGACGCTTCCTCATCGCGTGGCCGGATGGCACCCCGCCTCGTATCCCGCTCACACCTGGACAACCGGACACCATTGCCGTAAACCTCGGCGTGCCGTGGCCGTGGTTTTGGCTCAGCTTCGCGATGTGCACCGCCATCTTTATCTTCGGTTACCGCTTCTTCAACGCACGCAAGTGGCGCTTTGTGGAGGCAGCATAAGTGAGCCGCCCACCCGCCGTATCGGTCACAAATGTCTCCAAACAGTTCACCGTCGCCGGGACCGGCTACGCGGGAATCAAAGGCGCCCTCGGTGCCATCCTCGCCGGTAAGCGCCGTGAACGCAAAGTCGTGCATGCGCTGAATGCGGTCAGCCTTGATATCCATGCAGGGGAAACCGTCGCCCTCATCGGCCGTAACGGCTCTGGGAAGTCAACGCTGCTCTCGATGCTCGCAAATGTCATCCGCCCCGATACCGGTTCCGTGACCTTCCCGGCATCCGAGGATCCAACCCACCCGCGTATCGCGCCGCTGCTCGAGGTCGGAGCCGGCTTTCACCCTGACCTCACTGGGACACAAAACGTCTACTTCAATGGCGCTATCCTTGGCCTCTCCCGCGCCACGATGGAATCTCGCTACCCGGAAATCATCGCGTTCGCAGACTTCGAGAATCCTGAATACCTGGATGCCCCTGTGCGCACATACTCCAGCGGGATGTTTGTGCGTCTCGGCTTTGCCGTCGCTGTGCATACTGATCCTGAAATCATCCTCATCGATGAAACCCTCGCCGTCGGCGACAGCGTTTTTCAGGAGAAGTGCTACGCCCGTATCCGCCAGTTTCAGGAAGAGGGGAGGACGATTATCTTCGTCTCCCATGATGACGATGCTGTCCGCCGCGTCGCAACCCGCGCCATTTGGCTGTCACATGGCAAGGTCGCCGCCGATGGTGCTGTCGATGAAACCCTCGCAGCCTACCATCGTAACCACCACGCATAGGCTTTTCAGGGCTCCCGGGCACCGCCTCAACGGTACACTGATGCCATGTCTGGACGTATCCCATCCCGTAGTGAAATCCCGGTCAGCGCCACTTGGAATCTGGCATCCATTTTTCCCACCGATGACGCATTTGAACAAGCCCTGACCGCTGCCGATCAGGACATCGCAGAGATTATTTCACTCAGAACTGACTGGACGGCATCGCCGGCATCGATCGCCGCAACCTGGGAGAGAGTCGAAGCCCTCCGAGTCCGTGTGGGCCACGTCGCGGTCTATGGCCGCCTTGGCTACACAACCGACACCACCGATGCGACTGCTGCTATCCGCTCCGAGCGCGCAGGCGGCGTCTACAACCGCTTTGCGAGCGCAGCGGCCTGGTTTGAGCCAGACCTCCTCGCACTTGGAACAGAAATGCTGCTTGCCTATGCGGAAACGCCTGAGCTTTCCGCATATGCCCAAAACCTCCGTGAGCTGGCTCGCCGCGCACCGTATGTGAAAGATGCCGCCGTCGAGGCCGTTATCGCCGAAGCCGGAACGCTATTCGGCGCATCCAAGATCCACGCAGCCCTCGCGGACTCCGATCTCGATTTTAGCTCCGCGACCGC
>CAITSH010000027.1 GCA_903895005.1 uncultured Pseudomonadota bacterium
CCACCGGCTTGGGCGCGGGCAATCTCGGCATCGCGCTTGTCTATCCACAGCACATACAGGTCACCCTTCGAGTCAAAGGCCGTGGACTCAAAGCGATGCGTAATGGCCTGACGGTCGTCATGCACGGTGAACGCCGGCGAAAAGGTTTTCCCACCGTCCTCCGAGCGCAACATGCGGATGTCGCCGGTGTAGGGTTTGGGCATTGGTTTGGTATAGGTGATCGCCACCCAGCCCTTGGGCCCGAAAGTAATTTTCGGACGGTTTTCCCCATCTGCGGCGATACGATCGCCCTGGGTATCGAGCACCCGGCGCTCGCTCCAGCTGCCCCCGAGGTCGGCGCTCGATTGCACAAACAGGCGCGCCTTTTCATCCAGTCCGGCAATCCACAATTCTCCGGCGGGCGAGAATGCGGCACCCACGGCCAGGCTGGGCGCCGGCCGCCGCGCCGCGGGCTTGTCGCCCGAGGCAGCAGCGCCATGATTCGCATGCTGCGCAGCCGTGCCACCCGCCCATGCTGTCAGGCAAAGGGCAAGCGGCACCACGCCACGGCGAAGCAATGCATTCATGATCGTTCCCATGTTACCCCCTAAAACCGCGTGCGCAAGCCGGTGGTGATGGTGCGCGGCATCGCGAGCACGGTTGACTGGATATTACTGGCACTGCTGTCCGAGTAACGTTTATCGGTCAGGTTTACCACCGAAGCAAACACATCCAGGCTCTTGTTGACGCGGTAGGTGGAGCTGGCGCTCAAGAGCGTATAGCCGCCCTGCTTCACCGGATCAGTCACCGCATTGGTCAGGTTAAGTGTCTGCTTGTCGCTGGCGCGCATATCGAAGCTGTTGGTCCACTGCTCACTCGGCGTCCACACCACGCTGGCGCCCAGCACATTCTTTGGCACCAGCGGGAGTTGCACCCCCGTCGGGTCGGTGGTGGTGACGTTCTGATAATAGGTCAATGTGCGCGTGAAGTAGGTGTTGAGGCTGATGGCCCGGCTTGCCTGCCACTTGCCCTCAAGCTCCAGCCCGTTGGAGCGCTGGTCCTGCCCGTTGGTGTAGTGGCTCACGGTTCCCGGGCAGGCGGTATTGGCCACCCCGGTGTACCCTGCGCCGCAAATATTCAACACCGCCTGGGGAATGGCGCTGCCGGCGGTGACCGTGTAGGTCGTGACCACATCCTGGACCTTGGCGGCGAACAACGTTGCGCCAAGCGAATAATTGTCACTGCGCCAGTCCGCTCCGACTTCGGCACCGCGCAGGGTTTCAGGACCCAGCAAGGGATTGGCGATCGAGATGCTGGCATTACCAAAGCTGCGGTAGAGGTTGTTCAGCCCCGGCGCACGGAAGGCGCGGTAGGTGGAACCGCGCAACGATAACTTGTCATTCAGTTCGTAACGCGCTGAAAGTGCCGGGTTGAACGCACGCTTGGACACATCGGGCACCGAGCCACCCGAGCTTGAGGTTATTGCGGTTCCGGCGGCGTTGAAATTGGTCTGTGTCGCAATGCCATTGGTGCTCGCATAACTGTCCCAGCGTGTGCTGATGCTCAATTCCAATGCGTCGATGGGCGAAAGCTTGAATTGCCCGAACACACCGGTGAAGGTCTGCGCACCACCGCCGTAGTTTTTGCGCTGCAGTCGCAGTGCAGCCGGCAGGGCCGCAGTCGGCGTGGCATAACTTTGCTGATCGTCTTCACCGGAAATTTTCCGCAGGTCCGCACCCAGCTGCATGCCGGTGAGCAGGCCGCGGAAGGCGCGTGAATACATTACTGATCCGCCTTTTTCCCGGTATGTGTTCAGGTCGTAGGAGGTGGCGTACTGCCTGGTCGCCGCCCCCTGCTGAGCGGCAGTGGCACCGCCGGCCGTGGTGATGGCCGCACCGCACGCAAACACCGCGCCGGTGTAGCAACCCGCTCCATTGTATTTGTCGAAAGTCAGCCACTGCGACCAATAGTTGGCCTGGACATTGGAATTGTCGTCAAAATACTTGGTCACGCTACCAGCGAGGTCCGGACTGCGTTGCAAGTTGGTGCCGTATAAGTAGCCGCCGATGTCCTCGTTCTGCTTGTGATATCCCATGCGTACAAAACCGTTAAGGTCGGTTGAGGGCTTGAAAAAAGCCGTAAGGCGCATGTTTTCGTTATAAGCCGTCGAGGCGCCCCGGCCCGGCCAATACTGCTTGTTGTACGCGGGGTCGATGGTGTTGTAACCGTCGGTGTTGAACGAATCGGCCGCCAGGTTGATGCTCAAGGCATCCGAGACGACAAAATTCTTGCTGATCGCCCCGTTAAGCGTGGAGCGGCTGCCGATACTGGCGCTGGCCTCGCCATCCGAACCCGTCGGTCGCTTGGAGATAATGTTGATCACGCCGCCCACTGCGAGATTGCCCCACAAACTGGAGCCGCCGCCACGCACCACTTCAACACGCTCAATCGAGGACAACGGGATCTTGAACCACTGGATGGTGGTGTAGAACGGGTCGAGGATCGGCATGCCGTCGAGCAGGACCAGCACTTTTTTGTCCATGCCACGAAACTTGATGCTGTGCCCGGTAGGGTCGGTGATGGCCGACTGCGTTCCCTGCACGCCAAGGCCCGGCACGTTGCGCAGCAACTGGTCGAGGCTCTGCACCGGGGAGTTCTGGATTTCTTTTTGCGAGATCACCGTGGTGTACAGGGGCATGTCTTCAAGACGCGTATCGCTGCGGCTTGCCGTCACAACGACAGCCGCCAGCAATTCGGGCGCGGCGGGCGACTGTTGGGCCTGGGCTGCGTGACCGCAGAAGAGTGCGCCGACAAGCGCGGGGGTAATGGCCTTGCGG
This sequence comes from uncultured Pseudomonadota bacterium, assembly GCA_903895005.1. The sequence continues at coordinate 2,817 of CAITSH010000027.1, forward strand.
AAGCCGACTTCCTTCAAGGCATGAATGCGATGCAAAAACGGTTTCACTGGGTTCTCCTGAACCTGAAATTGAGATCTGCGGACGAGACACGGATGTCCGCATGCGACGCCTCAGCGCCGCGCGACTACAACGCGAATTTCAGGAGAAAACCGGGGGGGCTCGTGGATGAGCGGGAGAATAGCCAAATGGCTCTGCCGGCGGGAGCACGGCAGCGGCAGCCTGGAAATCGGCAGCCTGGGGAACGTAAAGCGCCGTGGAAACGGCCGCCGCGGGTAGTGCAAGCTCATCTGCGCCAATGGTACAGAACGAGCAGTCCGGCAAATGCGCCGACTCGGCCGGCTGCGGCAACACATTCCCGCCGGCAAATGTCTTGACCCCGCTGGAGGTACAGATTTCCGTTGATGGATCGAAGGCGCCGGACGGTTTTGCGTTAGCGGCAAGCGGCCATAGGGCGTTGAGCGCCATGGCCAGAATAGCCAGCCAGGCGGCGAAACGACGCGATTTTATGGTGATGCCCATTGCGGCATTTTACCAAAATAGGCCCCTCAAGGCAATGCGGGCGCCGGCGCCGGGGGATTTTCCGACTAGCGTTTGGGTTCGATTCCGGTGACCGCCTGCACGCCCATGACGCCAAACAGCGCGACGATCAGTTCGTTGGCGCCGCGAATTTTCACCGTCTTGCCGGCCTTGTGCAGCTTGCTGAAGGTATTGAGCAACTGGCCTGCGTTGACGAAATCGACGCGCGGCACGGCGGAAAAATCGATGACCACCGGATTGATCCCGGCGGCGTAATCGACGATCGCCTTGAGCGTGCCACCGTCCCCGCCGGTGATGTCGCCGGTCAGGCGCATGACCTGCTCGACCGGGACGGCCTGGTGCACCGCACGCGCGCTCTCGCGCGTCGCCGGCACGGGCGCGGCCTGCTCCCAGGCCGGCGGGGACAATTCATAGGTGATGGCGAAATTGAGCGCCGCCTCTTCATAGGCATCGTGCAGGCCAAGCATCTGGTAGACCTCGAGCAGCAGCAACCAGAACGCCTGGTCAGCGGCCTTGTCGCCAGCGGCGGCCTGCGCAACCAGAAGGGCGATGATTTTCGCCTCGCCGGTGAGCACCACTGATTTGCCGTCACGCTTGAGTTGGTGCAGGCATTGCAACAGCAGGCGGCAACCGGTGGCATCGACCGATGCCAACTTGGAGAGCTCAAAGCGCAGCGCCGGGCTTTTAGCCGCGATCTTGCGCGCCTGGTCGATCTGCACTGCAATGCGCGCATCCAGCGTGTCACCAAAAGCGACGTAACTGGAGCCGCCGGTGTTGAGCATCGCCGCGACCGCCTTCGCCTGCCGTTCAATCCAGCTTGGGGGCGAGCGCTCGAATTTTGCGGCGAACTCGAGCGCGAGCTCCTCGTGTTCCTTTTTCATGCCCAGGTGCTGGTGCATGTCGAACAGCATCAACCAGACCTGCCGCGCCGCTTTGCTGTTGTCCTCGTCGCGCACCGCCTTGAGCAACACGGCGAGCGCACTCTGGTCTTGTGCATTTGCAAACAGGATCGCCGCCTCTTCAACCACGGCGGGGCCGTCGCTGGCGCTGGTCACCTCGATGCTCATTACCGAATCGGGCGGCAGCGGCTTGCGCTGCACCGGCGGCTTGGCCGCGGACGGAGCGACCGGCAAAGGCTTGGATTCGGGCGCAGCTTTTGCAACCGGCACCACCCCGGAAGCGGCTACTGGCGCGGGTTTTGGAGTGGCGACCACAGCCGGCTTGGTTGCACCCGCCGCAGGTGCGACCATCTTGGGAGCAGTCGCGGGGGGCGGTTTTGATGCGGGTTTTGACGCAGGTTCCGCAGCCGGTGTCGCAGCCCGCGCGGGAGGCACGCTTGCCGCAGGCTTGGGCGTTGCGGCACTTGTCGCCGGTGCCGGTGTCGGTTGCACCGGCGCCTCCACCGCCTGCGACGTCCGCAGGTCCTCTGCCACACTCAGGGGCAGGGGAATAAAGCTGGTGAAGTCGAGGGAAAGGTCGTCGTCCGCGTCGGCTTCACGCGGCGGCGCTGTTTCCACTTTGTCTGTTTTGTTTGCGATATCGGGCTTGGGCGGCGGCGATGAGGGCGCGGCAGATACGGGATCTGCTTTTTTGGTCTCCGGCTTTTTGGCCGGCGGATCGTCCTTCTTGCCGAACAGGGAAAAAGCCACGGGGTGCCTCGGTTTTGCGAGTGGGAGCTAACACGACATCGCCGCCGATTATTCCACCGCCATCACGGCAAATCAATCGAAATTCCCTTTGTCTTTTCGCCCTCGCAATCTCCCGCACAAAACATAAAAACTGCAACGAATAACCTTGCCGTCTGCCGCAGCGTGCTCCGTGAAGTGCGGATTTCGGAGCAACGCTGCAAGTGCCGGCGGCACGTTAAAACAACCCGCGTACGCCGACCAGAATCCCGCGACCGGGCATCGGCGCGACATCCTTGACGAACGAGACATGTTTGCGTGCCTCCTGGTTGAGCAGGTTGTTGGCGCGCAAGAACGCGTCCCAGTTCGCACCGCCCGTCTTGAAGCGATAACTGAGATTGGCATTGACCAGTGTGTAGGCATCGGTCGGCCGTTCGTTGGCACTGACGCGGTCCTGCTTAGCCGCATACTCGACATCGATGCCGGAGTTCCATTGCTCGCGGCGGTACTCCAGCCCAGCACCAAGACGCATTGGGGAAATACGCGGCAAGGGCTGACCGGTGTCGCGATTTTTCGCCTGCACATAGTCCGCCTTCAGCTTGAGGTCCAGGTCACCCCCTTTTTCCCAGATGCGCAGACGCGCCTGCGCCTCCACGCCGCGGAACTCCGCCGGAACGGCGCGAAACACCGACTCGGGCAGGATGTTCGAGGCCGCCCCGGCATTGTTAGACACGGTCGAGGTGCCGTCACCAAAATCCGACATGTCATCGCCGGCGGCGCTGCTGTGCCCGGCGGCATCGCGCGTCACACCGCTGTCCACCTGGGTGATGAAATTCTTGAAGCGGTTGTAGAACACGCCGACCGACCCGGTGTTGGCGCCCGAGCGCATGCGCAATGCCACATCGATCGCCTTGGACTGTTCCTTGTCGAAGCCGCTGTTGCCGACCTCGAACCGGCCGGTCGCCACATGCGGGCCGTTTGCAAACAACTCGGCATAGGTCGGCGCGCGTTCGGTGTAAGCGGTGTTTGCCGCGACAGAAAGCGTCGGTGAAATGGCGTACACGACGCCAAGGCTCAGGGCCTTCGGGGCGAAGTCCCGCGTCTGCGCGGCGCCAAAGCGCGGCGTGCCGGCCAGTGACGAGGCGGACGTGGTTGGAATCACCGCGCCGCCACCGGCCGATTTCACCCGGCTTGCGTCCACCCTCGCACCGGCATTGAGCTTCCAGTCGCCCAGCGGCAATTCCTCGTAGATGAACACGCCCTTTGCGTCTGTATTCGTTTGCGGCACGAACGCCTCGTCACCGAGTGCGGAAAAGTCGGCGTTGTTGAGCTGCACGCCGACCATGCCGCGAAACGGCCCGAGGGCAGCGTGCTTCGCCTCAATGCGCGACTCATACCCCTTGTTCTTGAAGATCGTGCCGACCACACCCGCGTCTATTTCGCTGTGCTCATACGCTGTGCGGCCGTACTTGAATTTCACTCCCTCGATGAAACCGTCAATGTCACGTACCTCGCCGGCCAGGTCCCAGCGCGCGCTTTTCATGTCGATACGCACCGCCGTCTCGGTCGGGGACCCGTAGTTGGTGTTGAATCCGGAATAGGAAAGTCCGGCAAAACCCTTGTCCCAGGTAAGCGAGGCCCCCAGTGCGCCACCGTCCGAATTCCCACGGCTGTTCGGAATAAAACCCTGCGGCTGCGCGGTCGCCGCCGTATCGACGGCACGTTGCCGCGCCGAGCGCGCAAAGCCGGGCACCTTTGTGTCATCCGTTTTGCGCGAGTACACATCCGCATGCACGGCAAAGCCGCCGTTCCCGGCATCGATCTTCACCGCACCGCTTTTCTCATTGTCGGCGCCGCCAAAGCGCGGTTCGATGGCACCGGTCACGCCGTTGACCGACTCCTTGGGCACACGGTTGTCGATGACGTTGACCACACCGCCCACTGCGTTGCCACCGTAAAGAAGGGCTGCCGGTCCGCGCACCACCTCGATGCGATCGGCGATAAGCGGATCGACCGCCACCGCGTGGTCAAACGACAGCGAAGAGGCGTCCAGCATGCCGACGCCGTTTTGCAGGATGCGCACGCGATCGCTGTCCAGCCCGCGGATGACCGGTCGGCTGGCACCGGCGCCAAAGGAGGTACCGGACAAGCCGGGCTCGCCCGAGAGCGTTTCGCCGAGCGTGCTGGCGCGCTTTAGCACCAGGCTCCGGCCCTGCAGCACCGAGGCCGGTACGGCAAGATCGAACAGGCTGCTCGATCCCATCGGATTTGCCGTGACCGTGACGGCGACGTCGTCCTCTTTTGCTTCAACAGGCTTTTGTTGCGCGTAAGAGCCCCCGGGGAATGCCAGCGCGCAAGCCACGGCAAATCCCATTTTCTTTCGAATGCCCATCTTCCACTCCCGGTACGAATAGCGTCGCAATACGGCCTTTGCCGCAACGACAAACACCGCCGCGCGCGGGGCGCAGCGGGATGCTTAAACGCAGACTAGGAGAGCAAGGGCGGCGCGCGCGCGTCGAAAACGACTTGCGGCGCAAAGGACGAGGGAAGAACAACGCGTGCAACCGGGGTGTCACCCGTGCACTGCGGGATGGTCGCCACCACGCCGCCGGGCATGGCGCTGTCGATGGCATGGAAAGCAAGGCATAGTTCGGCCGGATGGCCGGCCGGCGGAACGTTTTGCTCTGCGCCGGCGGAGAGGGTCGGTGCTCCGGCAACGACAGCCGCCGGCGCGGGGGCGGGCGCCATCGCATGCCCGAGCGCGTGCATCTGCGCGGCCTGCTGCGAAAACAGCAGGGCCAGCGCAACCAGCACATGGCGAAGCACGCGTGTCATGGCGGCCAGTCTACTCCAGGGTTCGCAAAAATTGCACGTGTCCGGAGCCTAGTCGGCCTCGGCCAGGCATTGCTCCAGACCCTTCACAAACAGGTCTTCGGGCAGGTTGCGACCGATGAACACCATCTTGCTCTCGCGCTTCTCGTCGGCGCCCCATGGCTTGCCAAGGTCGCCGCCCATCAGCATGTGAACGCCCTGGAACACCACGCGGTTGGGGTTGGACTTCATCGCCAGTACGCCCTTGTAGCGCAGCATGTCATTGCCGTAGACCTGCACCAGGCCGGACAGAAACTCTTCCAGCTTGAGGCCGTCAAAGGGCCGCTCGGAGCGGAACACGAAGGAGCGCACATGCTCGTCGTGCTCGTGGTGGTCCTCCTCGAGAAACTCGGGCTCGATTTCAAGGATGGCGTTGAGATTGAATCCGCGGATGTCGAGAATTTCCTTGAGCGGCGTCTCGCCAAAGTGCACTTTGCGGATCGGCGCACGCGGATTCATTTTCAGCAGGCGCGTGCGCAGCTTTTCCTGGTCGCCCTCGGCGACGAGGTCGGTCTTTGACATCAGGATGCGGTCGGCAAATCCCACCTGCTCCTGCGCCTCGCGAAAATCATCAAGCTGCTGGTTGGCGTGCTTGGCATCGACCACGGTGATGATGGAATCGAGCAGGTAATAGTTGCCGATGTCCTCTTCCATGAAAAACGTCTGCGCCACCGGACCCGGATCGGCCATGCCTGTGGTCTCGATGATGACGCGCTCGAAGTTGAGCTTGCCGGCGACGCGCTTGTCCTTGAGGTCGTTCAGGATGCGCGTGAGGTCGCCGCGCACGGTGCAGCAAATGCAGCCGTTGTTCATCTCGATGATCTGCTCGTCGCGGTTTTGCACCAGGATTTCGTTGTCGACCCCGGCCTCACCGAATTCGTTTTCGATCACCGCCACTTTGTGGCCGTGCTCTTCCTTGAGGATGCGGTTGAGCAGCGTGGTCTTGCCGCTGCCAAGAAATCCGGTGAGGATGGTGACCGGTACCATTTCCGACTGTTCCATTTGTTAGCCTTCTCTGATCTATTGATTCGTAGATTGGTTCGTAAGCTGTTCGTATTCGTGAATTACCCGCACGCAGCGGCTCAGACGCATTCGGCGCAGCGTCCCTGCACCGTCATCTCGACGCGCTCGGTACGGTAGCCGCTGGGCAGGCGCGGCAGGCGGACCTCCGGTTTGGCCAGCTGCTCAAGGCATAACACCTTGCCGCAGTGGTTGCACTGGAAATGCGCGTGATCGCTGTGCGCCGTGCTGGCGATCGAATAACGCCAGGCGCGATCGGCACCGGCGATGCGATGCGCCAGCCCCTTTTCAACCAGCCAGTCGAGCACGCGGTAAAGCGTCACGCGATCGACCGCGCCTGCACGCGACATCGACTGCTCGATGTCGGTATGCGACAAGGCACGGCGCGACGCGATCAGCACGCCGAGCGCACTGACCCTCGCCGCGGTGACGCGATCCCCGGACGCACGGACCATGGCACGGGCTTGTTCGATTGTCTTGTCATTAGGCACGGGCGGATTCTAGCGGGGGCAACTGGTTTATGCAACACAGTTGCATTTGTGCGCATCCAACCAGGTACAGCGCGCACCTACGCGAAAGTACACTATGTCGGTTATCGTTAAGGCTTAGCTTGCACGCGCCTAATCAACCATGACTGCCATCGCCTCCCTTCTGCCACCCTGGTCGATCGCCGCCCCTGCGGCGGGCTGGTTGCTGCTCGCCGCAGCCTTGTCGGGAATGGTCGGTGATAGCCCGGTCTTTCTATTGTCGGTGGTGGTCGCGCTGTTCGGTAGCGTGCTGGCGGCGGTACATCACGCAGAGGTGGTGGCCCATCGCGTCGGCGAACCCTACGGCACCTTGGTCCTCGCGGTGGCCGTCACCGTGATCGAGGTCGCGCTGATCGTGTCATTGATGCTGGCCGGCGGCGAAGCCACCACGGCCCTCGCGCGCGACACTGTCTTTGCCGCGGTGATGATCATTCTCAACGGCATCGTCGGCCTGTGCCTGCTGACCGGGGGGAGCCGCCACCGCGAGCAGTCCTTCGGGCTCTACGGGGTCAGCGCCTCACTCGCCACGCTGGCCGCCATCTCGATGCTCACGCTGGTGCTGCCCAATTACACCACCAGCGTACCCGGCCCCTTCTACAGCCCCAAGCAGCTGGGCTTCATCGCCATAGTCTCCCTCGTGCTCTACGGAACCTTCGTGCTGGTGCAGGCGGTGCGGCATCGTGGCTATTTTCTGCCTGCAGAGGGGGAAGGCGACGAAACCGTGCACGCGGTACCCCCGACCAACAAGGCGACCGTGGCGAGCGGCGCACTTCTGGTCGCCTGCCTTGTCGCGGTGGTGCTGCTGGCGAAAAAGCTTTCACCATCGGTGGAATCCGCCGTTGCGGCGATGGGCGCACCCAAGGCCCTGGTCGGGATCATCATCGCCGCAGTCGTGTTGCTGCCCGAAGGGGTCGCCGCCGTGCGCGCCGCCAACGCCAACCGCCTGCAGACCAGCCTCAACCTCGCACTGGGTTCGGCCCTTGCCAGTATCGGCCTCACCATACCGACGGTGGCCATCGTGTCACTGCTTACCGGATGGACACTGACGCTGGGCGTGGACGTCAAATCCAGCGTGCTGCTGGTGCTGTCTTTATTTGTCGCATCGCTGTCGCTCGGTACCGGCCGCACCACGGTGCTGCAGGGCACCGTGCACCTGGTGCTCTTTGCCGTCTACCTATTCACCACCATCGTGCCCTGATTTGCACCGGGGCGGCCGCAAAGAATAGGCTGGAAACCCGCGCCAGATAAGGCTTTCCAGCCTACGCCCCCACTCACGCACGCCGCAGCAACAGGCCCTTGAGGTACTCGCCTTCCGGAAACTCGATCCGCACCGGATGATCGGCGGCGGCGTGAAAGCGCCCCACGATGTTGGCCGACATGCCGGCATCGGCTGCAGCACCGGCGACGATTTTCTGAAACAGGTCGGCCGAGATGCCGCCCGAACAAGAGAATGTCGCCAGCAGGCCACCCGGGCGCAACAGGCGCATGGCGTTGAGGTTGATGTCCTTGTAACCGCGCGAAGCCTTTTCGGCGAAGGATGCCGTGGGTGCAAACTTGGGCGGGTCGAGCACGATCATGTCGAACTGGCGCTTTTGTTCGCGCAAGTCGCGCAGGGCCTTGAACACATCGGCCTCAAGCCATTCGGCGCGCGAAGCATCAAGCTTGTTGAGGGTGAGGTTTTCGGCCGCGATGGCCAGCGCCGGACCGGAACTGTCTATCGACAACGCCAAGCGCGCACCGCCCGCAAGGGCGGCGATGCTGAAGCCGCCGGTGTAGCAAAAACAATTGAGCACATCACGATCGCGCGCCAGTTGCCCGATTTGCCTGCGGCTGTCGCGCTGGTCGAGGTAAAAACCGGTCTTGTGACCTCCGGCGATATCGACGCGATAACGCAGCCCGTGCTCGACCATCTCGAGCGGTCCCTCCGGGGCAATGCCCAGCAGGGGTCCGCAGCGCAAGGGCAACCCCTCGAGTTCGCGCACGTCCGCATCCGAGCGCTCGAAAACGTTCGTGCAGCCGGTTTCCTCTGCAAGCAAAGCCGCGAGCGCGTCACGCCAGCGCTCGGTGCCAGCAGATAAAAACTGCGCCACCAGCGTGTCACCGTAGCGATCCACCACCAGCCCGGGCAGGCCGTCACTCTCGCCATGCACCAGGCGCAGGCCGGTTGAAGCGCGCGCTGGCACCAGCTCACGCCGCAACGCGAGCGCGGCGCGGATACGGCGGCGGAAAAACGCCTCGTCAACGGCCTCGGCGGCATCAAAGCTCCAGATACGGGCGCGAATCTGCGACTGCGGACTGAAGGCGGCGAGCGCGCGCACCCCTCCGCCTGCATCGCGCACTTCAACGGTGTCTCCGGACTGCGGATTGCCGGCCGTGTGGTCTATCGCCCCGGAAAAAATCCACGGATGGCAGCGCGCAAGCAGCTTTTCGCGGCCGGCCTTGAGGACAATGCGTGGGGGGGATTTCATGGGCAAAAAAGCGCGGCGCCTTGATTGTTGATATAAAGCGGGCTCGCATTGTACCGCCCTCGGCCAACGGAACCCGCATGAAAAAGACCCGCCTCGCGCTGATCGGACTGGGAATGGCCGTCGCGCCGCACGCCAAAAGTCTGGTCGATTTGTCCGACAGGCTCGAAGTCGTACACGCCTTCAGTCCCTCCGCGCAACGCCGGCGCGCCTTTGGCGAAAATTTTCCGTTTCCACTGACGACACGCTTGGAGGATATTCTCGAGGACGACAGCGTCGATGCCGCCCTGGTCCTCACCCCGCCCGGCACCCACCTGAATGTCGCAACGCGCCTTGCCACCGCCGGCAAGCACGTGCTGCTGGAAAAGCCGATCGAGGTGAACACCGCGCGCGCGTTGCAACTGGTCGAGGCCTTTGAACAGGCAGGCCGCACGCTCGCGGTGGTGTTGCAACACCGCTTTCGCCCCGGCGCCTTGCGCCTCGCGCAACACATTTCGGAGGGCGCGCTGGGCGAACTGGTGGCCGCGACCGTGACCGTGCCCTGGTGGCGGCCGCAAAGCTACTACGACGAACCGGGGCGGGGCACGCTCGCGCGCGACGGCGGCGGCGTGCTGATGACCCAGGCCATACACACACTCGATTTGTTCCTGTCACTCGCCGGCCCGGTGGCGCGGGTCAGCGCGATCGGTGGCACCAGCGGCGCACACCGCATGGAAACCGAGGATGCCGTGGGAGCGGGGCTGCAACTGGCCAACGGCGCATTCGGCGCGCTGTGGGCGACCACTGCAAGCTACCCGGGCTTTTCCGAGTCCATCGAACTCATCGGCACGCGCGCAACGGCACGCCTGTCGGCGGGCAAGCTTGATATCGCCTGGCAGGAGGGACGGCGTGAAGAACTCGGCGAACCGACATCCGCCGGCGGCGGCGCAAACCCGATGGACTTTCCCAATGATGCGCACCGCGCCGTGCTGGCCGATTTTCTCGACGCCATCGAACAGGGACGCGCACCGCGCGCCGGCGGACGCGAGGTGTTGAAGGTGCATCGCTTCATCGACGCGCTGCTCGGGAGCGCAAAAACCGGGATGTCTGTGACCGTGGCGGCCTAGACGAGACCGGTGAGTCCGATCAGCGCGCCGGCGGCGATCAACCACAGCGGATTGACCCGCGTACCCATCAGCACTGCGACGGTGGCGGCGGTGAGCGCGTAGGCCGCAACGCTGTCGTCGGCAGACCGCGTGAGCAAATACCCCGAAGAGAGCATCAAGCCGACGGTGAGCGGGGCGACCCCCAACTGCACCACCGCGCGCCAGCGCGCCTCGCGAAACCGCTCCCACGTCCCGGCCACCAGGCAGGTCAGGATGCACGAGGGGCCGACCATCGCCAGCGTTGCGGTCAGCGCACCGGCAAGACCGGCGACTTTCCAGCCGATCAGGCTCACCACCAGGATGTTCGGCCCCGGCGAGGCCTGCGCAATGGCGTAAAGGTCAGCGAACTGCGAAGCGCTCATCCAGCCGTGCACTTCGACCACGTTGCGCTGCATTTCCGGAAACACCGTAGGCGCCCCGCCCACCGCCAGCAGCGACAAAACGGAAAAGTCCGTCAGCAGTTGCAGCAACACTTCCATCATGTCCCGCCGTCCTGCGGGGGCGCGTGCGGCAGCTTGCGTTGCCACCACCAGGCGAGCGCGACGCCACAAGGCGCAAGAACCAGCAACACCTGCACCAGCGGGATGCGCATCAGCGCGACAGCGGCGAAGGCGGCGATGCCGACCACGCACAGCACGTTACGGATGCGAGCGACCATCGCCATCTTGAGCGCCATGGAAACCATCATGCCGGCGGCGACCGCGGCCACACCGCGCAGCACCGCCTGCACCGCCGGGACGTTGCCGTAGCTGGTGTAGAGCATGCCCATCGCCATGATGATCAGGAAGGGCGCAACCATCAGCCCGGCAAAGCCCGCCAACGCGCCGCGCCAGCCGCAAAAGCGCAGGCCCAGCACCATGGCGAGGTTGAGCGTGTTCGGGCCGGGCATGAACTGGCACAGCGACATGACATCGACGAACTCGGCCTCGGCCAGCCAGCGCCGCTCCTCGACCGAGACACGCCGCGCCCAATACAGCACGCCGCCAAAACCGCACAGCGCAACACGCAGGAAACCGGTGAACAGCTCGTACGGCGTCGGGACAATAGTCGTAATCGCTGCCGCCCCCTGCTCTGCGGGCGGGCTCATTTGGCCTTGCCTTCGGGCTTTTTCTTCGCCCTTGGGTGCGCCGCGTCGTAGGCTTTGGCGAGATGCTGACAACACGCCGCGCAGCGGCTTGTTGCGGCGAAGGCTAACGTACGCGTAGCGGGCGGAATGCCGTAGCCACAACAGGATTTTTCTGTTGTGGTGCAGGCCGCCCGCGCAGCGGACGTTAAGCGCGCAGCGCGGCCGGAGTCAAAATCCATGTGACTCACGTTTTCTTCTTCGCCCTTGGGTGCGCCGCGTCGTAGGCTTTGGCGAGATGCTGGAAATCCAGGTGCGTGTACACCTGTGTCGTCGAAATGCTGGCGTGCCCGAGCATTTCCTGCACCGCGCGCAAATCGCCCGACGATTGCAGCAAGTGCGTCGCAAACGAATGGCGCAGCATGTGCGGGTGCACATGCACCGGCAGCCCGGCACGCAGCGCCCAAGCCGAAAGGCGTTCGCCGACAACGCCGGCGTTGATGCGATGTCCGCGCGCACCGACGAACAAGGCCGCCTCATCCGGCTGCGCGATTTCTTCACGCACCGCCAGCCACGCGGCGATCGCCGCACCGGCTTTTGCGCCGACCGGCACGGTGCGCGTCTTGGACCCCTTGCCGGTGACCGTCACCTCGGCTTCGACAAGCATGCGCCGGCCCTCGGCGACATCGATGCCCACCAGTTCGGCAAGCCGAAGGCCCGACGAATAAAACAGCTCGAACATCGCCTTGTCACGCACCTCGCCCGACCCCTCGGGTTTGGCATCAAGAAGCTGCGCCGCAAAATCCGGCGACAAGGCCTTTGGCAGCGGCTTTGGGCTTTTGGGCGCGCGCAGGCCGGTGCACGGGTTGGCGGGATAAGCGTGGTGACGCACCAGCCAGTTAAAAAAGCCGCGCCACGCCGAGAGCATGCGCGCGATGCTGCGACCGGACATGCCCCCGGCGTGCAGTTGCGCCACGGCGCGACGGATATGCTGAGACTGCAGTTTGGATAGCTCGATACCCGGATTGATGGCAAGCAGCTGGCGGATACTGTGCTCGTAGCTCACAACCGTGGTCGGGCTCAGGCGGCGCTGATGGGCGATCTGCTCGACATAGTCGCCGAGCAGCGCCAGGCGAGGATCGTCAGCCACTTCGCATGCACGCGAAGGTGCCGTGCCGGAAATGCCCGCTGCAATGCCTGCGCATGGGGCGCACCAAGGGCGCGGGCCGGCCATGTTGCGCCGGCGGACTGGTGTTCTGGTTCAGGGGTTCAGACAAAGCGCGACAACGCCGCGCTCGCAAGTTCGCCCAGGCGCTTGAGGTAAAGGCGCCCCATGTCGTGTTGAAAACGTTCCGGGTCTTCGCTGGCGAGCACCAGCACGCCAAAACACTCGCCATCGGCAAGCGGAACAAGGGACGTCGAGCGGATATGCGGAGCCGCATCGCCAAACCAGGATGTCACTTCTTCGTTGTAACTCGGTCCGCAATAAGGCGTCTCGAGCCTGGCGACAAATTCCTTGAGCTCAAGACCGGTCTCGGCGTACTCCGGGCCCTCACCCTGGCCGCGCCAGAAACGCAGGGCCACATGCGGCACCGCGAAGTCCTCGCGCAGGTTGTAGGTGATCGCGCCCATTTGCGAGGGCAGGCCGGAAGCGGCCAGCATCGCCAGGCACAGGCGGTGCATTTTTTCGCCGATGTCCATGTTCTCTTCGCCGAACTGGATGAGGTCGGCGAGCTTGGATTCGATCGCCTTGTTCTTGTCGCGCAGCGACAGCAGCTGGCGGTCGGACAGGGCGATGGCGTGGCCGCCGTGCGGATGGGGAATCGAGATATTGGCCAGCACCTCGGCGTATTCCTCGAAAAACATCGGGTTGTCCTTCAGGTACTGCGCGACTTCATCGGCGTTCATGCGTGGCCTTTTCTTGTTGGCGTAAAAACAAAACGGAACAACACGGAATTGACTTGGTACATTGCGCGGTTCGCGCTCAAAGCCCGGCTGCCTCAAACTCGCCCTCGAACACCGTGACTGCCGGGCCGGTCATGAACACGGCGGCCTGTTCATTCTCGGTGCCATCCCAGCGTATCGTCAATTCACCGCCGCGCGTCTGCACGCGCACCGGTGAATCAAGCAGGCCGCGGCGGATGCCGGCCACCACGGCGGCGCAGGCGCCGGTGCCGCACGCAAGCGTCTCGCCGGCACCGCGCTCAAACACGCGAAGGCGGATGTGCCCCCGGTCGAGCACCTGCATGTAGCCGGCGTTCACGCGCTGCGGGAAACGTGCGTGGCGCTCGATCAGCGGACCCTCGGTCAGGACCGGGGCCGCATCGACATCATCAACCACCTGCACCGCATGCGGATTGCCCATGGACACCGCGCTGACCTGCACGGTGCTGCGATCCACGTCCAGCGCGCAGGCGATGGCCGCGGCATCGGCGACGAAAGGAATGCGCGCGGGCTCGAAGATGGGAGCGCCCATGTCCACCGTCACCTGCCCGTCCGGCTCGAGACGGGGCGTGATCAACCCTGACAGCGTCTCGACGCGAATTTCGTCCTTGGCACTAAGGCCGTGATCGCGCACGAAGCGCGCAAAGCAGCGCGCACCGTTTCCGCACTGCTCGACCTCGCCGCCGTCGGCGTTCCAGATGCGGTAGCGAAAATCGGCGTTCGCCGTCGAACCCGCAGAGGGTTTTTCCACCAGCAGGATCTGGTCGCAGCCGATGCCAAAGTGCCGGTCGGCGATCGACTTGGCCAGCGCCGGTGTGAGCGGCACCGCCTGCGTCACGCCGTCGAGCACGACAAAATCGTTGCCCACACCCTGCATTTTTGTGAATCTTAATTTCATGTGGCCCCGCCCAATCCGAGCATGTTGTAATCGCGCAAAATGCAGCGGTCCATGACCACACGCATACCGGCATCGTGCGCCTTTTGCGCTGCCTCGTCGTTGATGCAGCCCTCCTGCATCCAGATTCGTTTCAGACCCAGCCGTATGCAAGCATCGACCACCGGCATGACCTCGGCGCCATTGCGAAACACGTTGACGAGGTCGATGGAATCGGATGCGGGCACCTCGGACAGGCTGGCATACGCTTTTTCGCCCAGGCCTTCGCTGATCGCCGGACGCACCGGGACGATGCGATAGCCGCGCAATTGCATGCCGCGCGCGATGCGATGGCTGGGGCGCTCGGCCCGCGGCGAAAAGCCGACCACGGCAATGGTCTTTACACCCTCGAACATGGCGCGCAGGCGATCGGTGTCGGCGTTGGAAAAATTCATGCTGTCATTGTAAAACGCGCCGCGCGCGCCGCGCGAGCATTAACAGCACGATCAGGACCGCACCGCCGTGTGCACGCACCGCCCTCCGCTGCCGGCACCATTCGCAGCCGTAACGTCCCCGGCATTAGTACCACCTCGCCTCGCCCGGCGGTCGCGTCTGGAAGCGCTTGTGCGTCCAGACATATTGTTCCGGCATATCCCGGGCGCACGCCTCTATGAACGCGTTCATGCGCAAGGTGTCGGCCTCGATGTCATCGGTCGGGTAGGCGTCCCAGGCCGGATGGCAGACCACCTCGTAACCGGCCCCGCCGGGGAGCATGCGCGTCACGCAGGGCACGATGCGCGCGCCCGACAGGCGCGCAAGACGCGTCATCCCGGTGACCGTGGCCGCCTGCACGCCAAAAAACGGCAGGAAAATCGCGTCCTTCGGCCCGTAATCCTGATCCGGCAGGTAGTAAAACGGGCGGCCCTCCTTGAGTGCGGCCAGCGCCGGGCGCACGCCCTGCTGGCGCGAAAACAGGCGCTGCCGTCCGAAGCGCGTACGGCCGTCAAAGAGGCGGCGGTTGAAGGCCGGGCTCTTCTGGTTGGCGTACATGCTGGCCATGTCCAGCTCGCAGGC
>CAITSH010000028.1 GCA_903895005.1 uncultured Pseudomonadota bacterium
AGACTGGCCTACAAAAATTTCCCGAACCTATGCACCTTCGGGTCGTCTTCTCTCACCGGAAGATATCGCCTGGGCCGCAGTCTACTTCCTTTCGGACGAGGCGTCGCTCGTCAATGGAGCGATACTTGACGTTGAACAATACCCGCTCATTGGCCGCAACCCCGTTAAAGGACTCTAATGAAACCCAAACTTGCCGCATTCCCGAAATGTTACATGGACGAACTCTGCGTCCACCACTCCATGTCCCTCTTCCAGTGGATCGAACTGGCCGCCACGCTTGGCGTTGACGGATTGGAGTTCTACTCAGGCTTTCTTGAGGACAATGACGCATTCCTGAATCGGGCCAAATCCGAACTCGAAAAACATGGCCTCTGCATGCCGATGCTCTGCTGTTCTCCCGATTTCACGCAGACCGATCATGCGCTCCTGCAACAGGAGATCGAGAACGAAAAGCGCATGATTGAGATCACAGCCTTCTTTGGCGGATCGTTCTGTCGCGTGCTCTCCGGTCAGCGGCGTCCAGAACTGACGAGGGAGGCAGGCATTGCACAGGTCGTTCGCGTGATCAAAAGCCTCCTGCCGTTTGCCGAAAAGCACGGCGTCGTCCTGACCATGGAAAACCACTACAAGGACAACTATTGGCAGTATCCAGAATTTGCGCAAAAAATGGACATCTTTGCTGAAATCGTGGATCAGATCGAGTCTCCTTGGTTTGGGGTAAATTATGACCCCTCCAACACGATTCTTGCGGGCGAGGATCCTCTGATCCTACTCGAACGGGTGAAGCACCGTATCGTCTCCATGCACGCTAGCGACCGTTTTATCAAAAGCGGCACGATCGAGGATTTGCGCAAGGAGGAGGACTCTGTCGGTTATGCCAACCGCCTTTCCCACGGGGTCATCGGTAAAGGGATGAATGACTACGACAAGATTTTCTCCACGCTCAACTCGGTCGGGTTCAAGGGCTGGATTTCCATCGAGGACGGCATGGATGGCATGGATGAGCTGAGGGAATCTGTCCGCTTTCTCCGGGAAAAAATCGAAAAACACTTTAAGAACTGACATGAAGCTCATCGATCTCTCCCATCCAATGAGGCACGGCCAACCGAGTTTTCCCGGCGACCCCGTGCTTCAGGTCACACCGCATGCCACGATTGAGAAGCAACGCTGCAATGTCAGTCAAATCGGTATGGGGAGTCACCAGGGCACTCATCTCGACGCGCTGTATCATTTCATCCCTGACGGCAGACGTCTTGACGAGATGCCGCTCGATTGGTTTTACGGCCCCGCTACGCTCCTGCGGATTCCGAAACCGGCAAAATCAGAGATCACACTCTCCGACTTGAAGCCGTTTGAGGAGTCTTTCGTCCCTGGGGCACGCATCATTTACGAAACAGGTTGGCACCACCACTACGGCCAGGAGGATTACTTCACGGACTTTCCGAGCCTTACCCAGGAAGCTGCCGCCTATCTTGCCGGACGGCGTATCCGCCTTCTCGGCATGGATACGCCAACACCAAGCCGCGACTACTACGAGGTTCATCATCTCCTTCAGCAAAAACCGTCGGAGATTGTCATCGTCGAATCGCTGGCAAACCTTGATGCGTTGCCCGAAACATTTCTCTTCATTGGTTTTCCACTCCGTTTTGAGGGTGGGGACGGCTCCCCCATTAGAGCCGTTGCCGTAATCGAATAAGGGAAAGCTGATTGCATCCCATGGAGAACAAGGCGCCGACTATCCATGATCTTGCCGCCGATTTGAACATCTCGTCCACCACTGTTTGGCGCGCACTCCATAATTACAGCCGGGTCAGTTCTGAAACGCGCGAACGGGTTTTAGATCGTGCAAAAGCGATGAACTATGTTCCCTCCCTCGTGGCGCAAAATCTTTCCTACGGCCGCACTCGAACGCTAGGGATCATCGTCCCGATGATTGGTCACCCAGTTTTTTCCACGCTGATTGAGAAAGTCGAGGATGTCGCCTTCGAGCATGGCTATAATGTCATTCTGTGCGATGCCCGCCTCGACATAGCCCGGGAGGCTGAATACGCCCGCATGTTGCTGCGGAGGCGCGTGGAGGGAGTGATTGTCGTCCCATTTTCCAAGGGTGCACGACAACTGGGGAGTCATCTGGTCGATTTGCAAAAACACCATGTGCCGGTCGTTTTGCTCGAACATGAACTGCCTACCAATAGGTTCACCAAGGTGGTCGCGGACAACTTCGAGGCGGCCCACAAAATGACCCGGCATTTGATCGCTCTGGGTCATCAG
>CAITSH010000029.1 GCA_903895005.1 uncultured Pseudomonadota bacterium
ATGCACACACTGGTGCTGCACATGGTGAGGCACTTTGCCGAGGAACCGGAATTCATCAGCCTGTTGTCGACCGAGAACCTGCACAAGGCACGGCATATCCGCAAGTCGCGGGTCATCGCGGAAATGTTCAACCCGCTTATCGGCACGCTCAAACGCCTGGTGCGCGAAGGCCAGCAGCAGGGCGTGTTTCGCAAAGACGCCAACTGGGTGGACCTGTACATTTCCATCTCGGGGCTGGCGTCTTACTTTGTGTCCAATCGCTACACACTCTCGACGGTGCTCGACGTGGACCTGACGAGCCCGGCGCGCATGAAGCGCCGGCTGGAGCACGTACCCGAAATGGTGCTCTCCTACCTTTGCAAGATCGACAAACCTGAAAAACGCAAAGCGCGATCGCGGGCCTGACTAGCCGGGCGGCCCCTCTCGTACGTCGGTCACTCAGGTTGGTAACGCCTTCTTGCGCACCGCGAGGACAACGTCCCCGGGCGTGATCGGCGTCACATTAAACTCCGCGCCAAACTCCGACAAAGCATCACAAACCGCATTCGCGATGGCCACAGGCGGTGCGATGGCACCGCCTTCGCCAAGGCCTTTGACGCCGAGCGGATTGAGCGGTGACGGCGTTTCATGGTGCAAGACTGTGATGGCCGGGACGTCGCTCGCCGTGGGCAACAGGTAGTCCATGAACGAACCGGCGAGCAACTGTCCCTCCGCGTCGTAGTGGAAGCCCTCAAACAGCGCTCCCCCTATACCCTGGACGGCGCCGCCAATGATCTGCCCCTCGGCAAGCATCGGATTGACGACCACGCCGCAATCGTGCGCGATCACGTACTTTTCAAGCTTCACATGGCCGGTGCGCACATCCACATCGACGATCACGGCGTGGGCCGCATAGGCCCAGGTAACGGTGGAAGGCTCCCAGTAATAGGTTTCCTCAAGACCGGCATCGACACCATCCGGGCGCTGGTGGTCCCAGCCGGGCCGAGACGCACGCGCCACCTCGGCAAGGGTAACCGATACGTCGGGGACACCGACAACGCCAACCCGCCCTTCGCGCAACTCAAGATCGGTCGCGGCACATTCGAGCATGTTGGCGGCAATGGAGAAAGTCTTGCCACGCAAGCGTTCGCTTGCAACATGTATCGCACCGGAAAGATTCACGGTGGAACGGCTGGCAATGGTGCCGAAGCCCATCGGGATCGCTGCCGTATCAGCAAGCGAAAGAATCACGTCCTCCGGGTTCACCTTCCAAAGATCGGCGGCAATCTGGGCAAAAATCGTCTCCATGCCCTGTCCCTGGGGACACGAACCGGCGGACACATGGATTTTCCCGCTCGGATCGACCCTGACCGTCGCGCCCTCAAACGGCCCGACACCCGTGCCTTCGGTGTACATGCCAAGGCCTAGACCCAGGTGACGGCCTTGGGCGCGGGCCGCCCGCTGGCGCTGACGAAATGCATCAATGCCGCCGATTTCGGCGAGCGCTTTCTCCAGCGCAAGCGGGTAGTCGCCGCTGTCGTACACAATCGGCTGCCCGTCACGATACGGGATCCCCACTGCATAAGGCATGTCGGCGGCGGTGACGAGGTTTCTGCGCCTCACCTCGGCGGGCTCCAGGCCGAGTTCGCGCGCGATCAAATCCATCAGGCGCTCAACAACCTGCACCGCTTCGGGCCGGCCGGCGCCCCGATACGGCGCATTGGGAACCTTGTTGGTGGCGACCACACGGGCGCGCACGGCAAAATTCGCCATCTTGTACGGACCGATGAGATGCGATGCCGTGTTGTACGGAATACCAATGCCCACGGGGTTCCATGCCCCGCAGTCCATGATCATCGAATCACGGAAGGCGAGAATCTTCCCGGAATCATCGAAAGCGATTTCCGCATCATGTATCTGGTCCCGCGAATGGCATGCGCTTTGGAAATGCTCGCGCCTGTCCTCGATCCATTTCACCGGCCGACCCACGCGCCGCGCGAGATAGGGCAACAGCAGGTCTTCCGGATAGACGTGCCCCTTGGTGCCGAATCCGCCGCCGACATCCAGCGCCACGCAGCGCACCCGAGCCTCGGACATGCCGAGGGTCAACGCGACCTCGCGCCGGACCCAGTGCACGACTTGCGTGGATGACCAGATCGTGAGTGCGTCGGTGCGCGCATCGTGCAGGGCGGCCACCCCTCGACATTCCATGGGGATGCCGGCGTATCGGTGATGATAAAAGCGCCGCTTCAGGGAACGCCCCGTCTTTGCGAACACACCCGCTACATCGCCCTTGGCAACCGAAAATTCAGCCAGCAGGTTGGTGCCGTTTTGTTCGTGCAACACCGCCGCATCGCGCGCCAGGGCCGCCTCAGGATCGACCACAGGGGGCAGGAACTCATAGTCGACGCTGACAAGGTCGACCGCATCTTCGGCAAGGTAACGGTTTTCGGCCACGATCACCGCAACGGCCTCGCCAACATGGCGCACCTTATCCCAGGCGAGCAGGGGCTGCCGCGGATCAAAGATCTTGTGCGGAACGGTGGTACGCCACTTTTTCGGCAGGGGCAGCTGCTGATCCTGGACCGGCGGGATCTCCTTCGCGAGTTCCAGCCCGCTCATTACGAAATGAACTCCGGGTGCCGCGGCGGCGCGCGATAAATCCACCGACCTGATGCGGGCGTGCGCAACAGAGCTGCGAACAAATGCGACGTGCAGCATGCCCGGCAGCGTAAAGTCGGCGATGTACTGGCCCTGTCCGCGCAGCAATCGCTGATCCTCGCGCCGCGGAATGGACTGGCCGACAAACCCTTTGTGCGCCCGTGCGATCGTTTCCAAATGCTTATCCTCGGTAAATGCCGGCTGGCGGGGCGGTGTTCAGCATGTTCATCGCTGCCCGGGTTTGTTCGCGGCCACGGCGGCGACCGCGTTCACGATGCCCTGGTAGCCGGTGCATCGGCAGACCACCGCCGACATGCCCTCGCGGATCTGCGCCTCGGTCGGGTTGGGCACGGCATTCAATAAATCAACGGCCGTGATCAACATGCCCGGTGTGCAAAAACCGCACTGCAGGGCGTGGTGCTCATGAAAAGCCTGCTGCAAGGGGTGCAGCTTGTCGCCACCGGCCAAGCCCTCGACAGTGACCAGCTCGGCGCCATCAGCCTGTACCGCAAGGGTGGTGCAGGAGCGTGCGGCCTCCCTGTCAAAAAGAATCGTGCATGCACCGCAGATGCCATGCTCGCAGCCGGCGTGCGTCCCGGTCAGGCCCAGGTCCTCACGCAGAAAATCAACCAGCAGCTTGCGCGGTTCGCACCTGCCGTGACGGGGTTTGCCGTTCACCGTGAGTTTGATATCGACAAAATCATCCATGAGGGCGTTCCTTTAACATGCCGGCGGCGCGCAGGAGTGCGCGTTCCACGAGCACGCCGGTCAAATGCCGGCGGTAATCGGCTGAGGCATTGGGATCGGAAGTCGGTTCGACCGCCTCCATGGCCGCGTGCGATGCCGCGGCGATGCTCTCAATACCCAAACCGTCTTTGACGAGCAAGGCCTCGGCGGAACGCAAGCGGACGGGCCTGCCGCCGGCACCGGCGGCAACGAGCCGCGCCCGGGAGCAGGCGGCGTCCTTACCCTCAAGTACTGCGGCGATCCCGACAATCGCGAAATCGCCTTTGCGCCGCGCATATTCCTCAAGGGCAAATCCACAATGCGCGGACATCGCGGGAATGCGCACCTCGGACAAAATTTCCGCTGGAGCGAGCGTCGTGGTGAAGTAGGAATCAAACAGGTCGTCGGCGGCAATCACGCGGGTTCCCGCAGCACCTTGCGCAACCACCACACCATCTAGTGCCAGCAGTGTCATCGGAAGTTCTGCGCTCGGATCAGCGTGCGCGATCGATCCGCCTATAGTGCCGCGGGAACGGGTCGGCAGGTGGCCGACCCAGCCCAAAGCCTCAGTCATCAAGGGTAGCTTGCGCCTGACCTGCTCCGAGGTCTCGGCCGCACGCTGTCGCGTCATCGCGCCAATGTGGACCGTATCCCCGTCAATACGAATGCCCGCCAGACCCGGAATACGACGAAGGTCAATGAGCGCCTCTGGGGTGACAAGACGGAAGTTGAGCATGGGAACCAGGCTCTGCCCGCCCGAGAGCACGCGGGCATTGCCGGCGTAGCGCTCAAGGAGTTGAATGGCCTCATCCAACTGCCCGGGCGCATGATAGGCAAACTTCGGCGGTTTCAAACGGGTGTCCTTGTGTCTTGATGGCGATGTGAAGGGAGATCGGGTTACAGGCCGCCTTGAACCACCGGCGCATCGCCGTGCACGCTGCGTTGCGAAACATGCCAGGGCAACAACAGGGACTCGGCAACATCAACCAGGTAAAAGAGGATGGTGCCAAGCAAAGCCAGGAGGCTGAGCGCGACAAAGACGCGCGGGGTGTCGAAATTGCCCTGGCTGAGCAGGATGATGTGGCCAAGCCCGATGGAGCCGGCGACAAATTCACCGACAATCGCACCCACGAGAGAAAACGAAATCGCCACCTTCATACCGGCGAATATCGAGGGCAAGGCGTTGGGGAAACGGATTTTCATCAGGATATGGAAGGTCGATGCGCGGCAGGACTTGGCAAGGTTGATCATCTCCGGATCGGCTGATTTGAGCCCGAGCACCGTATCGATGACGATCGGGAAAATCGCGATCATGATTGAGATGGCGATCTTTGGCTCGGTACCGGTGCCAAGCCAGATAACAAAGAGTGGCGCGAGCGCAACTTTTGGCACGGCATTAAGCGACACCAGCATTGCTGACAGTATCCTATCGAGAAACTTCGAATAGACGATGCCAACCGCACAGGCCACTCCCAGGATCACCGCAACGATGAAGCCGACCGAGGTGATGAGAAGCGTGTAGCCGCTGTGCTTCAGAAAATATGCGGGCGCAGAAACAAAGTCCTTCAGCACCAAGCTGGGGGCGGGCAGGATAAACGGGCGAATGCTCAACGCCCAGCACAAGGCTTCCCACACCAACAGCATCACAACCAGAACGGAAATCACCGAGCGAAAACGCTCGCTGCGATTCCACCAGGAACCCATATCAACCATCCTTGAGAACTCCCATCGCAGTGAATACTTCGCGGATATGCGCCGTGTAGCGCCCGAAGGCGGGGGTCTCACGCACTGACAATGCACGCGGACGCGGCAAGTCGATGTTGATGATCTCCGCGATGCGCCCCGGATTGCGCGACATCATCACCACGCGGTCGGACAGGTACACCGCCTCGGTGATCGAGTGCGTGATGAACAACACCGTTTTGCGGTTTTCAGTCCACATGCGCTGCAGTTCAAGGTTGAGCTCGTCGCGGGTCATCGCATCAAGCGCCCCAAAGGGCTCGTCCATAAGCAACAGCTCCGGATCCACAAGAAGGGCTCGGCAGATGGACGCGCGCTGGCGCATGCCGCCCGAAAGTTCCCACGGGAAGCGGTTGGCGAACTCCTCAAGCCCGAAGAGCTTGAGCAACTGCATCGCGCGGGATTTGTATGCGTCTCGCGGCAAGTTGCGGAATTCGGCGGTGATCAGCACGTTGTCGAGTATGGTCCGCCAATCGAGCAACACGTCGCGCTGGAACACGATGCCCATGTTGTCGGGCGGCCCGGAAACAGTGGTGCCACCGATGGAAATCGACCCGCCGGAAATGCCTTCGAGTGCCGCGAGGCACTTGAGCAGGGTGCTCTTGCCGCATCCGCTTGGCCCCAGCACGCTGACGAATTCGTGCTGCGCGATATCCAGCGTAATGCCCTCGAGCGCCTTGACCGGGCCGCGCGGGGAGGCGTAGGTCTTATCGAGGCGGTCAATACTTATGTATTTTTCAGGTGATGCCATTTTCGGGTGGTCAGCGGATACGTGTGCAGCGGTGGGAAATGGACCTCAGCGGGCGGGCAATGCAGCCCCGCCCCGTATCCGTCCTGCAGATCCAGGGCGGACCGGGGCCGGCGGGCCCGCCGGGATGCGGTTCAGTCTACGAACTGGTTGGTGTAGTAGTCAGACGCTTTGCGCCCCGGTTTGATGGCGCCTGCTGCTTCCATGGATTTGATTGCGGCAACCCAATCGGCCTCCGCCTGCCAGCCAAAGCGCTTGCCCTTGGTATTCGGTGTATCGAAGAAATCGCGGTACGCCACGATTTGCCCGCGAAGCAGGTCGGCATCGAGCTTTGCCTGCGGCCGCTCGCTAATGATCGCCTTGACGCCCTCTTCAAGATTGGCCGGGCTCTGGTAGATATATTCCCAGGCGCGGATATTCACCTGCACCAGCTTCTTGAGGACTGCCGGACGCTTTTTGATGGTGTCCTCGTTTGAAATCAATCCAAAACTGGGAAAGACAATTCCGGCGTCACCGGCGAGCAGGGCGCGCGAGGGCCGTGACTTGGCCACAAGGGGAACACCGAAGGGACCCATCGACAGGAATCCGTCCGCGTTACCGGATGCGTAGGTGGACACCATAGCCGGGGGAGCGACCATCGTGACAGCGAATTCGTCTTCAGTCAGGCCCGCGCCCTTGGCGAAACTCTTGATGAAGGGTACCCAGGGACTCCCGGTAAATGACACGAATTTCTTGCCGGCGAGCTCCTTGAAGCTCTTCGGGCCGGTCGCGGCATCAACCATGACGGCCAGGTCACCGCGACGCGCGAAGCCGGCGATACCCACCACCGGTAATCCGTTCTCCCGGGCCAAGGCCATTGGCCCAAGTTGCACCGCGGCAACCTCGACCTTGCCGGCCCCCACCAACTGTATGCCGGGGAGGGTGCCGGTACCATCCTCGATGGTCACGTCCAGGCCTTGCTCGGCAAACCAGCCCTTGCTCTTGGCCAGATGCAATGCGGCCTGGATGCCCCAGGGCGTGAAGTCGAGCCGGACAGTGATTTTTTCCGGCGCCTGTGCACCCACGTTGGGCGCCATGACTGATAGCGATGTGGCAAACACCGCCGCCAGCACCGTCTTTAACAAGCCTGATCCAGTACGTTTCATTTCGATCTCCCGCAAAGTGAATGCAAATTGAGGTTTGATTTCTAGTAACCGCGTTTGTAATGCGTTTCGTGATCTAGTGTGTTCGGGTATCCAACTTTCATGCCGCAACGTGCCTGCCGGCACGAAGCGCGCGGGTTGCATCCTCATCAAGGACGCCGCTCGCCTGATCGACAACGACACCATGCCGGGACCGCGCATACCCGGCGGAAATTTTTCCATTCCAGACGTCACGTGCGACACGCCCGGGTTCACGCTTCCAAGGTTCACCAAAACCGCCGCCGCCAGGCTGCGTGTGGGTAACCAGCTCATTTTGCTTGAGCCACATTGTAACCTTGCCCGGGAGCGCTTTTTGCGCACCGGCCTCACCCAGAAGGTTGCTGGCCGGTGCCGCCGCCTCGCCGCCCTCAAGGCCGTAAGGCGCAAACTTGATACGGTCTGCGCGTAACTGCAGGAAGGCCTCTTCGGCCAAAAGGCGGTAGCTGCGGCGAATCCCCAGGCCGCCCCGCCAGGTCCCCGCACCGCAGGTGTCGGCCACCAGTTCATAGGCCTCGACGCGCACAGGATGCTGCGCCTCCAGGGTCTCGACCGGCGTGTTCGAAAGATTCTGCGATGCGTTGGTGATGGCCTCGATCCCGTCCGCAGCCGGACGTGCGCCCCAGGCACCACAAATCATGTCGACGATGATGAACGGGGACGCGCTGCCATCCGGGTTGGGCTTTCGCCCGGACAGGCAGACCACGGTGTTGCCGCCCTCCCCGGCGGCGGGAATGCGGTCGGGCACGATTTGCGCGAGCGCGCCGAGCATTGCGTCAAACACCCGGTAACCGGTCAGGGCGCGGGCAGCGACAGCGGCCGGTTCGCGCGGATTGAGCACACAGCCCTCGGGCACGATCACCTCGATCGCCCGGAACACGCCGGCGTTGTTTGGCACATCGCCCTTGAGCGCGCAGCGTACCGACAGGTAGGTGCACGACTGCGTATAGGACAGCGTGGAATTAATCGCCGCCTTGACCTGCGGAGCCGAGCCCGCGTAATCGACGCTTACCCGGTCATCGTGCACGGTGATGGCGACATTGATCTTGATCGGGTCGGGAGACATCCCGTCATCGTCGATGTAATCGGTAAAACGGAAGGTGCCCTTGGGCCAGCGCCGGATTTCATCCCGGGTCAGGCGCTCCGCGTAATCGAGCATTTCCTCAAGGTAGATGCGTGTCGCGTCCCGGCCGTAGCGCGAAAAAAGCTTGCCAAGCTCGCGTACGCCGACCTGCGCGCCTGCATACTGCGCCCGCAAATCGCCCAGCACGCGGTCGGGAAGCCGCACGTTCAAGCCGATGAGGCGCTCGAGCATGTCGTTCATGCGCCCTTTTTCATAGAGCTTGACCACCGGAATGCGCAGGCCCTCCTGAAAAATCTCTGTGGAGTCACTCGCGTTGGAGCCGGGAACGCGGCCGCCGACATCCGTGTGGTGGCAGATCACCACGCAATATCCCTCAAGCCCGCCGTCGTGGAAGAAGGGCACGAACATGAATATGTCGGGCAGGTGCATGCCGCCCTGGTAGGGGTCGTTGAGGATCACCGCGTCGCCGGGGGCGAGGTCATCGCCATAACGCGCGCGCATTGACGCCATCGCCTCGGGGATCGCGCCAAGATGCAGCGCGATGGTTTTCGCCTGCACCACCATGCGGCCGTTGCGATCGCATATCGCCGCGGAATAATCCATCACGTCCTTGACGATTTCGGAGCGTGCCGTGCGCAGTACCGTGTAGGCCACCTCGTCGGCGATCGAATCCATCGCGTTCTTTACGACGGCAAAGGTGATCGGGTCGAGTCCGGCACGGATGCCGACGGGGGCGGGCGCGTTCATTGTCTGGTCTCCGTTGGATCCGGATCGATGTCCTGCAAGTCAAGAATGATATTACCCACCGCGTCAGAGCGGGCCATCACGCCGGGCGGCACGACAACCGTGGTGTCATAGGACTCGACAATCATCGGCCCCGGCACCGCCGTGACAGACATATCGGCACGCGCCAGCACCGGGGTTTTTACCGGGGCCCCGTCGCGCGAAAAACTCACCATGCGGCTGCCGCCGGCTGCCGCGAGGGCCGTACCGCCCATGCGTATGCGTGCAAAATCCAGGCGCTGCTCGCGCCGGCCGCGTGCCGAGAGCCGCAGATTCACCAGTTCCAGCGGCTCTTCGTTGGCGTAACCGAAGGTCTCGCGATAGGCGCGCTGGAAATCGACCTTTAGCGCTGCGAGGGCATCGGCATCGAAGCGCGCGCCGCGCAAGGGAACGGTCAACTCGGACGACTGTCCGACATAGCGCAAATCTGCCTTGAGAGAAAACGCAACGGTGCTTTCCGGATAACCCTCCGCCGCAAGCGAAACGAGCCCCTGCCGGCGCAGGGACTCGGCCACCGCCTCAAGCGCCGCCGGATCGCATCCGTCCATGCGCCGCAAAACAGAGCGCAGAAAATCATGTCCCGCATCGGCGGCAAGCATTCCGGCCGAACAGAACACGCCGGCCATGACCGGCGCAATGACTCGCCGGATACCCAGGAGCCGCGCAACGTCCACCGCATGAACCGGGCCACCGCCGCCAAAGGCAATCAGTGTCATCTCACGCGGGTCGCGTCCGCGCTCGACCGTGACGGCCCGGATCGCCCGCGCCATGTTGACGTTCGCGACATGCCGAATGCCGTGCGCCGCGTCAAGCAGAGACAGACCCAACCTTGCGCCGATATGCCGTTCGATGGACTTCGCCGACAAGTCCGGATCAACTTTCAGACTACCGCCTGCGAGCGCGATCGGATTGAGGAGGCCGAGCACCATGTTCGCATCGGTGACGGTCGGACGTTCGTTACCCAGCCTGTAGCAGGCCGGCCCGGGATGTGCTCCGACGGACTCCGGACCCACCAACAGCAAACCCCCGGCATCGATGGCCGCCACAGATCCGCCGCCCGCACCCACTTCGGCAATATCAATCGCCGGTACCTTGAGAACGTAACCTCCACCTTTTACGAAGCGGCTCGGCGAAGAAATGCCATCGCGAAATTCATATTCGTTGGTAAGCGAAGGCATGCCCGCTTCGATGATTGAGGCTTTCGCCGTGGTGCCGCCCATGTCAAACACGATCAGGTCGGCATCACCGGTCACGCGGCCAAGATGGGCCGATCCGGTAACACCGCCGGCAGGCCCGGAGGACACGGCGAACACCGGTTTCCCGCTTGCGGCGGCGATACCCATCATGCCGCCGTTCGAGGCCATGACCTGAATCGGCGCGGTAATGCCGATGGCGGTCAGGTCGCGCCGCAAATTCGCGAGGTAGGCGCGCATCGCCGGCAGGATGTAAGCGTTGACCACGGTGGTGCTGGTGCGCTCGTACTCCTTCATTTCAGGAAGCACTTCGCACGAGGCGGTTACAAGCAGTTCCGGGAACTCCGCCTCAAGAATCAGTTTGGCGGCGAGTTCGTGAACCGGGTTGGCGTAGCTGTTGAGGAAGCAGATCGCCACCGCTTGCACGCCTTCAGCCACGAAAAATGCCGCGACCTGCCGTACCTGCTGCGGATCAAGGGCATTCACCACCGAGCCATCGGCGGCGATTCTTTCGTCCACTTCACGGCGATAGCGTCTTGGGGACAGGGGCTCGGGCTTTGACCAGCCGAGGTCGAACATGGTGGGCGTGCGGATACGGCCGATTTCAAGCACGTCGCGAAAGCCGCGCGTGGTAAGGACACCGGTGCGCGCCCCGACCTTTTGCAGGATGGTGTTCGAGGCGGTGGTGGTGCCGTGGACAATCTCGGTCACCTCGGCTGCGGCCACGCCCGTAATGGCCAGAATTTCACGGATCGCACCAACAACCGCCCTGCCCGGGTCGTCGGGCGTGGTCGATGTCTTGTTGATGTACAGGGTGCCGTCGGCCATTTCGGCGACCACATCCGTAAAAGTGCCGCCGATGTCACAGCCGATGCGCACGCTAAATATTCCTGGAAGTCACTCCGGATTTGCGGAGGAATTTAATTGGACTGACTGGTTAGTTGCTATCGTCCACGCAAACCACTGCGCTTGTCAAGAATAGGCGAACCTCCGGGGCTGCAGACCCCGATTGCGCGGATCGATCTCAACCGGAAGCGGCATGCGCAGGGGGCGCACGCCGACGTCAATCAGCCGCGCTTTCCCGAAAGCAAGAAGCCGGGATTAAGGCCGATGGACACGGCGGCACCCTCAAGGCGCAGGAATGACGCATAGCCTTCGGGCACGATTTCAAACCCGAACTTGATCTTGCCCTTGAGGCGAACCGCCTGCGCGCCGAACAAATCGCCGCGCGGAACATAACCGGGGAGGTCGATGAAGGGCACAGGGGACTCAGCGCAATCGGGACAGACACCCGCCTCACCGGCAAGGACGATCTGCTTGGGGTTGGCATGCATCGAGGCAAGATAGCCGCGTAATTCCACATCCTGGCCCGAAAGCGACTCGGCACGTTTGCTGAACTTCATGCGCGCATCGCCGATGTGATCGAACAAATCCTTGAAACCGATGGGGGTCATGTTTTTTGCCGGTGGTTTGCGCAGGCATCGCCCGGAAACCCGCGCCAGACGGGCATTTCCAGCCTGCATCTACAAAATGAACTGGCTCTATTTTAACGCAGCCCGGGGATCGGCGTCCGCAGCGCCGGCATGCGCAAGAGCCCGCGCAGCTAGCGGACGGTGCCCCCGTCATGGCAATGACAGGGGTGGGAATGGTTGTGCAAAACCCAGTACAACGCCGCTTCGGTGACCCGATTCACATAGGCGCTCAGACTGACCGGCTTGCGAATGTAGCTGTTCGCGCCAAGCGCAAAGCTGTCGCGCAAATCAGACGCTTCACCAGAAGCGGTAAGCATGACAACAGGAATGGTCCGCGAGCGCACGTCCTCCTTGAGTCGGCGCAACACTTCCAAGCCATTGATGATGGGCAGTTCGATTTCGAGCAGGATCAGGTTACACACGCCCGCCGGGCCTCGGGCCGCATACCCATCGGGACCAAACACCAGGTCAAGGGCGCTTGCACCGTCCCATGCGTGCGCAATACGGCTTTCCGAAGCGATATTGCGCAGCGCACGCAAACTCAGCTCGGCGTCATCGGCATTGTGCTCGACAAGCAGTATCTCCCGGTCTTTCAATTCGGCTTCCTACCCTCGTTGCACCCGCCAGAGTCGGAAATTCTTGTCTGTATCCTGGGGACGCCGGATAAATAATTCCATCCGATTGCCACTGGCGATCATTATCGTTTTTGCCCCTGTGCGGGGAAATCCGCCAGAAGTCGCGGCCAACCTAGCCGAAGGTCTAAGTACTGAGGGTTTGTTATTGGGTGTATTCTTCATTTAAATCAATTAATAACAAACTACAGCCGTGAATATCCTCCTCGTCGACGACCATGTACTGTTTCGCGCGGGTATGCGCTACCTGCTGCGCCGGCTGAACAACGCCCTAGAACTCGAAGAGGCCAGCAACCATGCTGAAGCGTGCGCCCGGCTCGCGCTCAAAACCCCCGACATAGTGTTGCTCGATACGGGGTTGCCGGATATTTCGGGGCTCGCCGCCCTCGACAGTCTGCGTGTCCTCGCGCCGGCCACGCCTTTTGTCGTGATTTCCGCAAACGAGGACGTGAATTTCGTGCACCACACGATCGAACACGGTGCCATGGGTTTCATACCCAAATCATCCACGCCGGAATTACTGATCCATGCCCTTGACCTTGCGCTCGCAAAGGGGGTTTACCTGCCGCAAGCGGTGCTCGACGGCCCGCTTGCCCGGGGCCATTCCATGCAACCCTTCGCCAAAGAGCCCCAGACACCGCTGACCGGACTGACAAAACGGCAGATGGAGGTATTGCGCGGCGTGATTTCGGGCAAGTCAAACAAGGCCATTGCGCAAGACCTGAAGCTGTCAGACGCCACGGTCAAGGCCCACCTCACGCTGACGTTCCGCGCCATGGGTGTTAACAGTCGCACGGAGGCGATTTATGCCGCAGCCAAACTGGGCTTGCGGCTAGATTGACCTTCCTTTCCAGGCGATTCTGGCCCGCCTGGCTGGCGCTTTGCGCCGGCATTCTGGTCACGTCACTGGCGACCCTGTACATCAAGCAGAGTATCGAACAGGACGCGCAGCGCTATTTTTCATTTGTCTGCGACGAGATTACCGACCACCTCAAGGACAGGCTCGCCTCCGACTCACTCGTACTGCAGGGTGCGGCTGCGCTTTTCTCCAAATCCAACAAGGTCAGCCCGGCGGATTGGGAGGGCTACAGCGAAGCGCTTCGAACCAGCCAGGTCATACGCGGAGCGCAGGGCATCGGGTTTGCGCAACGGATTACACCCGGCGAGTTGGTCGCGCATACGGCCAGCATTCGTGCCGCAGGACAGCCGGGATACACCGTGCGTCCCGCCGGTGCACGCACGTTATACGCGCCGATCGTCTATACCTCGCCCCCCACCGAACGTAACCGGCGCGCCATCGGATTCGACATGCTTTCGGACCCGGTGCGCAGGGCAGCGATGGAACGGGCGCGGGATCGCGGACAGGCCGCGCTTTCACGCCGGACCGGGTTGCTCGCCGAGGGCAATGAGTCGGATCACGTCGGCGCGCTGATGTATGTTCCGATTTACCGCAACGTACTGCCCACTACAACCATTGAGCAGAGACGGGCGGCACTGATCGGCTGGGCTTACCGGGTCTATCGCATGACCGAGTTTGTACCCGAAGTTATCAATATATGGCGGGTGCAAAACGGCAATTTCCTCAACCTGCGGATTTACGACGGCTTGCGCGCCACCGCGGACACGCTGATGTATGAGAGTGAGAACGCCGGGCGCATTAATTCCATGTCGCTTTTTTTTCAACACCGGGTGGTCAGTTTCAACGACCAAGAATGGATCGTCACCTATGACCGCGATCCGGGTGAGCCGGGGGTGAGTTACACACCAGCGTGGCGGTTCATGGCCGGCGGCATCGCGCTCAGCGCCCTGGTGTTCGCGCTGCTGCTTTTACTGGTCAGCACACGAACCCGCGCCGCCCGCATCGCCGACAGCCTGACCAGCGAAATCCGCGAAGCCGCCGTTTCATTACAGGCAAGCGAGCAACGCTGGAAATTCGCCGTCGAAGGCTCCGGCGACGGACTTTGGGACCGGGACATGACCACCGGGGCGGTGTTTCGCTCCGGCCGGTGGCAAGAGCTGTTCGGACAGACCGACGGCGACATCGGCAGCAACATAGACGCTTGGGAGCGCCGCATCCATCCCGATGACCTGCCCGGCGTTCGAGCGGCCTTGCAGGCGCATCTTGACGGACTCACCCCTGTCTACCAAAGCGAACACCGGATCCGTCTGCAAGATGGCAATTA
The DNA here is from genome assembly GCA_903895005.1 of uncultured Pseudomonadota bacterium. Next base: position 14,380 of record CAITSH010000029.1, read on the forward strand.
CCGCTGGATCTTCGGGCGTGGAAAAGTGATGAGCCGAGACGCTTCCGGGCGGCCCCTGCGCATGATCGGCACCGCCTCGGACATCACCGCACGAAAGCAGGGGGAGGATGCCCTGCGCATGGCGCGCCTCACCCTCGACTCGGTGTCCGATGCGCTCATGTGGGTGGATGCGGACGCGCGCATCGTTGAAGTCAACGCGGCCGCCTGCGACATGCTGGGCTACACGCGCAAAGAGATGCTGAAGTTGCACGTCTGGGATATCAATCCGGCGTCGTATATCGATCGGGATGCATGGCCCAATCGTTTCGCCGAACTGGCGCGCCTGGGCACCCGGAAATTCGAAACCATCCACCGTAGCAAGGATGGCAGGATGATCCCGGTGGAGGTGGTGACAAGCCGCATCGAATTCAGCACAGGTTCGCAGAACTGCGCGTTCATTCGCGACATAAGCGCGCGCAAGCAAAACGAAGCCGCGCTCGTGGCGGCGGCGGCCGATGCCGAAAAGGCCAACAACGCGAAGTCCCGCTTCCTTGCGGCGGCAAGCCACGACCTGCGCCAGCCGCTCTCGGCGCTGGCACTTTATGTCGGCGCGCTCCATTCCATCGCCCCCGCTTCCTGCCGCGATGTGGTCGAACACATCATTGCCTGCAGCCGCAGCCTCAACGAACTGCTCGGCGACCTGCTCGATGTCAGCAAGCTGGATGCCGGCGTGGTCACACCGACATCGGCTGACTTCGCCGTCGACGATTTACTGGCAAGCCTCGTTTCGGTAAACGCGGCAGAGGCGGACATCAAGGGCCTGCATATCCGCCGGCGCGACTGCGGCCTGTTCGCGTACACGGATCGGCAGCTCTACCAGCGCATACTGGGCAACCTGTTATCCAATGCGATCCGCTACACTGAAAAAGGCGGCGTGCTGATCGCCTGCCGGATGCGCGGTGGCAAACACTGGATAGAGGTATGGGACACCGGAATAGGCATTTCCGAAAAGGACACCGCGATTGTGTTTGAAGAGTTCCGGCAAGTGGGCGACAGCGCGCGCAATCGGGGCAGCGGTCTGGGGCTTGCCATTGTCGCAAAGTCCGCTGCACTGTTGGGTTTGCAGGTGCGGCTGCGCTCGCGGCCGGGGCGCGGCTCCCTGTTCGCAATCGAAATGCCCGCCAGCGCAAACCCAGGCGCCGAACGCCCGCCCGAATCGACCCTGCCGACACGTTCGTGCATTATCGGTCTGGTTGAGGACAACACCCCGCTGCGTCACGCCCTGGCGCTCGCACTTGAAACACTGGGCCACGTGGTATTCCCCGCCACCGGCGGCGCAGAGTTGCTGGCGAACCTCGGCGAGCAGGCTCCAGACCTCATCATTTCCGACTACCGGCTTGCGCAAAGCGAAACCGGGTTTGATGTGATCGCGGCGGCCCGTGCCGCGTTCGGCGAAGGGCTACCGGCCATTATCATCACCGGTGACACCGATCCGGAATTGATCCGCCAGATGAATAACGCCGACGTGACAGTGCAATACAAACCGCTGCAAATCGACGAACTGGCGCTGTGTATTCTTCAGGCGACCAACATCAGCGACTGAACCTGCAGGCTGAAAACCCCCGCCAGACGGTCGTTTCCCGCCGATGCCCCATTGAACCTGTTCAGGCCAGCGCGCGCCGCAAGACCTGCGCCACGTGCACCGCATCCTTGTGTGCGCCGTCGCGAATCTGGTGGCGGCAACTGGTTCCGTCGGCAACCAGCAGCGTATCATCGTCGGCCTTGCGCACGGCGGGCAGCAGCGACGCTTCTGCCATTCTCATCGATACCGCGTAGTGACTGGCTTCGTAGCCAAACGCCCCGGCCATGCCGCAGCAGCTTGAGGCAACGTTTTCGACCTTGAGTTCAGGCACCAGGGCCAGTACCCGCTGCACCGCCGGCATCGTACCGAAAGCCTTCTGGTGGCAATGGCCGTGCAGCAAGGCTTTTTTCTGCGCGATCGGCTTTAGCGCGAGATTGAGGCGCCCGGCCTTTTGCTCCGCGGCAAGAAACTCCTCGAACAATTGCGCCTTGGCCGCGAGAGCATCGGTGTCGGCGTGCGGGAACAAAGAACGGAATTCGTCGCGTAGGGTAAAAAGGCATGAGGGCTCGAGCCCGATCACCGGAAAGCCGCGATCGACGTAAGGCTTGAGGGCATCGAGCATACGCCGCGCTTCGACGCGCGCCTCCTCGACCATGCCGCCCGCAAGATAGGTCCGACCGCAGCAAAGTGGACGGGCGCCAACTTTTGCGCGGGCCAGATGCACGGCATAACCGGCTGCCTGCAGCACGGCGAGCGCGGCGCGGGCGTTGTCGGGTTCAAAATAGTTGCTGAAGGTATCAACGAGCAGCACCACCTCGCGCCCGCCCTGTATCGGCGGCGTAACCGCGTCGCGATTGAAGGTGTCGCCGCGCCACTTGGGCAGCGAACGCTGCCTGGCAAAACCCAACAAGCCCTTGCCCAGGCCTTGCGCGACATTGACCAACGGTGCAAGAGCGCATGCCAGAGGTGCGTAGCGCGGAAGGTGGGCGACCAGCGTCTCGCGCAAGGACCAGCCGTGGCGTTTGTGCCAGTGGTGGGCAACTTCGATTTTCATTTTCGCCATGTCCACACCGGTTGGACATTCGCGCTTGCAGCCCTTGCAGCCGACGCACAAGTCCATGGCTTCATGCAGTTCCACTGATGCAAGCGCGTCGCCCGCACTCATGTCGCCAAGCTGTCCCGACAGCGCAAGACGCAGCGTGTTGGCACGACCGCGCGTGAGGTCTTTTTCGTCACCAGTGGCACGGAAAGACGGGCACATGGTGCCGGCGTCAAACTTGCGGCAATGGCCGTTGTTGTTGCACATCTCCACGGCTGCGGCGAGACCCTGGCTTTGCGCGCCGGGCGAATCCCAGTCGGACCAGTCAAGCGCCATATCCAGTCGCGCCGATTCATAGCCCGGCTTGAAGCGAAACAATGCGCGGTCGTCCATCTTTGACGGGCGCACGATCTTGCCCGGATTCATCAACCCGCGCGGGTCGAGCAGGTCTTTGATCTCGCCCAACGCGGCGGTGAGTTTTTCACCCAGGATGGGCGCGATCCATTCGGAGCGCACCAGGCCATCGCCATGTTCGCCGGAAAATGCGCCCTTGTATTCGCGCACCATGGCGCAAGCCTCTTCGGCGATGGCGCGCATTTTTGCCGCGCCATCCGCGCGCATATTCAGGATCGGCCGCACGTGCAGCGTACCGACCGAGGCGTGCGCATACCAGGTGCCGCGCGTGCCGTGTTTCTCGAATACCGCCGTGAGGCGCGCGGTGTATTCAGCCAGGTGCTCGAGAGGGACGGCACAGTCTTCAATGAAGGAGACCGGCTTGCCGTCGCCTTTCATCGACATCATGATGTTGAGGCCGGCCTTGCGCACCTCCCAGACGTCTTTTTGCAAACTGGCGTCCGGGATTTCAACAATGCTTCCGGGCAGGCCGAGATCCCCCATCAGCTCGACGAGTTGTTTCAGTTTGGACAGCTGCTCTGCGGCGTCCTCACCGGCGAACTCCACCAGCAGTACCGCATCGGGTTCGCCGACCAGGAATTTGTCGACAATGGGGCGGAATGCGGGGTTGTCGCGCGCGAGACCCAGCATGGTGCGGTCGACCAGCTCCACCGCCGCGGGCCCGAGCTTGACGATGTGCTGGGCCGAGTCCATGGCCTTGTGAAAGGTCGGGAAGTGGCACACGCCCAGGGTCTTATGCTGCGGCAGCGGCGACAATTGCAGGTGCAGGCGCCGCGACCATGCCAGCGTGCCCTCGGAACCAACCAGCAGGTGCGCGAGATTCGCACCGGCCATGTCGAGGTTGTAGCCTTGCACGCGACGCAGCACCTTGGGCCAGCGCGCCGCAATCTCGGCGGCATTGCCGTTGACGATGCCAAGAATGCCGTCGGCGATTTTTCTAAGGCCGCTGGATGCCTGCGCCAGCTCCGCGGCGGGACCGAAACGGTATTGCGCGCCATCGGCCAGAACGGCGTCGATGGCGGTGACGTTGTGCACCATGTTTCCGTAGCGGATCGAGCGCGAACCGCAGGAGTTGTTGCCGGCCATGCCGCCCAGCGTCGCCTGCCCGCTGGTCGAGACATCGACCGGGAACCACAAGCCGTGCGGCCGCAGCTGCGCATTCAGCGTGTCGAGTACGATGCCAGGTTCCACTTCTGCCGTGCGCGCCTCGACATCAAGATTGAGCAAGCGCTTGAGGTGCTTGCTGGTGTCTATGACCAGGGCCGCGCCGACCGTCTGGCCGCATTGCGAGGTGCCCGCACCGCGCGGCAACACCGGGATGCCTTCTTCGCGCGCGATCTGGAGTGCAACCAACGCATCATCTTCGTTATGCGGCACAACCACACCAATCGGTTCGATCTGATAGATGGAGGCATCGGTCGAATAGCGGCCGCGACTTGCCGAATCGAACAGGACCTGCCCGCGCACTTCCCGGCGCAGGCGTTCCGCCAGTGCGCTGCGCGACGCGGGCGCGCGGACAAGGCTTACGGGGGAAACCGGTGCGTTCATGGTTGCACGCGCGACAGGCTCAGGCCTGCGCGTCTTCCTTTTCCGATTCTTCCATGGCACCGAGCAGGGCTTCCGCCTCCTGGGCGCCCGAGACGCCGAGCTTGCGGTTGAAAATGAAGAACGGCACGCCCTCGACGCCGATGCGCCGCGCGCTATCTTCTTCCTGCGACACCAGGTCGCGCGCCTCTTCGCTGTCTAGGCAGGCTTCGGCCTCCTCCTTGTCCATGCCGGCGCTCGCGGCGATTCGCGTCAGCGTCGCCTCGTCGGTGAGATCGGCGCCATCCAGGAAATAAGCGCGCAGCATCGCCTCTTTCATTTGCGGCTGGATGCCATGCTGCGCTGCGCGCGCAATCAGGCTGTGCGCGGCGAGGGTGTTGGGCTGGCGGACAATCTTGTCGAATGCGAAGGCAATGCCGAGGGGCGCGCCTATGCCCTCGAGACGCTCGCTCGGATACGGGCGCCCGCCGAATTTTTGCGCGATGTAGTCCTTGCGCAAGATGCCCTCCTTGGGCAGGTCGGGGTTGAGCTGGTAGGGATGCCATGTCACCACGGGCGCCGGCCGGTCCGGATGCTTTTTTGCATACAGGTCCAGCGCCGCATCAAGCCGGCGCTTGCCAACGAAGCACCAGGGGCAGACCACGTCGGAAATGACGTCGATATTGAGGGCTTCGGTCATGGTGTCTCTTTCTTTCTATTGGATCTATTGGATTGGGGGTGGCGCTTTGCCGGAATGCAGTCGCGGCATCACTGCACCGGTTGCGACGCCGACAGCGCATCAAGGACAGCGAGCATTTTCTGCCCCAGGTGTTCGCGCAACAGCGCTTGCAACAGCGAACCGTCGCGCGCAGACAGGGCGTTGACGATGCCCTCGTGCTCCTTGACAGCAAGATCCCAGCGTTCATTTGAAAGGTTGGCCATGTAACGCGCGCGACGAACGTGGGCGTTAAGTCCGCGATAGGTCTGGGCAAGCACCGGGTTGCCGCTCGCCTCGACGATCTTGTTGTGGATTTGCTGGTTGTAGCGAAAGTACTCGGCCAGTTCGTGGCGCGCATGGTGCACCAGCATCTGGTAGTGCAGCGCGCGGATCTCGTTGAGCTGCGCATCGGTGATATTGAGGCAGGCCAGTTCGCCGGCCAGTGCTTCGAGCGCCCCCATCACCTCGAACATATTGCGCACCAGATCGACCGTGAGCGGTGTCACGCTTGCGCCGCGGTCCGGATGCAAGGTCACCAGGCCCTCGGAGGCGAGGGTCTTGAAGGCCTCGCGCAACGGGGTGCGCGATAAATGCAATTGTTCACACAACACCCGCTCGTTGAGGCGGGATCCGGGCGCCAGTTCGCCCTGCACGATCATATCGCGCAGGCGGTCGGCAACGTCCTCGTGCAGCAGGCGTCGGACAATTTTTTCCGGTAACTGTTGATCCATGCATATATTTTGCATTCAAAACTTACCTTTGTCCAGCCTCGGTTGTTGCGACGCAATATATTGTGATTAAAGGGAAATAGACTAACTTTTGGTCTTTCGTCTTGACGCAAAGCCCAATTTGAATACAAAATTGCCTTCTAATTTCATCGAAACAGCCCGACCCGATTTTCCGAGGAGCCCATCATGACCTACCGTAGCGGACGCCACTTCTTACAGATTCCCGGTCCGACCAATGTGCCCGACCGTGTATTGCGCGCCATGGACTTCCCGACGATGGACCACCGCGGCCCGGAATTCGGGGTACTGGGCCTGGAAGTGCTCGAAGGGCTCAAGACCGTGTTCCAGAGCAAGCAACCGGTGGTGATTTACCCGGCTTCGGGCACCGGGGCGTGGGAAGCCGCGCTGGTCAACACTTTGTCCGCCGGCGACCGCGTGGTCATGTTCGAGACCGGCCAGTTCGCCGCACTGTGGAACAAGATGGCGACCAAGCTGGGTGTGGTTACGGAATTCATTCCCACCGACTGGCGCCGCGGCGCCGATGCCGCGGTGCTCGAGGCCAAGCTGCGCGAAGACAAAGCCCACACCATCAAAGCGGTCTGTGTGGTCCACAACGAGACATCGACCGGCGCAACCAGCCGTATTGCGCTGATCCGCAAAGCCATCGACGCGGCAAGCCATCCTGCGCTGCTACTTGTTGACACCATTTCATCGCTGGGCTCCATTGATTACCGCCACGACGAGTGGGGCGTGGACGTCACCGTCGCCGGGTCGCAAAAAGGGCTGATGCTCCCGCCGGGCCTGTCGTTCAACTGTGCGAGCGAAAAAGCACGCAAGGCGGCACAAGCCTCGACGCTGCCCAAATCGTACTGGGGCTGGGAGGAAATGATCGCCAGCAACAAGACCGGCTACTTCCCGTTCACACCGGCGACCAACCTGCTTTACGGCCTGCGCGAGGCGCTAAAGATGCTGCAGGAAGAGGGCATGCAGAATGTGTTCGCACGCCACAACCGCCATGCCGAGGCGACACGCCGCGCGGTGCGTGCCTGGGGTCTGGAGATCCTTTGCGTCGTGCCCGAGGAATATTCCAGCGCGCTGACGGCAGTGATGATGCCCGCCGGCCACGACGCCGATGCGCTGCGCAAGGCAATCCTTGAGGCCTACGACATGTCGCTAGGCATGGGCCTGGGAAAACTGCTTGGCAAGGTCTTTCGCATCGGCCACCTCGGGGATTTCAACGACCTCACCCTTGCCGGTACGCTGTCGGGCGTGGAGATGGGTCTCGCCCTCGCCGGGGTACCGCATAAAAAGGGCGGCGCCCAGGCAGCGCTCGACTACCTGGTCGAATGCGCACGCACTCCCGCACGCAAAGCCGCTTGAGCTACGCGGAGTTTCGCCCGGCACGGTTACAGATTGCAGATCACCCTTAGAAGAGAAGCAGCCCCGCGAAGGCGGAGCTTGTCCATCAACCCGGAGGAGAACCCATGTCCCGCCTGACCCGTTTTGTCGCACCCCTTTGGCTTGCCCTGTGTGCCGTGTTTTCCGGTGCCACATGTAGCGTGGCGCAGGCACAGACCTATCCGAGCAAGCCGGTGCGCATCCTGGTCGGTTTTGCACCGGGCGGCGGCACCGACATTGTCGCGCGCGTGATCGCGCAACGCCTCACTGAGGTCTGGGGCCAGCCGGTGCTGGTGGAGAACCGCGCCGGTGCCACCGGTGCGATTGCCGCAGACCTCGTGGCAAAGGCTCCCGCCGACGGCTACACTTTGCTGATGGGCCACGCAAACTCGCACGCCATAGGCCCGCACCTGAACAAGCTGCCCTATGACCCGCTCCGGGACTTCGCCCCGATCTCCTATGTCGGATACGTGCCCAACGTGCTGGCCGTGAACCCTTCGATCACGGCAAAAAACGTCAAGGAGCTGATCGCCCTGCTCAAGGCCAACCCGGACAAGTACAACTACGCCTCCTCGGGTAACGGCAGCAGCCAGCATCTGGCAGGGGAATTGTTCCAGCTGCTTACCGGTGTCAAGATCGTGCACGTTCCCTACAAGGGATCGGGCGACGGGATCAAGGACCTGCTCGCCGGCGTGGTTGCGATGAACTTTGACACCATGCCGCCGGTGATGGAGCACATCAAGGGGGGGCGTCTCAAGGGACTCGCCATTTCGACTGCGCGCCGCCTGCCGCAGTTGCCCGACGTGCCAACCTTCGAGGAGGAAGGCATCAAGAATTTCGAAGTGCTTAACTGGTACGGTGTGATGGCCCCGGGAGCGACCCCGCGCGACCTCGTAACGAAACTCAATACCGATATCAACCGTGTCATGCGCGAGCCGGACACCAAGGCGCGCCTCGAGCAGGTCGGAACGCAATTGCGCGAGACCACCCCGGAGGAATTCGCCGCCTTCATGCGCACCGAACTTGCCAAGTACGGCAAGCTGATTCAGGATGCCAACATCAAGCTGCAGTAGCTGGCACCGACTGGCCTCGCACCAAAACCAGACAGGACACCCGTGAACACCGAAACCATTCTCGTACATCGCGACGGCCACATCGTCACCGTCACGCTGAACCGCCCGGAAAAACTCAACGCGCTGACCAAGCCGATGTGGAAGCGCCTGGGCGAAGTGTTCACGGAACTGTCCGCCGACGCATCGGTCCGCTGCGTTGTCATCAGGGGCGCCGGTGAGCGCGCGTTCGCACCGGGCAATGACATTTCCGAATTCGAAAACGAGCGTTCCAACATCGAACAGGCGCGCGCTTACGGTCGCATCATGCACACCACCATCGACGCAATAGCCAATTGCCCGCATCCGGTGGTCGCACTGATCCACGGCATCTGCGTCGGCGGCGGTCTGGAAATCGCCGGACTCGCGGACATACGCGTCTGCGGCGAATCGAGCCGCTTCGGCGTGCCGATCAAGAACCTCGGCCTGGTAATGGCCTATGGCGAAATCCAGCGACTGATTGACCTCGCCGGCTACAACACCGCGATGGAAATCCTGCTCGAGGGTCAGATTTTCACCGCTGCCGAAGCGAAGGAAAAAGGCCTGGTAACGCGCGTCGTCCCCGATCACTTTGTCGATGAGGAGGCGATGGCCGCCGCACACCGCATAGCCGACGGTGCGCCGCTCGTTGCGCACTGGCACAAAAAATTCGCGCGCCGCCTGGCTGAACGACGCCCGCTGACCGACGCCGAATATGACGAGGGCTTCACCTGCTTCGGCACAGAGGATTTCCACATCGGTTACAAGGCATTCCTCGCCAAGAAAAAGCCCGAATTCAAGGGCAGTTGAACCGGACGCCATCCCTTCCGCGTGCCATGGGTTGTATGGCAAACTAGCCGGCTGTTTTCATATCTCGACCCGCCCCCAGGCGGGCGTTCGCACTCATCTGGAGGAGAAACATGCAATCATCACGACGATTTTCAGCCGTGGTCCTGGCGGCGCTGCTCGCCCTGACCCTGGCCCCCGCCGTCGCAACGGCGCAGGCCTGGCCCACCAAGCCAATCAAACTTATCAATCCGTTTGCCCCCGGTGGCGGAGTGGACGCATTTGGACGCCCGCTGGCGGCAAAGCTGACACAGGCACTCGGGCAAACCGTGTTTGTAGAGAACATCGCCGGCGCCGGCGGAACCTTGGGAGCCGGACAGGCCGCCAAAGCGCCAGCTGATGGCTACACGTTTTTCCTGGGTGCCATTCACCACACCATTGCCGAAAGTGTGTATGCCAAACTCACGTACAACATCGAACGTGATTTCATACCGGTTACGGTGCTGTCGTACGTGCCCAACGTCGTCGTCATCAACCCCAAGCACCCGTTCAAGAATCTCAAGGAGCTGATTGATTTCGCCAAGGCCAACCCGGACAAGCTTAATTTCGGATCGGCCGGTAACGGCACCTCGCACCAGCTTGCCGGCGAATTGTTCAAGACCATCACCGGCACCAAGCTCACTCACGTGCCGTACAAAGGCGCCGGCCCGATGATGCAGGACCTTCTGGCCGGGCAGGTCGACATGGCGTTTGACGCAATGGGTACGTCCGCGCAACAAATCCGCGGCGGCAAGCTCCGCCCACTTGCGGTGACCACGGCGCAGCGTGCAGCACTGATCCCCGATGTGCCAACGATGGCCGAGGCCGGCGTTCCCGGTTATGAAGTAACCACCTGGTATGCGTTGTGGGCGGTCAAGGGCACACCCCAGCCCATCATTGACCGCATGTACGCCGAGGTCAAAAAGGTACTCGCGCAAAAAGACATCATTGACATCTGGACTTCCCAGGGCGCCGACCCCGGCGGCCAGACACCGGCCGAATTCGCAAAATTCCAGCGTGCCGAAATCGAGAAATGGGCCAAGGTCGTGAAAGAGGCGGGGGTCAAGCTGGATCTCTGATTTACGCTGCCAAAACGGGTCCTTGCAAAAGGCCACAGGCGGCGCCTGTGGCCTTTTCATTTGCAACGCCGTCGTAGGCGCCGCGGCGTGCGCCGGGTGTTTCGGCGCGATCCATCGGCTAAAATACGCCTTTCACATCCAGTCCATTCCATGACCCAAGGCATCCTGGTCGCGCGCGATGGCGATATCGCCACCGTCACGCTCAGCAACCCCGGCAAACTCAACGCTCTCACTGTCGCCATGTGGGACGCGCTCGCGAGCGCGTTCCGCGGACTTTCGGCGGACGACAGCCTGCGTTGCATCGTGATTCGCGGCGCGGGCGACGAGGCCTTTGCTGCCGGAGCCGACATCGCCGAGTTCGCGACGGTACGCAACACCGCGGAGCAGGCGCGAACCTATCACCGGCAGCACGTCTATGGCGCGCTCGCCGCCATCGACGCCTGTCCCCATCCAACGGTGGCCATGATCAAGGGCGCCTGCGCCGGCGGCGGCCTCGAAATCGCCTGCCTGTGCGACCTGCGAATCGCCGGAAGCTCCGGACGTCTCGGCGTGCCGATCAACCGGCTCGGCTTTCCGATCGCCTACGAGGAACTGGCCGCGCTATTACCGCTCGCCGGCAAGGCGCTCATGCTCGAAATCCTGCTTGAAGGCCGCATGCTTGGCGCCGACGAGGCCTTGTCAAAAGGCCTGCTGACGCGCGTGGTCGGCGACGCACAGGTCGAGGAAGAGGCCTATGCCACGGCGAAGCGCATCGCCGCGGGCGCGCCGCTGGTGGCACGATGGAACAAGCAGCGCATCAAGCGCCTGCTGGCCCTGCCCGATGCGCTTGAAGAATCCGAGATCAACTCCGGTTTCGAACACATGCAAACCGAGGACTATCGCATCGGCATGCGCGCCTTCCTTGGCAAGACCAAACCAAAGTTTGTCGGGCGCTGAGTCCTTCATTTACCGTTATCCAGTCTTACAAAATTACAACAAGGAATCCCATGGCAGGCCCCTTATCGCACATCCGCGTCCTCGACCTTTCCCGCGTTCTCGCCGGCCCTTGGGCGGGACAGAACATGGCCGACCTCGGCGCCGAAGTCATCAAGGTCGAGCGCCCGAAAATAGGCGATGACTCGCGCGCCTTCGGCCCGCCCTGGGTCAAGGACCAGGAGGGCAAGGACACGCGCGAGTCGGCGTATTACACCGCCGCCAACCGTGGCAAGAAATCCATCACGCTCAACCTCTCCAACCCCGAGGGTCAAGCCATTGTGCGCGAGCTCGCGACGCGCGCCGACGTGCTCATCGAGAACTACAAGTTCGGCGACCTCGCGCGCTACGGCCTGGGTTACGAGGACCTCGCAAAAATTAATCCACGCCTGATTTACTGCTCGGTCACCGGCTTTGGCCAGACCGGGCCTTATCGCGAACATCCCGGATACGACTTCATGATCCAGGGCATGGGCGGCATGATGAGTGTCACCGGTGAACCCGATGAGGTTCCCGGTGGCGGACCACAACGCGCGGGCGTGCCTGTCGCCGACATCATCACCGGCATGTACGCATCTATCGCCATTTGCGCCGCCATCGCCAACCGTGCCGAGACGGGCAAAGGCCAGCACCTTGACCTCGCGCTGCTCGATTCGCAGATCGCGCTGATGAGTTACCAGAACACCAACTACTTTGCCACCGGCAAGGCGCCGGTTCGCATCGGCAACCTGCACCCGAATATTGTTCCCTACCAGCCGTTCAAGACCTCGGACGGCAGCGTCATCCTGGCCTGCGGTAATGACAACCTGTTCCGCAAGTTCTGCGAGGTGGCCGGCTGCACCCAGCTGGCCGAGGACGCGCGCTTTTCAACTAACGGAAAACGCGTCGAGAACCGCGCCGAAATGACGCGCCTGCTCCAGGAAATTTTCGCCAAGCGCACGACGCGCGACTGGGTTGATGCGCTTGAGGCCGCGGGCGTACCCAACGGGCCGATCAATACCATCGCACAAGTGTTCGAGGAGCCGCAGGTCAAGGCGCGCAACATCAAGATTGAACTTGATCACCCGGTCGCCGGAAAAATGCCGCTAGTGGCCAGCCCGATGCGTTTTTCAGGCACGCCAATCAAACACACCATGGCGCCGCCGACGCTGGGACAACACACCGAAGAGGTGTTGCGCTCGCTGGGCAAAAGCGAGGCGGACATCGCAAAGCTTCGTAACGACGGAATCGTCTAGACAGGTTTGGCGGATGACGGGGTTACCGGTTCACCACAAGCCCCACGCCATTTTCGTCGCCATCACGAACAACAAACCGGCAAATATTTTCTTCAGTGCCCGCGTCGGCAGGCGATGGGCCATGGACACGCCAATCGGCGCGACGAGCATGCTGGTGATGGCGATGCCAAGAAAGGCCGGCAGGTAGACATACCCCACGCTCCACGCAGGCAATCCGGGCTGCGACCATCCGGCAACCACAAACCCAACCGTGCCGGCCGCAGCGATCGGGAAGCCGACGGCGGCCGCGGTGCCGATGGCCTGCAGGATCGGCACGTTGGCCCACAGAAGAAAAGGTACGGTAAGGAACGCACCGCCGATGGCCGCGAACGCGGAGGCGGCGCTGATCATAAAGCCAGCCACCGACATCCCCATCAAGCCGGGTGGCTTGCGCGAGGGCGCGGGCTTGCGCTCCAGAAACATATTGGCCGACGCGAGATAAACCATCATGCAGAACAGCATGGCGAACAAGCGGGTAGGGATCATGCCGGCCACGGCCGAGCCAATCAAACCGCCAAGCAGGATGCCGGGGGTCATGGTTTTGACAATGTCCCAGCGCAACGCACCGCGCGCAGCATGCGAGCGGGTGCTTGACGCCGAGGTGAGGAGGATAGTCGCCATGCCCGAACCCACTGCAAGATGCAGCACGTGCTCGCGCGGCAGGCCCTGCGCCTCGAATAGCATGACCAGCAAGGGCACCATGATCGCACCGCCGCCTATGCCCAGCAGCCCCGCAAAAAAACCCACAGCCGCACCAATAGCAACGTAACCGGCAACCCATTCCATCAGTAAGCCCTCAACAAGTGTTCTGCAAATTCGACAAAACCCGCGCCACTGCGGCCACGGGTGACATAGGCGGGGCCGGTGGCAAGGCGCGATGCAAAATCAGCCACATTGGCCACCCCCACCGACAAGGGAAAAAAACCGAACATCGGCGCATCGTTGGGCGAATCGCCAATGAACGCGTAGTCCGTCTTTTGTGCATCAAGCTCAACACCGAAGCCTTCGGTCATGAGGGTGCGCGTCATTCCAAGCTTGTCATAGCTGCCAAACCAGCCGTTGACGTGAATGGAGCTTACACGCGCAGTCATGCCCGACTCGTGCATGATCGCCACGATCCGGTCAACATCCCGCTCCGCTAGGCGCGGGACATCTTCGCAAAAGTCGATCGCCAGATCGGCCTCGCGAAAGAGTTGGTCGGACGCAACCCAGGCACCGGGCACCTCTTTCAGGATGAGCGCGCGCACGGTGGAAAGGCGCAACCGGTTCGCAGCGCGCGTCGCTTCATCGTCGCGAAACCGCTTGATGAGATGGCGCGAACCACGGTCATAGCGGAAGTAAAACGCACCGTTCTCGCCCACGACGGCATCGACAGGCCACATGCGTGCAATGTGATCACACCACCCGGCAGGCCGACCGGTTATCGGCACCACGAGTTTGCCCGCGTCGCGCAAGGCCTCGAGCGCCGAATACGCCGCGGCGGTGAGGCTTCCGTCTGTAGTGATGGTGTCGTCGATATCGCAGAAGACGCCGCGAACGGACCGCGCATCAAGTTGTGCGAGCGGTTTCACAAATGCCTCTGCCTGGCATGGTCGAAAATGGAAAGAAAACTCACGATAGCGCCTTGAGAAAAACACCCACCTGCGCGCGCTCCAAGGGGGACATGTGCAGCCCGCATTTGGTCCTGCGCCAGAGGACGTCCTCCGCTTCACGCGCCCATTCGTGATCGACGAGGTAACGCACTTCGCGCTCGTACAAACCGCCGCCGAAATTCTGACCAAGGTCGTCCGCGGTTTTTGCATCCCCCAGCAGCCCATCAGCCAGCGTGCCATGGCGACGCAGCAGGCGGGCCAGCCATTGCCTGTCGAGTTCGGGCCGGCGGTCGCGAAAGTCAGCCAGCACCGCCTGGAAATCACGCCCGGAAAAATCACCCCCGGGCAGGGCTTCGCTGTGGGTCCATGCCGGCTTTGACGGAAGCCAGTGCCCAAGCTTCTCCAGTGCGTGCTCGGCGAGTTTTCGGTAGGTGGTGATCTTGCCGCCGAAAATCGACAACAACGGCGCTTGCTCGCCGTGCACCCCCGCATCCAGTTCAAAGTGATAGTCGCGGGTCACTGCGGAAGGATCGGGCGAGCCATCGTCGTAAAGCGGACGCACGCCGCTATACGCCCAGACGACGTTTTGCGCCGTCACGGCACGTCGCGTGTAGCGGCTTGCCGCCTCACACAAGTAGCTGATTTCCTCTTTTGATATTTCTGGACGGTGATCGGTGTCGGAGACCGCCACATCGGTGGTCCCGATCAGCGTGAACTCGCGCTCGTAGGGAATCAAAAAGACGATGCGCCTGTCAGGGTTTTGCAGAATATAGGCGTGACGCTTGTCGTGGATGCGCGGCACCACGATATGGCTGCCCTTGACCAGTCGCACACGTCCGCTCGTGCCGATGCCAAGCTCGTTGTCGATGACCTGTTTCACCCAGGGGCCGGCGGCGTTGATAAGCACGCGCGCGGTGACCTCGCGCTCTCCGGAGGCATCGGTCAGCGTGACGCGCCACAGTGCGCCATCACGGCGCGCCCGGCTGCATCGGGTTCGCGGCAGCACCTGCGCGCCATGGTCCACCGCCGAGCGCGCATTGAGCACCACCAGGCGCGCGTCGTCGACCCAGCCGTCGGAGTAGCTGAAGCCGCGCTGGAATTCGGGTTTGAGCCCGGCGCCATATCCGTCGGCGGCAAGTTCCACGCCCTTGGACTTGGGCAGCTTGCTCCGCCCCCCGATGTGGTCATACAGGAACAAGCCCAGGCGGATCATCCAAGCCGGGCGCAGGTGAGGCTCATGCGGCAGAACGAATTCGAGCGGCCAGATAATGTGCGGGGCAATCGACAGCAACACTTCACGCTCGGCCAGGGCTTCGGCCACCAGGCGGAACTCGTAGTACTCCAGGTAGCGCAGGCCGCCGTGGATGAGTTTGCTGCTTGACGATGACGTCGCCCACGCAAGATCGTGCTGCTCGGCCATCAACACAGACAGCCCGCGACCCGCGGCATCGCGTGCAATACCGGCGCCGTTGATGCCGCCGCCGATGATGACAAGGTCGAAATGGCTCATGCAGGAGAACTTGCTGGCGCCGCGAAACGCGTCGTTTTCACGGTCTTTTATTGTGGGTGACGACATGGTAACGCATGGGGCTTGCGACGCCGCGCGCAGCACCGGAAAGGGCTTAGATTACGCCACCGGCGGAGTGTGTCCTTTCAATCCCCGAGGGCCTTTGCGCGACTCAGGCCTTTACCGGTTCGAGCGCCCCGCGCAAGGCCTTCAGAAAGCGCATCGCCGGCAGCGGCAGGTGCCGGCCTTTCAACTGCACCACCGCAAGCGGCCGACGCGCCATGCTGCGCTCGTCGATGTAGCGGGCGGTTACCCCGTCGCGCGCGCCGTCAAGCGCGGTGCCAACCTGAACCTGGAAGGTGATCGCGTCGCTCGCTCGAACAAAATTGCGCAGCATCTCGAAGGAATTCGACTCCAACACGACATCGGGTTTGAGCGAGCTGCGCGCAAAAAAACCCTCCAGCAACGCACGCCCTCCCAGCCCCCCCTCCGGCAGGGCGAGCGGATAGCGCAGGCAGTCGCGCATCTTGACCGAATCGGCGCGCGCAAGGGGGTGGTTTTGGTCCATCACGGCGCACAGGCGCTGTTCCACTTCGAGAAGGGTGGTCAGGTCGGCAGCTGGTTCGGGGTTATAGACCACGCCCAAATCGGCATCAAAATCACGGAGCGCTTCCACAACCGCGGCGCGGTCACAAATACGGACCGAGAACGCGACTCCGGGGTGGCTTTTGCGAAACTGTCGCATCAAATCGGGGAACAGCGCAAAGGCCAGCGCCTGACTCGCCGCAATCGAAACGGTACCGCGATGCAAACCCTTCAACTGCTCGATTTCGGTGCGCATG
>CAITSH010000030.1 GCA_903895005.1 uncultured Pseudomonadota bacterium
AAACGACTACAACTTGCTTCGATCTAAGTTCGATGGTCATCCGAACATCAGAGTTGAAGCGCTCGGCCCTGTTCCCCCGGAGCACTACCGAGTGACTTATGACGTAGATTCGCTTCGAATCGACCAGTCAAACCGACCTGTTGTTGTAAAAACGACCGTTGTAGATATCGATTTGCCCTCCGGCTATCCAAGGGAAAAACCACACGCTGTGGCGCACGGAACAGTGTTCCACCCGAACTTCGGCCAATATGTTTGCATCGCAGATTTTTGGTCCCCGGCACAGTCGCTAGCTGACATTGTTTTGGAGATTGGCGAAATGTTGCAATGGCAAAAATACAATGTTCAGTCCCCTCTAAACGCGATTGCAGCCGATTGGGCGGTGAAAAACAGAGACAATCTGCCCGTTGGAGAAATTGAGCTCTCAAAAAAAACATCCGAGGTAAACATCATAGTGAAAGGCGATTGAGCAAAATGGCCGTCAAAAAGGTTCAACCATTAAAAACCGATGCAAACAAAATCATCATTTCTGTAGAGGAAACCCAAGGAATCCAGATCTCGTCGGTTGTCGAACAGATTGAAACAGCTAAGCAGGTTCCATTAGTCAGAGAAATCGGCGATGCGGGCTCCGGAAGTGGATTTTCATTCCTGCCTGCATTGATTTTGACTGGCGCAGGTGCAATCGGTGGCCTGCTCGTGTGGGTCGCGTGGAATATTCTGCCAACGCCAGACGATAGCTCAACGGCGAACATCCAAACGAGCGTTTCGATTGCGATGGTTCTTGCCGTTGTACTTGTCCTTGCGGATGGACTTCAGTCGAGATCAGCGTCAAAACTCGGTAAGGCATTGCTTATCGCGGGTCCGGCTGCTCTGGTTGGAAGTTTCATTTTTGGCTACGTCGCAAGTGAACTATACACAACTGGAGTTGACCAGATTTGGGACAGACTCGTTTCGCAGGGATTCGACCCAAATTATAACTGGGACGCTTTCATTACTGAGTTCACTTCACAAAATCACTTGAACCGAGGCATTGCTTGGATGTTTATTGGTGTGGCAACGGGCATCGCGGTTGGCGCGTCTACATTGGCAGCAAAACGTATTCTGATCACAGGTCTGGGGGGTCTCGTCGGCGCTTTCATTGGTGGTTTTGTTTTTGACTTCTTCGTAGGAGAAGACCAGGCGCAGATCGTAGGTCTGGCGGTGACAGGCGCGATTATTGGTCTGAGCATGGGGGCTCTCGAACAGGCCGCGAAGTCAAGCTGGCTACAAATCACTCAAGGCGGCATGGCTGGAAAGCAGTTCATTGTCTACAAAAATGACATCACCCTCGGTTCATCTCCTGCCGCCGACGTCACACTCATTAAGGATCCAGCGATTCCCGGCGTCGCTGCTCGTATTACGAAACGTGGTGCAGTCACAACTATTGAGTCGACAGACATTCAACGGCCTGTAATTGTTGACGGTCTTGCGGTGTTACAACGAGTTCCTATTCGCCATGGTTCGTTAATTCAACTCGGAAGCACATCCGTTGTGTACAACGAGCGATCAAAATCTGATGTCCAGTCATCAGTCCTAGGGAGGTAACAATGGGTGCAATGAACTTGAAGGTAACGGACGCCACAGGTGCTCGCGTGAATGAGGTTGAGGTTCCAGACGACCAGCCGAACATCCGCATCATGGCAGCGCTAGTTCAGAAATTAAAACTTCCTCTAGTCGGGCCAGATCAGCAACCCATGTCGTATCGCTTCCACCATGTTGAGTCCCAATCACAGTTGCGTGACAACGATACGTTATCCGGAAGTGGAGTGAAAAACGGCGATACTCTCCGGCTGGTTCCCGAAATCGTTGCGGGGTAATTGTGTCCGTTCTGGACCTCGGAGATTCTAGATACCACCGACAAGAGTTGATCACATGGTGGGACCAAGACGCCTTACGTAAATCTCGGGTATTGCTCGTTGGTGCAGGAGCCCTTGGAAACGAGGTGGCGAAAAATCTTGCCCTTGTTGGAGTGGGTGAGTTACATGTCGTTGATATGGATAACATCGAGCACTCCAATCTGGCCCGATGTGTATTTTTTCGAGAGTCCGACGAAGGCAGCCCAAAGGCAGACGCCCTGTCCCGCGCTATACGAGAGCTAAATTCAGAAGTAAAGACGGAATCTTATGTCATGCCTGTCCAGCGCCTTGGGATTGGGCATCTTCGGTCTTTCGACCTCGTAATTGGCGCACTTGACAACCGAGAAGCACGTGCCTGGGTGAGTCAAGCCTGCCGCAAGCTAGGAAAAATTTGGATTGATGGCGCAATCGAGGGCCTGCGTGGGGTGGCTAGAATCTTTGGCAGCGAAGGCCCTTGCTACACCTGCACTCTAGGAGAGAGTGATTTCAAACAGATGAGCCATCGCAAATCGTGTGCATTACTGGCGCCAGAAGAGATTTTAAGTGGAAAAACACCTACCAACGCAACAACCGCCGCTGTAATTGCGGCCGTGCAGGCTCAAGAAGCGGTCAAAATCCTGGTCGGCTCAGGCGATCTTGTTTCACTACTTGGCAAAGGTTGGATGTTTACTGGGGACTCAATGGACTCTTACATCACGAATTACCGGGAGGACACGATGTGCCTGGATCACGACTTTTACGAAACAATCGAAGGCCCGTTCAAAATCAAAACTATTGCGGAGCTGGCAAATGAACTTTCCATCAATTTAGACGACGTTGACGCCATTGATTTCGAGGAAGACATGATTTCCCTGAAACCTTGTGAGAATTGTGGCGGGGAGGCACTAACGAAAGTCCGATCCGCTTTCGGGCTTGGAGAGGGCGTTTGCCAGGCTTGCGGAGAAGAGTTAGTTGGCGCGACGACAATGTCAATTCATCCGCGTGACGACCTGGTTTCAAAACCAATCGAATTGTTTCAGCTTGCGAAATCGGATGTCATTACATTTAGGACTGCATCAACTCGAATACATGC
>CAITSH010000031.1 GCA_903895005.1 uncultured Pseudomonadota bacterium
CCTTCACCACCACCATGCGGGTGATCGATCGGGTTCATAGCAACCCCGCGAACGGTCGGACGAATACCACGCCAGCGCACCGCACCCGCTTTACCGATCTGACGCAGGTTGTGCTCTTCATTACCGACCTCACCCAAGGTGGCCCGGCAATCGACATGCACGCGGCGGATCTCGCCCGAGCGCAAACGAAGCTGCGCATATAGGCCTTCGCGCGCCAGTAGCTGGACCGAGGTGCCGGCCGAACGGGCCAACTGCGCCCCTTTGCCGGGAAGCATCTCGACCGCATGGATGGTTGAGCCGACCGGAATATTGCGGATCGGGAGGGTGTTGCCCGGCTTGATCGGTGCGGCAGCGCCCGAAATCAAGGTCGTGCCAACGGCCACGCCACGTGGCGCAAGAATATAGCGGCGCTCGCCATCGGCGTAACACAACAGGGCCAGGTGCGCGGTCCGGTTCGGGTCGTACTCGAGGCGCTCGACTTTGGCGGGAATCCCGTCCTTGTCGTTACGCCGAAAATCGACCAGACGGTAATGCTGCTTGTGGCCGCCCCCGCGATGACGCGTGGTGATGTGGCCGTTGTTATTGCGACCAGCGGTGCGGTGCTGGCTTTCGATCAGCGCAGCAAACGGCGCACCTTTGTGGAGGTGCGGCGAAACGACCTTGACGACTGCGCGGCGCCCAGCCGAGGTCGGTTTGACTTTAACGACAGGCATGTTATTTCACCTCCGTGAAGTCAATTTCCTGGCCCGGCGCGAGCCGAACATACGCTTTGCGCACATCATCCCGACGGCCGTGGAAGCGCCCGAATCGCTTCGCCCGACCTTTGATGTTGAGCATGTTCACGGCGTTGACCTCAACCTTGAACAACAACTCAACCGCAGCCTTGACCTCGGCCCGGGTTGCGTCCGGGACGACATGAAATGCAATCTGGCCGACCTTATCAGCCAGCATCGTGCTCTTCTCAGAGACAATGGGACCGAGCAAAACCCGCAGCAGACGCTCTTCACGGTGCTGCTCCGCGCTGTGTCCAGCGACACTCTGTTGTGCGGCATTCATCCGAGCATCTCCTCGAACTGGGCCAGTGCAGCCCGGGTGACAAGCACCTTGTCAAAATGAACCAGTGACATCGGATTGGCATGGCGGGGCTCCACCACCGCCACGTTGGGCAGGTTGCGCGCAGCCAAGTAAAGGTTCTCATCGACCGAGTCGACAATGACCAGGACGGACTCGAGACCCATGCCCTTGACTTTTTGAGCCAACAATTTGGTCTTCGGCGCATCGAGCACGAAGCCATCCACGACCGCGAGGCGGTCTTCGCGGGCGAGCTGCGAAAGGATTGAGCAGACGCCAACCCGATACATCTTGCGATTGACCTTCTGCGAGAAGTTCTCATCCGGCGTGTTCGGAAAGATCTTGCCGCCCCCGCGCCACAACGGCGAGGACGTCATCCCGGCACGCGCACGGCCGGTTCCCTTCTGGCGGAAAGGCTTCTTCGTCGAGTGACGGACTTCTTCGCGGTCCTTTTGCTTACGGTTACCGCTGCGAGCGTTGGCCTGATAGGCGATCACAATCTGGTGGACGAGCGGTTCGTTGAACTCACGCGCAAAGATCGTATCGGACGCGCCGACAGTCGCGGACGACTGACCGTGGTCATCGAGGAGTTTCAGTTCCATGGTGATCCCCGCTTAAGCCTTAGCCGGGGCTTTGACAGCCGCGGTGATCACGACATGGCCTTCGTCATGGCCCGGGACGGCACCGCGCACGAGCAGCAGCCCGCGCTCGGTATCAATCCGGGCGATCACGAGGTTTTGGACCGTCCGCGTGACCGCGCCGTAATGCCCTGGCATCTTCTTGCCGGGAAACACGCGACCTGGATCCTGCGCCTGACCGATCGAGCCCGGCACATTGTGCGAGCGCGAGTTGCCGTGCGAAGCGCGGTTGGATGAGAAATTGTGGCGCTTGATCGCACCCGTAAAGCCCTTCCCCAAAGTCGTCCCCTGGACGTCGACCTTCTGGCCGACGGAGAACGTCTCGGCGGGCAGGACCGAGCCCGGCTTGAGCTCGGCCGCAACCTCGGCGCCCACGCGGAACTCGCGCAAGATCGACCCGGATTCGACACCAGCGGCAGCAAAATGCCCAGCCATTGGCTTGGTGACACGAGACGCACGGCGTTGGCCAAATGCGACCTGAACAGCGGTGTAACCATCGGACTCGACGGTTTTCACTTGCGTGACACGGTTGTTCGACACGTCGAGCACTGTCACTGGCACGGCATCGCCGTCGTCAGTGAAAATGCGCATCATGCCTACTTTCCGTCCCAG
>CAITSH010000032.1 GCA_903895005.1 uncultured Pseudomonadota bacterium
GAAATGAGCCGGTAGCCGTGGGAAAGCAGTTCATGGGCAATCGTTCGGGCATTCGCCACCACCTGGGCAGCGTAGGCACGGAACTCTGGCTGAGAAGCTTCCAAAAATCCAATAGCCTTGGCAGCCACCACGTGCATCAGCGGCCCACCCTGAAGACCGGGGAACACCGCTTGGTTGATCTTCTGGATCCATTCCTTGCGGCACATGATGAAACCGCTGCGCGGGCCTCGCAACGTCTTGTGCGTGGTGCTGGTTACAAAGTCGGCCCATGGCACAGGACTCGGGTGCTGGCCACCGGCCACCAACCCGGCAATGTGCGCCATGTCCACCATGAACAAGGCACCGTGGCGCTTGCAGATATCGGCAAACTGGTCGAACTGAATGGTCCGGCTGTAGGCGCTGGCCCCCGCTACCACAAGCTTCGGCTTGTGCTCTTTGCAGAGCGATTCAACTTGGTCGTAGTCGATACGGCCATCGTCTGGCCGCACACCGTAATGCTTCACGTTGTAAAGCTTGCCTGAAAAGTTCAGGTGCATGCCGTGCGTCAGGTGACCGCCGTGCGCCAGATTCATGGCCACAATCGTGTCGCCCGGATTCAGCGCGGCGAAATAAACCGCCATATTCGCCGACGCACCGGAATGCGGCTGAACATTGGCGTTCTCGGCACCAAACAGCGCGCAAGCGCGGTCGATGGCGAGCTTTTCGGCTTCGTCCACCACTTCGCAACCGCCGTAGTAACGCCTGCCCGGATAACCTTCGGCGTACTTGTTGGTCAGAACGCTGCCTTGGGCTGCAAGAATGGCTGAGCTTGTGTAGTTTTCGCTGGCGATCATCTCCAGACCGTCCTGCTGGCGGATACGCTCGTCCTGCAAGACCTTCCAGATGGCGGGATCAGCGGCGGCAATAGGATGCATTCTGGATTCCTTCATTCAACCAACCGGGGAACCGTTCACTCGACGGCCCCGAGACTTCTTAAACCGTCATCACACACTGAATATACACATAGGCCAACAGCTTCACCAGCAGCGAGAGCCAGTCACTCTTGCCCGGGGTACTCGATCACGGCTACCCGCTTAAGCTCCGCCACCAGGCGCTTCATTTCGAATTGGGCAATGATTTCACGCATCTTCGACCGAATCTGCTTTTGAACCTTCTCGTCGAAAGGCTTCACCCCGGCAAACTCACGCGTATCGATCCGCACAATGTGAAAGCCGTTGCGCAACTCCACCAACGGTAGCAACTCGCCCGCTGCCGCCTTGAAAATCATCGGCTCCAGCTCCGGCGGCTTGATCTCGCCCTTCTTGCGCCCCAGTCCTTCGCCATCGCGCAAGGCACTGTCGCCATGACAAAATTCCTTGGAAAGTCTGGTGAAGTCTTCGCCCGACCGCACCCTCGCATGCAGCGACTCCGCCATCTTCCGCGCCTCTTCACGGTTGTTGAACCGCACCGGCGAGATGAAAATATGCCGCCACACAACACTATCGGGCACTGTGAAATCTTCAGGATGGGTATCGTAATA
>CAITSH010000033.1 GCA_903895005.1 uncultured Pseudomonadota bacterium
CCGGTTGTGGACGTACCCGTTGTCGATGTTCCGGTACCCAATGCAGTCTGCGTGACTTGCTGCTGTACCGTCGTGATCGCTTGCGTCACGGTGGGCGTCGTTGTTGTTGTCGTTGTGGTCGTAGTAGTCGTTGGCGTGGCGACCGCGTTGGAAACCGTCACACCGGTACTCGAATTAGTGATCGAAACCAAACCTGAAGTACTGCTGACATGCACAGCAGGCGCAACGTACGCAAGCTGGATGCCGGTGGAGGCATCGAGGGTCAGGTCACCTGCAGTGACATTATTACCAGCAATAGCAGCGCTGATCTGCCCGCCAGTCGAACGTATTGTAACGAATGTCGTAGGAGCCGAGCCCGCATCAACCGATGCAACGCTCACGTTCCCGCCCGCTGTCAGGTTCGCGGCCCCGCCTCCGGTGACGACCGCCCCCAACGCCGTCATCGTCAAATTACCGGTTGTATCGACCGACACGGCACCACCGCCACTTTCTATCGAACTATTGATCGTAACGGACGCCGGCGGGTCGATGACGATGGGGCCACCGAAAGACTCGATCACGCCATCGATGCTCAGCGCCTGCCCGTTCCGCGCATAAAAGACGCTCGAAGCATCACCGGTTGCAAGCCCCAACAGGGTCACCGGCCCCGTCGGCATGTTGCTAAGCGAGATGGCACCGGCGAGGGTGCCCGCGAACAGCGAATTCGTGGCAAGGAGAATCGGCGACGCAGCCGTACCTATACCTGTCGCCGCAAACAGGTCGATCTGCGGGGAGCTCAGGGTCACAACCTTCCCGCCATTTAAGATCGCACCCGCGCTATCGAGTGTAATGCTCTGCGCCGCGCTGACGCCTTCGGAAATCGTGATGCCAGCACCGGTCGTGGTGATACTCACTGCCCCGCTTGTCGCAGTGACGCCAGTAGTCGCGCCTACCGCTCCAATGGTCATTGGACCGCTCGTCGTCACACTGAGGCTGCCAGTGTTCGCAGCCAGCGTACCAAGGTTGTTCGTGCCATTGGCGAGCGTATAGTCTGCGCTACCGCCAAGCAGCTCAAGATTCGTAACCGCCAACGCCATCCTGGAGTCTTGCGTGACCGCGCCAGTCGCTGTCAACGAAAGCGTATCGGCGGCAATCTGTCCAAGCACCAGCGGACCGCTCGCCTGATTGATCGAAAGGCTCCCCGTCTTACTGATCGTGCCCGAGGACTGATTGAAACTATTTGTCACCGACACGGTGCCTGAACCATTAAGAAGGCCGCCGCTCAGCGCAAGGCTGGCAATCGACGAGACGCCATTGAGCGTCAAGCTGCCACCAGATACGTTGACCTGAGCGGCGCCCGCGCTGGTCAAACCCCCAGCCAATATCGCCGAACCCGCACCCGAAACACCCAGCGTGCCGCCGAGCGATGTGGCACCCGTCACCGTCAGCGAGCCGCCGGAAACGTCCAGCGCATTCGCAGCGCTGATAGTGAGCGAATGCACCGTATCAGTACCCGACGAGTGCGTCACCGCGTAACCCGAACTGATCAGCGCATCTTCAGTAGATCCGGGAAGAGAATTGCCCGACCAGTTACCTGCAGTCGCCCAATCCAAGCCCCCAACGGCGTTGGTAAATGTACGCGTTCCAATACCGGAGTAAATCAGGCGCGCCGCTTCACCAGCGGAGAGGCTATATCCGGTGTTGAAATTCGCCGGAAGGTTTGAGGTGCCAAACGTACCAGTCGTCCCCGCAGCCATAAGAAATGGAATGGCATCCGAAGTACCCGGCAGATAAGCAGGTAGCAGGCTCGCATTCAAGGCGCCGCCAATGGTTAAATTTCCGGTGACGGCGAGTTTGTCGGACTGCCCGGCACCAATGCCGCCAAGCTCAACGTTCAGGATTGAACCTGTGGATAGCTGCAGGTCACCTGAGACTGTCAAGGTGCCGGCGGTTCCTGCGCCGCCCGGGTTGATTGCCCCTTGGTTTATCAAGCCTGAAACGCCTGTGCCGACTGCGATAGTTCCGGTACCTGACAGCGTTCCGGTATTTGTAAATCCAGCGGCGCGGCTAACGCTTGCGCCCGAACCAACATTAATCGTGCCGCCTTGTGCAAACGCCGCAGCGGCAATGTTCACCGCCCCGCCCGCCGATGCGTTCACCGTCCCGTTGTTGGTGAAGTTGGTCGAGTTGACCGTCAAGGTCTGCCCGGCAACGTTACCGCTCAACGTGCCGTTGTTCACGTAGCTCGCACCGGTGAAATAATTACCCAGCACGCCGTACCCTTGTACCGTCACGCCGGCCCCGATGCTCGTCACCCCGGCG
>CAITSH010000034.1 GCA_903895005.1 uncultured Pseudomonadota bacterium
ATTCATCGCCCAGCAATTTGGCGAGTTCTGCAAGCATTTTCCCGTCCAGGGCGGCCCCGCGGCTCGCAGGGCCGCCGCCGTTTGCCGTTGCGCCGAGCTTGGCGATGCTCTGGCGCAGGCGCGTCACCATGATGCCCATGAGCATCAGGGCGAATTCAGGCTTTTTGCGCAAGGCCGCATGAAACTGCTTTTCATCGAGTGAGAGCAGTTTGCTGTCGGCCTTGGCGACCGCGGTGGCGCTGCGGGGCAGTCCGGCGATCACCGCGAGTTCGCCGAAAATATCGCCTTTCTTTACCGCGCCGAAAAACTTGTTCTTGACCATCAGGCCGACTTCGCCCTCATACAAGAGGTACATGCGCGCGGATTTGGAAAACAGGCCGCCGGCTTTTTCGTTCTCGGCAAAAATCGGGGCTCCGCCCTTGAAAGATTCCGGGGATCCGGTCGACCGGAAAAAATCGTAGGCAATGGCCGGGTTGTAGAGGGGGCTTTGTGCCGTGGCCTGCACCGCGCCGCGGGCTGCTACAGCCGTTTGTGCCGGGGTTGGCGGCTTGGCCGAAAAATCAAGATCATCCATAGAGGTGATTTTATAGCGTAGCGCAAGGGCTGTGGCAATGACCTTTTTTGCGGTCGAACAATGCAGAAAATCCGTGCCAGGCGCTCATCCATGTGATTTTATCCAACGAGGGTTTTGGGCTGAACCCCGCCTTCAATGGAGGCTTGGCAACGAAAAGCCTGCCCTTAATCTATATTTTCGGCACCGTTTCAGAACACTGAAAATTGCATGCTGGAGCGCGATTTAGTGTGAATGGTACTGGATACGCAGCCTGATCGCCGCATCAAAAATGGATTGGTCGTTTTGCCTGTGTGCGTCCGCCGCGAGCATCGCGTGCAGCCATACGGCGGTCTGGTGCGAAGGGTTGCGCGAGGCCAATTCCTCGCGCAATCGTGCGAAATCGAGCGCAAACCGTTTCCAAACCGCCGGTGCGACCTCCTGCAACCACAAGATCGCGGCAACGTCGGATAGCGCTTCACTCCATAATTCGAAAGTGCCGGCGCGTTGAGCCGAAACGTAGCCCTGCACCGTCATTCCCTCGACGGGAAGTCCCGGTGGCAGGATGCGGTCGAAACGCGCGAGCACGTAGGCTTCTCGTTGTTCGACGCAATGCGTGAGTTCATGTACGGCAATGGCCTTGAGCCATAACCCAAGGTCCTCCTCCGGCATGCGATCGAAAAAGGGTTCAAGAATGCTGGCCGGTTTGGGGTTGTAAAACACCATGCACAGGTTGCGGCTGGTGTTCAGGCCCGCTGCCATCAGCGGTCTTGCCACCCCCGCCTTCCTGGCGTCGACGATTTCGATGCCCATACCCTCGTTACGAACCAGGTGCGCCACGGCGCTGATCGCGTCCCGGAGCTGATTTTCGTTCGGGTAGGGCGCGGCTGCCGTCATGCCGCAGGCACAGGCGAGCGCCAGGGCGGACAGCAGCACATTGGCCCGGGCGCATCCGGACTTTATGCGCGACGCGGTGTCAGTTTCGATTTTCGCCATTCAGGATCCCTCTTGCGTCGCCGCTCCGGACTGCGCGTGATGCGCGTTCTCGGGTAACCGTCCCTGTCATCGGCTTATACGGGCGCAAGGCAAGGCGAACCGGAGAAAAATAGACATTTGCCTACAGTGAAAGGGGCGAAGCTGGCGGTAGCGGTGGCCGTGACCGGCGTGCAGAAATGCGTGTTCCGACTACAATTTACCGGGCAGGGATGGTCGCCCGGGCAGAGGCGACATTTGTAATTTGTAGATTGCAGATCTGCATCAGGGACGAGGCGAAGCAAGTTGTTTTGAAGGGCCTGCTCCGGTTTTTCCTTATTCCGTCGTTATTACGGAAATCCGAACGGCCGTCGCCCCTAATCGCATGGGGAGCAATGCCAATGTGTTCGAGTTAGCCGGCCGGATGGCGGGCTCGTGCAGGATGCGCTCATCGCCAACGAGTACGTGATCTACAAGCCAAATACGATCGGAGAGGTCTGGTATTCAATTTCGCACGCAATGACGCCACCTGACCGTTGCGGAACGAGGGGGCCGGGCACGGGGCGTTGCACCGGCGGTTTGTCGGGGTGTCCGGAAACCCGCGCCAGCAGGGCGTTTCCAGCTAACGACCTTGGCGAGGCCGCCTAGTTTTTTGCCGCGGGTTTGGCCGGAGCATTGAATACGAACATTGACACGATCACCAGCGCGGCGCCAAGCAGTTGCAGCGGGTTGAAGAACTGGCCGAGGATGAGCGCCGCAAACAGGATCACGCCGACCGCCTCAAAATTCATGAAAAAGCCAGTCCGAACTGCGCCCAGTACGCCCACCGCGGTCATGGTGCCGACAATGGCGACAAAATACACGAGGGGTGCACCGGCAAATCCTATCCAGCCTTTTGTCGTCGCTGGAAACGCGATGTCGCCTGTGACGATGCAAGCGCCGACAAACAGGGTCGTGGCCGTCATCATCATGTGCAGCGTGTGGGATTGCGACTTGCGCGACCCCAGTGCGCGTCCGGAGAGGTACATCAGGCCGCCCCAGCTTGCCGAAGCGGAAATCGCATAAAGCAGGCCCAATGGATCCAGTGCGCCGCCCTTGACCTGCAGGGTCAATGCCAGGCCGATGAGCGAAATCAGCAGCGCGAGCGCGATGCGCAGGGTCGGGCGTTCTTTTCCGGTCAGCCAGCTGACAACGGTAAGCAGTACCGGATAGGTGTAGAAGATCAGCAGCGCATTGGCCACCGGCAGGTGGGCGATGGCCTGGTTGAGCAGGAAATTGGATCCGGCCAGTAGCAGCCCGAGTGCGAGAGAAATGTTGCGTTCCTGCGGGGGCAGGCGCCATGAAGTGCCGCGCCACAGCAGGTAGCCCCAAAGCGCCAGCAGGACGAACAGCGCGCGTGCGGTGATCACCGTGAGCACATTACTGCCGGCGTCGTAGGCAAGCCGCACGCAGATGGTAACCATTGAATACGCAAAGGCGACGCCTATCGCGTAAGAGGTGTTCACGGGCAAGCGGCTTGGCAAGGTACTTCCTTTTTTGGCGGGCTCCGCTTGCGAATGGCGGTGGCCTTTAGGGGCTGTTTCGGCGGGGCAGGCGTTCAGCGCGCGCGGTACGGTAATCGGTAAAACGCGGTAGCCAGCGTCAATTTTATCGGACTTTGCATTGCTGCCGAAACACATGTTTCAGCTAAACTCCGGAATCGTTCATCCACGTAATAACGAGTGCCATTGATGTCCGCCGTTGACCCCGTTTCCCTTGTCATCCAGGGTCGCAAGCTGGAAACAAAATTCGTCGCCGGTACCCGCCCGGCGGCGCCCCCGATCGTGATGCTGCACGAGGGGCTGGGCTCGATTTCACTTTGGCGGGATTTCCCCGAGAAGCTCGCGGCGGCCACGGGATCACCGGTGCTGGCCTATTCTCGCTACGGCTACGGCCGGTCGGATGTCCTGGAGGCTTCGCGGTCTGTGGAGTACATGCACGTCGAGGCGCTCGAGGTGCTGCCCGAACTGCTCGAGAAACTCGCGATTGATCGGCCGGTACTGCTCGGCCACAGCGATGGCGCATCCATCGCACTGATTCATGCCGGGGCCGGGGCAGGGGTGCGTGGCGTTGTGGCGATGGCCCCGCATGTGTTCGTCGAGGATGTCTCGGTATCAAGCATCGCAGAAGCCAAAATCGCATTCGAGACATCAGACCTGCCGCAAAGACTGGCGCGCCATCACGTCGATGCCAGCAGAACCTTTTACGGCTGGAACGACATCTGGCTAAACCCGGATTTTCGCGCCTGGAACATCGAGCAGTACCTTACACCCATCGCCTGCCCGGTAATGGCGATCCAGGGCTTGGATGATGAATACGGTACGATGGCACAGATCGACGCGATCGCCGCGCAAGCGGGCGGGCGGGTCGAGTTGGTCAAGCTTGCCGCGTGCAAGCATTCGCCGCACCGTGACCAGCCCGAGGCGACGCTTGCCGCCATCGCACGGTTTGTCACATCGGTGCGCTAATCCCCCCCCGTATCCCCCCTTCAATGGCATCCTGCTTCGGGAAGTAGGGAATTTGTCCGCACCGAATGAATGGCGGTCCGCTGCAATCGGAAGGGCGCATTCCTGCGGGCTTGAAGAAGCAGAGACGGGGGCAGTTATAATCGGCGCACAAAAATACCGAAAGTCCCTGCTTGGAATCCTCCGACACACTACGCGCAGATGTGCGCACCATCGGGCTGGTTGGGGTCGCGCACCTTGCCAGCCATTTTTTCCAGCTCGTCATTCCGCCGATGTTTCCGGTGCTCAAGGAGGAGTTCGGACTTGGCCATACCGAACTGGGTTTTGTCATGACCCTGTTTTTTGTCGTCTCGGCGGGCTTCCAGACCGTGGCCGGCGTGCTGGCCGACCGGTTTGGTGGCGGCCGCGTGCTGCTGTCGGGCGTGGCGCTGCTCTCATTTGGCATTCTGCTCGCCGGTTTCGCGCCCTCGTATCCCCTGTTGATCGTCGCCGCACTGATCGCCGGCCTGGGTAACAGCGTCTTCCATCCGGCTGATTTCGCCATCCTGAATGCCCGCGTACACCGTTCGCGTTTGGGCCACGCCTTCAGTGTGCACAACATCGGCGGCCATCTCGGCTGGGCGCTCGCGCCGGTCTACGCCCTGGCGACCCTCACCTTTGGCTGGCGCAGTTCGCTGATAGGCGCGGGCCTGCTCGGGTTCGGCATCTTTGCGTTGCTGCTCTGGCAGCACGCTTCGCTGCGTACCGAAGTGCGACTTGCCCCGTCGGGCGGGGCAGCCCCGGCTGCCGGCCTGCGTGTCTTGTTGTCTCCGGCGGTGCTGTTGTATTTTTCATTTTTCGTGCTGTTGTCGATTTCGATGGTCGGCACGCAGAATTACCTTATCCCGGTGTTGCATGCGCTATATGGCATGCCGGTCCTGCTGGCCGGATCGGCACTTACAGCTTATCTGCTTGGCAGTGCAGCGGGCACCTTCACGGGCGGGTTCGTGGCGACGCGCACAGCGCAGCCTGAGCGTGTTACCGCGGCAGGCGTGCTGGCGCTGGCCTTGTTCTATTTTTTTCTTGCGAGCGGCTGGCTTCCCCCGGCGTTGATTGTCGCGATGGCCGCACTGGGCGGATTCAGTCTCGGTATCACACTTCCCTCACGTGACCTGCTGGTGCGCGATGCAGCGCCGCCCGAAAGTCGGGGCAAGGTCTATGGCCTGGTCTATTCGGGGCTGGATGTGGGCGCAGCCATTGCGCCGGTTCTGCTGGGCTGGCAACTGGATCATGGCTGGCACTCCGGCATGCTGGTGGTGGTTGGCGTGATGCTATTGCTGGCAATCGCAACAGTGTTTCAGGCGCGCAGCCTGACCAGGAAACCCGAGAACGCGCCAGTCTGAAAACCGGCAATTGGCGCGGCGTTTCGAATAAAATCGAAGCTTAATCGTTTGCCGGACAAACGTATCGGCAGAGGTGTCTCAAACCGATGGAGGAAAAATGCGATACGAAAAAATCAGCGCAGCCGGCGTTCCCGAACCCAAGCCGAACAGCTACTCCAATTGCAAGAAGGTCGGTGAGCAGGTGTTCATTTCCGGAATGGTGGCCTGGGATGAGCAGGGGCGTGCGCTTGGCGGCAACGACGCCTACGAGCAGTCGCGCATTATTTTCAGCTACATCAAGAAATTGATGGAAGCGGCAGGCGGCACGATCGACGATGTCATGACCATGACGGTCTACACCACTGACATGCGTTACCAACCCGATTTCTGGAAAGCGCGCGCCGAATTTTTCAGCGGTGACTTCCCGTGCTCGACACTGGTCTGCGTGCACTCGTTGTTCCTGCCGCAGTTGCTGATCGAAGTCAGCGCGACCGGGGTCATCGGGGCGGGGGGCGACTAATCGGGCGCCGAAGCGGGGCCGAACCGCGGCCCCCGATGGTGCAGTCCTATTCGGCTTTCGCGCCGGAAATTTTCACCGCTTTGGCGAACACTTGAAGGTTGTTGCGGATATTTTCCGCATAGGCCTCCGGCGAGCTGGCGAAAAGCACAAACCCCATGGCGACCAGTTTCTGGCTGACTTCCGGGTGTTGCAAGGCTTTTGCGATTTCCGAATTGAGGCGCGAAACGATCGCCGGCGGTGTGCCGGCGGGAACGACGATGCCCAGCTCCGAACTGAAGTTGAATCCGGGCACCATATCGGCCACCGGAGCGGCTTCAGCTGCTTGGGGCATGCGGCTGAGCGAGGTGATCGCAACGAATTTTGCCTTGCCGGTTTTGACGTGTGCGGCGAGCGAAGGATAGGCCGAGACAACCAGTGCGACTTCCCCGCCGATGAAGGCAGGCACCGCCTGGCCAGTCCCCTTGTAAGGCACATGCACGATATTAAGGCCCAGTGCTGCCTTGAGAGACTCCATGGCGATATGGTGGATGCTGCCTATGCCGGCCGACCCGTAGGTGAGTTTGCCCGGATTGGCTTTGGCGTAGGCGACCAGCTCCGGCAGTGTGTTAATGCCAAGCGAGGATTGCGCGACGATGAACAAGGGAATGGATCCTGCCAAGGTAACCGGGGAAAAATCCTTGCCTGGGTCGTAAGGCAGCTTGCTGAACATGTAGGGATTGATGGCCAGTTGCTGTATGTCCGAAAAGAACATTGTGTAACCGTCGGCGGGCGACTTCGCCGAGGTCTCGGCGGCCGAAATGCCGCCCGCCCCGGGGCGGTTTTCGACGACGAATTGCTGGCCCATGCTTTCGGTCAGACGCTGGCCGATCAGCCGGGCAAGCACGTCCGGTGCGCCGCCTGGCGCATAGGGAACAATCATGCGCACCGTTTTATTCGGGTAGGCCTGCGCTTGCGCCGAGGCCGTGGTCGCGAGCAAGGAAGCCGACAGCGCAAACGCAGCGGCAGAGGCGAGGCATGTCGACAGGCGAAATAATTTGATCATGATTGCAATCTCCGTTTAAGAACCCCTTTTGCTGCTTTCGGGCCCGGTGGACGAATGCCGTCCCGGGGCCTTATCGATACGGTGAAGCTGTTTCTAGAACGGTTGAGTCAGCATTGGAAAGGCGTGGTCGCAATTGGTGATCTCGACTTTCTTCAGCACGATTTCAACGCTGTCCTGTGTGCGGCGCAGCGTGTGCGTATACCGCCCGCCGTAAAACCGGCGATCCGCGCCGGGGCGGTCCTCCAGCATGATGAATTTCGATCGGACGCGGTATTGCTCGCCGTCGTCGGAGGCCCACTCGACCTTGAAATTGGACAGCACGCGCACGCAGTTGGACTTTGGGTCCTGGCAGTGGATCATCGGGTGCTTGAGGCGCTGGATGCGCGTCTTCATGATGTGCTTGTCGTCGTAAAAGAGCGAAACGTGGTCAAGCCAGCTCGATTGTGCCGGCTTGGCCGGCGCCCAGTACACTGCGTCATCGGCATAAAGTGCAAGCCACTCGTCGAAACGCTGCTCATCGAGGAGATCGGCTTCGTTTTCGATGAAGTCGCGCAGCTCATCCATGGTCAGTGCGGTGCGTGGCGCTGATTTGATTCGGGTTGCCGGGGTGCTCATGGTTGTTTTCCTTTTTATCCGTTCAGGCGCTCATCAGGTCACGCCACATGTTGTGCTTGGCGCGCATGCCCACTTCGCTGGAGCGGGGGCCTAGCAGCACGCCGTTGCCCTCGTCGATTTCGGCGCCTACCCCGCGTGCGATGAGCACCCATTCGGAACCCTGGGTGCGCAGGCCCTCCTGGCAGCGCTCAAATGCCTCGAGGTCGTCGGTCTGAATGAATGACGAAGCCGAGTGCGTGATGTTGACGAATTTCACCAGGTCGGTTGAGATGACATCGGGCGCGCCCTTGAGTCGAACCGGCCATATTTCCACCTCGGTGAGGTCGACGGCGAGCGGCTTGACGATGCGCACCGAGGTCTGGGCGATGAGAATGTCCGTGGTCGGGAAAAGCGTGAGGCTGTGGCGGCGGTTTTTCATGATGGCCGCGGTGCGTTCTTCGCCGAAGCGGCTGACCATCATTGCGCGGTACTCTTCAATGGCGCCGCCGCGCTGTTCCTTGTCGAACAAGGACTGCTCGGAGCTGTGGCCGTTGGGAAATCCGCGAACACCAAGCTGGGAGACGATGGCCTCGCCGTTGGGGGCGAAGAAAGGCGCTGCGCCGCCCTCAGCGCCCGCGCGCCGCTGGAATTGCCGTCCGTCCGGACCCACCGTGGAACCATGGCAGGCCGCCGGGTGGTAGGTGTCGGCCATGTTGTCCATCTGAAGTTTCCAGTTGCCCTTGAAAATGTACCGGTGGCAACCGGCCCAGAACTGCACTTCACCGTCGGGCGCGCGATCGACCATTTCATCGATGCCGCGAATCGCCTCCCCGAGGTATTCCTTGAGTGGCATGACATTCGGATCCTGGCAGGCAAAGACGAAGCCGCGGTAGGACTCGACACGGGGCAGGGGCGCCATGCCGAATACCGGGTCATCAAGCACGCCCTCCGGGAAATCGCCGCGCATCGGCACGCCGGCAAGTTCGCCGTTAGGGCGGAAGCCCCAGCCGTGATACATGCAGGTGAAGATGCGCTGGTTGCCGCGCTCCTTTGAAAGCACCTTGGCGCCGCGGTGTCCGCAGCGGTTGTAAAGGACATGGACCTTGCCGGCCTCGTCGCGGCTCAGCACGATGGGTTGGCGTCCCAGGGTGGTGCAGTAATAATCGCCGTAGTTGGGCACGAGGCTGTCGTGGCCGACAAACACCCAGGTGCGGCCGAAAATCTTTTCCATCTCGATTTCGAAGATCTGCGGGTCTGTGTAGACGGAGCGGTGTACCCTGTCGGTCTGCACCAGGTTTCGGAAATGCTCGTTGTTGTAGGCGCTCATCGGTATTCCTCCATTCAATGCGGGTCAGCGGACCAGCACACCCTTGCCGGTGTCCTCGTCGTACTGGAAAAGTCCGTTCAGGAAAATCTTGTGCCGTTCGTAATACATCTGCTTGCGCGGTGCGGGCGGCGTGCGGTCTATCGGACGGCCGGACTTGAATATGTGGTCAAAGCGCGACGGCTTTTGCAGCAGCGTGATGTCGCCTTCCGGGTCGCCGTCGACAACAAGGATGTCGGCGAAGCGCCCGGCCTCCAGCTTGCCGACCTCGTGGCCGAATCGTTTCAGGATCTGCGTCGCCGCGTGCGTGCCGGTGTTGATGGCCTCTAGCGGGCTGAGGCCGAGATATTCGACAAAGATCTGCATTTCACGCGCGTGCCACTGGCCGTAGGGTACGGGCGACCAGCCGCTTTCGGATCCCTGGATCAGCGGCACTCCGGCGCGGTAGGCCCGCGGCAGGTTTTCCACCGCAGCGTCGACCTCGCGCTTGAATGCGTCGGCAATGGAGGCGCCCGCGTTCGGAGGGCTGGCCTCCAGGATGTTCACGAGCAGCGGCAGCGTCGGTACGATCACGCACTTGTTCTTCAGGCACCAGTCGATGCCTTCGTCGTCAATGAAGGAGGCGTGGAAAATGATGTCAAAGCCGGCCTTTGCTGCAAGCAGTATTGAATCGCGCGAGCGGGCGTGAACGGTGCAAAGCTTGCCCACGCGGTGGGACTCGTCGGCGATGGCCTTGAATTCCTCGTAGGTGAACGCGGCACCGTCCAGCGAATCGGGCGTGATTAGGGAATCATTGGAGCC
>CAITSH010000035.1 GCA_903895005.1 uncultured Pseudomonadota bacterium
CCATGAGAAGCCGCCATCTGCATCAGGTGACCGCCCAAAGTGGCCATAGGCGGACGTCCGCGCATAGATTGGACGATTGAGCTTGAGGTGCTCGCGGATGCCGCGCGGCGTCAGGCTTATGATGTCCATGAGGATCGTTTCGAGCTTCTCGGGGTCGACAGTGCCGGTGTCATGAAGGTCGGCATAAATCGACAGCGGACGCGCGACGCCGATCGCATAGGACAACTGCAAGGTGCAGCGATCAGCAAGGCCGGCTGCAACAACATTCTTGGCGAGATAACGGGCGGCATAGGCTGCGGAACGATCAACCTTGGTGGGATCCTTTCCAGAGAAAGCACCGCCACCGTGGGGCGCAGCGCCGCCGTAGGTATCGACAATGATCTTGCGACCCGTCAGACCGCAATCACCATCCGGTCCACCAATATAGAACTTGCCTGTCGGATTGATGTGCCAGACCGTGTCTTTTGTGACCCATCCCGCCGGGAGTGCTGTCTCCACATAAGGACGCACAATTTCCGCGACCTGTGCAGAGGTAAGGTCTTCCTTGACGTGCTGATGGGAAATGACGATCTGTGTCGCTCCCACCGGTAGACCATTTTCGTAGCGGATCGTTACCTGGCTCTTTGCATCAGGGCCGAGGTGCATTTCTGCGCCGGAGCGACGCGCATCGGACAGCACGTGAAGAATCTTGTGAGCGTAGTAAATCGGTGCGGGCATCAGCTCCGGGGTTTCCCGGCAAGCATAGCCGAACATGATACCCTGGTCGCCTGCACCCTCATCCTTGTTGCTGCCAGCATCGACGCCCTGCGCGATGTCGGCGGACTGGGAATGAAGCAGAACCTCGATGTTGGCACGGTCCCAGTGAAAACCATCCTGCTCATAACCAATATCGCGGATGGCCTGGCGGGCCACGTGAATGATCGTGTCCTCTGTCAGCTTGGGACCACGCACTTCACCAGCGATGACGACACGATTGGTCGTGGCAAGTGTCTCGCATGCAACGCGGATCTGGTAGGGGTCGATCCCGGCCGTAGCACCTTCCCGGAAAAACAGATCAACAACTTCGTCGGAGATCCGGTCACACACTTTGTCCGGATGGCCTTCAGAGACCGATTCGCTGGTGAAGAAATAATTTTGCCTGGCCACGCTCGTCTCCGCGTTTGCAAACACACATCGCACCGTACACCCTGACCTCCGCCAAGGGTTGAAAGCTCGTTGCGCTTCTTGGCACCGAGCGTTCGTCCGGTCAAGCGATATGCGGTGTTTCGTTCTTTTTACAGAACGATCAAGGGGCTGACTCGCACGCTCCAGATAACCAGTGAGCTTCGCTTTCCGCCACTTGAAAAACCAGATCCACAATGCGGCGCCTGACCTTGGGGTCGCGGATCTTTGCAAATGCGCGATTGAGCTGCAGGCCTTCCGCCGTGGCCAACATGTCTGGAATATAAGGTCGTACCCCGTCCTCGAAACCTGGGTTGGGCCCGACCAAAGCCGCGGGCGCGCCTTCGAAGAAATAGGACGGCGGTGCATCCAGCAATTTTGAGATCGCCTGAAGCCTGCTCGCGCCGATCCGGTTTGTGCCTTTCTCGTATTTCTGGACTTGCTGAAAGGTTACGCCAAGAGCGTTGCCAAGTTTCTCCTGGCTCAACCCGAGCATCACCCGGCGAAGTCGCACTCTGCTTCCAACATGCTGGTCGATGGGGTTCGGGTCTTTTGCCAATGGCTGTCTCCGGGTTCTATTCCCGGCGGCGGTCACATAATCCGCAAGCTTAAGCTCTGCCGTTGCGACATTTCTTCCATTTTACGAAGCATAGCGCAATAGTTGCCGACACAAAAAATGAAACCATGCGTTGTCAGGCCAATCGGCGACGCGTCCATAACATCAGCGCCGACAGGAGAATAAAAAGGGCCAGCGGTGCCAAAATCGGTGCCCTTGAGAACAGGGGCGCAGACGCCGGCCGTGGCAAATTTGTATCGAGCACGCCTTCGACGCCCAGTCTCAGACTGCTGATAAACCTTCCGTAAGGATCTATCACAGCAGACATTCCCGTATTGGCGGCCCGCATCAGCGGAAGCCCTTCCTCGATACTTCGCAACCGTGCCTGAGCGAGATGCTGATAGGGGCCAGCCGTCCTTCCAAACCAACCGTCATTGCTCAAATTGACGATCAACCCAGCCTGATGCCTCATGTCCGGGCTGAGCATGCCCGGAAAAATGGCCTCATAACAAATCAGGGGAAAAATTGCCGGCAGGCCCGGGACCGCAATCAGCTTGCGCGTCACCCCTGGCTCGAAACCACCGGGGATGTGTACGAACTGGCGAAGCCCGAGTGATTCGAGCCATCCCGAGAACGGCAAATATTCCCCGAACG
>CAITSH010000036.1 GCA_903895005.1 uncultured Pseudomonadota bacterium
CCGAGGCCGTCGCGTCGCGTGTTTTGCTTTTGACCTCGGGGCCCCTGCGACGCCGCCGAGGAGCGCAGGGGAAGCGGGAGCCCTCCGGTCCCGGTGTTTGAGCCCCGCAGGGGCGAGTTTAGGGACCGGCCCGCTTCTCCGAGCATCCGAGGGCACCCCGAAGGGGCGGTGTCGGGGGTGTGCTTTCTTTGCACAAGCAAAGAAAGTAGGTCGCCCCCCGCAAGGGGGCGAAACTACACAACTAAAAAGTAGAAGCCACGCTCGGGCGGCGACTAATCACGCTGCCGTGTGGCGATCCCGATGCGTGCATTACCCTTAGGCGTATTCCGCCCTCAACAATTTCGCGCCTTCCACCATCGCCCGCATCTTCCCGTCGGCCACATCCCGCGGCAGGTATTTCATGCCGCAATCGGGGGCGAGAATGACGTTTTCCTTGTCGATGAAGGGCAGCGCGCGTTTGATGCGTGCGACCACGGTCTGCGGGGTTTCAATCGCCATGTCCGAGAGGTCTATGCAGCCGACCATGACTTTCTTGCCTTTAAGCTTGGTGAGCACCGAGCAATCCAGATGGGACTGCGCGGTTTCGATCGACACTTGCTTGCATGAGCAGTTGGCAAATTCGGGGAGGAAGGAGTAGCCCTCGGGACGCGCGTGTATCACCGCGGCATAGCCGAAGCAGATGTGCACGGCGGTGTTGCCGCTGACACCCTCTAGGGCGCGGTTGAGCGCGGCAAGGCCGAACTCGCGGGCTTTTTCGGGGCGTGCCTGCATGTAGGGTTCGTCGATCTGCACAATGTCTGCGCCGGCAGAAAAAAGGTCGCGGATTTCCTCGTTGACGGCCGCCGCGTAATCCATCGCCGCCTCGGCGTCGGTCTTGTAAAAATCGTTCTGTGCCTGCTGGCTCATGGTGAATGGGCCGGGCACGGTGATCTTGACCATGCGTTTGGTATTGGCGCGCAGGAATTTCATGTCCTCGACCTCGACCGGGCGCATCCGTTTGATGGTTCCGACGATACGGGGCACCGGATTGGGGTGGCCCGAACGGTCAAGGCCCACGCCTGGATTGTCGATGTCGATGCCGGAGAGCGCGGTGGCGAACCGGTTGGAGTAACTCTCGCTGCGGATTTCGCCGTCGGTGATGATGTCGAGCCCCGCTTCTTCCTGCGCACGGATGGCAAGAAGCGTCGCGTCCCGTTGCGCTTCGTCGAGGTAGGGTTCGGGTATGCGCCACAATTCCTTGGCGCGTGTGCGTGGCGGGAATCGTCCGGCAAGCTTGGCGCGATCGATCAGCCATTCGGGTTGGGGATAGCTGCCGACGAGTGTGGTTGGGAACAGCATGGATCTCGCTCCTGTTGGGATTGTTGTTTGCGCGCCGGCATCGCAAGCGTTGCAGCGGCACCTTGTGGTCAGTGCGCTCGATTGCGGCACCCTAATTCGGCGACCGACGCGTATTTTACCGGAGGCGGGGCCGGCGGAACGTGTTCAGCCGGCCGAGGCTTTCGCGTTGGCGGCGTCCCTCGCATCAAACAGGTGTTGCGCAAACATCTCCCATTCCGCACCGGTGCGCATGGTTTGTTGCGGAAGATCGGACGGGGTGGTCGGCAGTGGTGTGCCCATGCCCTCGCGCCATTTGGCGACAAACCGCCTGGCATACCGTTCCCAGTCGAGGCCGTAGGTTCCGGCCGAACTGTGGCTGACCAGGAGATCGGCGCGTACACAGGTGCGGAACCCGGCCTTCCAGACGGCGTAGCAAAAATCCAGGTCGTAAAGGTTCCAGCCATCGAAATTCAGTTCATCGAATTGGATGCGGTCCAGGACTTCACGCCGGCACGCGAAGAGCAGACCGTCTATGACCTGGGCACCGGAGGTGATCCGGCTCCCCGGACCGAATACGCTCACCGTGAGACTTCCGTCGCCGTGCGGCCAGGCGACCTGTCCGCGATTGCTGCTCCAGCCGGCGCTGTTCCAGCGCGGTCCGCCGAGCCTGGTCGATCCGGCGACGCCGAAAAAATCATGGCTACCCAGCGTGTCAAATAATTTGGCGGAAAAATCCCGGGAAATGATTTCAACATCGTCGTGCGAAAAGATCAGTAGTTCGCCCACCGCAAGGCGTGCGCCGCGGTTGTAGCCTTCGCACAGAGATACGGCGTCGCCGATGTGAATCACCTCCGTCAGCGCGTCCCCCAGTTGGGCGCGAAAACTTGCGACGGCACGTCGCAGCTTCGCGGCGTCGATGCTGCAGATGATGAGCGAAACGCGCCGCCCGGCGATGTCGGGGTGCTGTTCGGTGCGTGCGTGCAGATCAAGGGCGATGTCGCGGCGCGTGCGCGCCATCGCAAGCGCGGCCTCCATATGCGAGGACAGAGGGCGACTCGCACCACCGTGTTCCACGGTTTCAAGTGCGATGACGGCATCGGCGTTGCGGCCAAGGGCGAGCAGGGCTGCGCCGAGCAGGTATTGCACGGCGGGCAAGCCCGGCTCTGCGCTGGCGGCGCGTTTAGCGTATTCCACGGCAGCTTTGAATCGCCGCTTGGCGAAGGCCTTGCTGGCCAGTTCGTACAAGGCATCGGTTTGCGCACTCACATTGGAGGCACGTGTTGCCGGCATTGCCTGGTTCTGGCCTGTCATGGTTTGTCCTGGTGCCGGTCTCGCGAGCCATAATGGGTCGCGTGCATGCGCCCTGAGGGCCGAGAGCGCGTTTCATTCTAGACCTGAGCGCTGTTCGGTGCTCGATTGCACGGAGACCTGGAACGGTGGGCTGGGAATCAGAGCTAGAATATTGTGACGATGAGAACCCCGCGCGCATTGATAACGGTGCTCACCTGCCTGCTGCTCGCAGGCTGTTCCGGGTCGCTCGCCTTGCGCAGTGGCGTGCAGCAGGCGTCCGGCTCCTCCTCAGGCGGAAGCGTTGCCAGCAGTTCCAGCGGGTTTCAGGCCAACGTCAATTCAGGCGCGGGTCCCTTGTTTGGGGTCGTCGTGCTCGGGGTGATGATTGCGGATGGTGTGGACTACATGCGAGGCACGGGTCGTTGGGCGCGGGCCGCACCGCCCATGGCGGGGGATCGCAAGATCAACATCCAGGATTGCACGCGGCCGATTGAGTACAGCATCGGCAACATCAGCTGCCGGTAACGCCCGTCGGATCAGGCGTGCCCGAGCGTGCTCAGGATGTCTTCGACGCGGTGGCGCCAGGTGTGCGCGGCGAGGGTCGCCGCGCGTGCCGCCTCACCCTGCAAGCGCAGCCGTTCCGGGGCGCGCAGCAGCTCAGGTATCAGTGATGCGAGCGATCCGGGATCCGCGCCAAGGTAATAGTGCATGCCCTGGTCCTGCCCGAAATACGGCTCAACCCATTTTCGCGAGTTGGTCAGGCAGGGTGTGCCGTTGAGCGCATAGTTGAAAATCCTGTCGTTCGCGCCGTAGGGGTAAGAGGAGGAATCGATGCACAGCCGGCTGCGTCCGGCAAGATCGAGCATGCCGGCGTAAGACATGAGCGGCAGCAAGCTTACATTCCCCGGCAGTTCAATCTGATCCCAGCCACCGCCAACGACATGGATGCGCGCCCCGGATCGCGCCGCCGCGCGTACGGCGGCAACGCGGTTTTTGGCGCGCATGAAGAACTCCACGTCGCGCAGCAGCGAGCGCCAGTGCGCCGCATCGGGTGTCCGACCCAGGGTGCGCGCCACTTCAATCGCGCTGTGGTGTAGCGGCACGTCGGCGCTCGCAGCGTCGGCAAGCGCGTCGCACATGGTGTGGTCGGATTCGCCGCCCCAGACCCGGTCGAGTGCGGCCACGTGCAGGTTGCCCGTGTACAGCACGTCTATGTCGCGTTCCGGCCAAGGGACGGAAAGGTCGTTTTTGGGTCGCACGCCCGGGGGGGCGAACACGCTTCCGGCCAGCCGCAGTGAAGGTTCAACCAGCGCAAGTTGCTCGAGCACGCTCGGGTCCGGAAAAGCCGCGTAGAGCCGACTGGCGTGTATGGATGCGATCGGCTGGAAGTAGGCCTGGTCAAGGAGCATGGCCACACAGGTCACACCGCCCGCATCGAAAACGGGCGACGCGTCGGGTTCTGCGTCTAGCCTCGCCTGCGAAATCGCATGGCCCCAGCAGCCCAGGTCCATCACCAGCTTGCCTCTGCCCGAACGTGCCCAACTGACCGCCGCCTCGGCCTCGGCGGCAGTAAGTACGCCGACTTTTCCAAGCGGAAACCACTGCACGGTGTGGCCGAGTTCCCGCAGCGCCTCCTGGATGCCGGTGGCGATGTCCTGGTAGAACAAGCCTTCCGGGATGGCGCGAACGATGGGCAGCAGGACGATCATGCGGGTCTTGGCGGAGTTGTTCTGGAACCGGATTCGACTTGAACGGAACGGGGCGAGTATTATCGCGGAATAAGGGCGGCTTCGCCGTTCCCATCCTGAGGAGGAGGGTAGTGGGCATGATTCACTTTGTGGTGCACGACGAGCACGACTCGGTCGGTGTGGTTGTGGTCGAGGGGGTCAAGGCGGGGCAGGACCTCGCCGGCTGGATCATGGATCAGGACAAAGACCTGAAGATCAAGGCGCTCAATGACATTCCGATCGGCCACAAGCTGGCGATCCGCGAGCTCAAGGACAAGGACACCGTGATCAAGTACGGCACCGATATCGGCCGCACGGTTGCCGCGATCAAGGTGGGCGAACACGCCCATGTGCACAACATCAAGACCAAAAGGTGGTGAGCGTGGATCTCTCCAAGGCAACTTTCCAGGGTTTCAAGCGCGAGAACGGCCGCATAGGCGTGCGCAACCACGTGATCATCCTGCCGGTGGATGACCTGTCAAATTCGGCCGCCGAGGCGGTGGCACACAACATCAAAGGGGCGATGGCGATTCCGCATCCCTACGGCCGCCTGCAGTTTGGTGCCGACCTTGAGCTGCACTTTCGCACGCTCATTGGCACCGGTGCGAACCCCAACGTTGCGGCCGTGGTGGTGATCGGCATCGAAGACGGCTGGACCAAGCTCATCGTCGATGGGATCGCCAGGACAGGCAAGCCTGTGGTCGGATTTGGCATCGAGCAGCACGGTGACCACGATACCATCATGCGCGCATCCAAAGCGGCAAAAGAGTATGTGCAGTGGGCCTCGGAGCTGCAGCGCGAAACGCGGCCGCTCAAGGAATTGTGGGTGTCGACCAAATGCGGTGAGTCGGACACCACTTCCGGCTGCGGCGCCAACCCGACCGTCGGCAACGCCTTCGACAAGCTTTATCCGCACGGCACCACGCTGGTGTTTGGTGAGACGACGGAGCTCACCGGTGGCGAACATCTTGTGGCGGCGCGCTGCCGCACCGACGAGGTACGCAAGAAATTCCAGTTCATGTTCGACCGTTACCAGGATGTCATCAACCGCCACAAGACCAGCGACCTCTCCGATTCGCAGCCGACCAAGGGGAACATCGCCGGCGGCCTGACGACCATCGAGGAAAAGGCGCTCGGCAATATTCAGAAAATCGGGCGCAAGTGCCTTATCGACGGGGTGCTGGACAAGGCCGAGGAACCGACCGGGCCAGGCCTGTGGTTCATGGACTCCTCATCGGCCGCCGCCGAGATGGTGACCCTGTGTGCGGCGTCGGGTTATGTCGTGCATTTCTTCCCCACCGGTCAGGGCAACGTCATCGGCAATCCCATCCTGCCGGTGATCAAGATCTGCGCCAACCCGCGCACCGTGCGCACCATGTCCGAACATGTGGACGTGGATGTTTCGGGGCTGCTGCGGCGTGAAATGTCTCCCGACGACGCCGGTGACAAGTTGCTCGAGTGCATGTTCCGAACCGCAAATGGCCGACTTACGGCGGCAGAGGCACTGGGCCACCGGGAGTTCGTGCTGACGCGGTTGTACGAAAGCGCCTGAGCGGCGAAGGGACCGGGCGGACGATGTCCGTCCGGGGTTGTTCGTCAGCGGCTCAGAGCTCGGTGAACACCGAAATGATTTCGTTG
The DNA here is from genome assembly GCA_903895005.1 of uncultured Pseudomonadota bacterium. The sequence continues at coordinate 5,973 of CAITSH010000036.1, forward strand.
TGGTTGAGTTCGATGTGGGACCAGTCGAATTCCAGTCCAGCGTTGTGTTCCCGGATGAGATCGACGAAGTATAAAAAGCTGTCGAAGTCCCAGACGTGGAAGTGGATGCTGTAGTCGATTCGCTTCAGACGCTGGGCCGCATCGCGGGCGGCCTGCCCGTCGGTGACGCCGTCAACGAGTCGAACCCATTCGTCGAAATGCCCGTCGCGCGACTGCGCCGGTCCCAGCCTGTCATCGTCGACAAAGTGCGACATGGGGGTCAGGGGACGCTTGCTGTCGAAGCTGAAGCGCATGTCGGGAAGGGCGTAATAAAGCACGCCGCCTTCGCGGATCTTGCGAAAATGATTGCGGATCGCCCCGAGCGGGTTTTCGCAGTGTTCGAGCATGTGGTTGGCGATGATGAAATCGAGCGAACCGTCTTCGATTGAATCCAGGGACTCGCCGTCATCCAGAATGTCGACCACGGTCAGTGCCAGACTTGCAAGTTCCGGGTAGTGCTCGCGCAATCCCGCCGCGTCAAGCCTGTCGACGTAACGCACCCGCGCTTTCGCCGGTACGGGCAGCGGCGCATGCAGTGCCCCGATTTCAATGCCGTCGCCGGCAAGGAAGCGCTCGGCCAGTTCGATGCGCCGTGCCAGCACCGGGTTGCGCTGCGTGTCGTGCTCTGCCGGAGGGGGCGTTCTCGGGTTGTGCATGGGATCGGTTGCCGCGTTCGATGCGGTTTTTGCGTGGCCGCGCGATGTCTAATGACGTAAGATTAGCACTCCGCCGTCCCGCATTGACCCTTCGTCTTGCCATCCCCCTCACACACGCGCTTGGTCCGTTTAGTGGTGCTCCCATTTGTGGTTTTTCCCGCAGCGGCCGGCTGCGCGCCGGATTTGACGGCTGAGGGCACGGCATCCCGTCCGGAACACGGTCTTGCGCGATAAGCTGGAGCAGCTGGCCCCGGGGCTGGCGGTCGCCGCCACGGTGGCGGTCGCGGCAATGTTCCTGTCCGAGCATTACGGTGCTTCGGCGATGCTGTTTGCGCTCTTGATCGGCATGTCGCTCAATTTTCTGTCCGAAGAGGGGCGGTGCGTGGCCGGCATCAAGGTCGGGGCGAAAATCGTGCTGCGCACCGGTGTCGCCTTGCTCGGCCTGCGCATTTCGGCCGGGCAGATTGCCGAGCTCGGGTTGTCGACGGTGTTGATGGTCGTGGCGGTCGTGGTGATGACCATCGGCATCGGCGTGCTGCTTGCGCGTGCCTGTTCAATGAGTATTCGTTTCGGTGTGCTCACCGCCGGGGCGGTTGCGATCTGCGGTGCGTCGGCTGCGATGGCGATCGCCGCGGTGTTGCCGCGCCACGCCATGAGCGAGCGCGATACCAGCCTTACGGTGATCGGTGTCACCGCCCTGTCCACGGTGGCGATGATTCTCTACCCGATCATCAGCGTCGAACTCGGTTTTGATTTTCGCGAGGCGGGAATTTTTCTCGGGGCCACGATCCATGATGTGGCGCAGGTGGTCGGCGCCGGTTACGGCGTGTCAAAGGAAACCGGGGATACCGCCACCATCGTCAAGCTGCTGCGGGTCGCGATGCTGTTGCCTGTGGTGGTGATTATTTCGTTTGTAACGCGAAGACGCTACGCCGAGGGCGAGAAAAAGGCGCCGCTGGTGCCCTGGTTCGCCGTCGTGTTCGCGCTGCTGGTGGGCCTCAACAGCACCGGCTGGGTGCCGCCGTCCGTCGCCACATTGAGCGGGGAAGTGTCACGCTGGTGCCTGGTGACGGCGATTGCCGCGATCGGCATGAGCACTTCGCTCAAACAACTGGCCGTGGTCGGAATGCGTCCGGTGGTTTTGATGTGCCTGCAAACCCTCGTTCTTGCCGCGATGGTCGTGTTCACGATGATGATCTGATCGCCCGGGGGTGGCGGGGTCGCGTTGGACTGTTGCGCCGGATTCACGGTTTTGTAACAAGGCGGCTGCAGACTGGCCGGCAGTTGATTCTGCCGGGACGGCCCATGATGCGGATGATGGTTTTGTTGTTACTTGCCGGATTTACCCCGGCCGCGCCCGCCGCAGATGTCAGTGGCGTGAAGGTCGATGAAACCGTGCAGGTGGGTAACGCCGAGCTGGTGCTCAACGGAGCCGGACTTCGAAGCATGTCGGTATTCAAGGTCTATGTCGCGGGCCTTTACCTTGTGGAAAAGCGGGCTTCGGTCGCAGCAGTCATGGCTCTGGCCGGGCCCAAGCGCTTTACCATGCGTCTGATGCGCGACCTTACCGCGCGGCAGCTGATCGACGCGCTCGATGAAGGCCTGCGCGACAACACCCCGGCAACGCAGCACGAGGGCCTGAAGGCACGGGCAGCCGAGCTTGCTGCGACGATGACCGAAGTACATTCCGCCAAGGAGGGGGATGTGATCGCACTGGACTATTTGCCGGAAATCGGTACCCGGGTATTGTTTAACGGCGTGGAGCGGGGCAAGCCGATTGCCGGCGCGGATTTTTACCGCGCGCTGCTGCGCATCTGGCTTGGCGACAACCCGGCCTCGGAAGAACTGAAGCGCACCCTTCTCGGACACGGCCGCTAGGGCGCCGCCGTGCGCCGCCGCGGCGTTTCCGCGATAATCACCGCCGGAATTTCACCGAAAGGTTCGTCATGCCCGTAGCCCATCCCTTCCATCTCGCTTTTCCCGTAACCAGCCTGGAGAAGGCGCGTGCTTTCTATGGTGAGCTGCTCGGTTGTGCCGAGGGGCGCAGCGCTCCGGATTGGGTCGATTTCGATTTTTACGGCCACCAGATTGTCGCGCACCTGTCGCCGGACGAGGCCGGTCATCGAAATACCAGCGGGGTGGACGGCGAGAACGTGCCGGTGCGCCATTTCGGCCTCGTCTTGTCCATGGGCGAATGGGAGACCCTGTCGCAAAAACTGATCCGGGCCGGCACGAAGTTTGTGATCGAGCCGCAAATTCGGTTCAAGGGACAGGTGGGCGAGCAGGCCACCATGTTTTTTCTTGATCCCTGCGGTAATGCGCTGGAGTTCAAGGCATTCAAGGATATCGGACAGCTGTTCGCAAAATAGACCGGATCGAACGGGGACCCCCGCTTCGGGACCGTGCAACCCGGTTTCGGCGCGACGCGAAAAATCCCGATCCGGCACTATAATGGCGTCCATGGGAGTTTGATGGCGTCCATGGGAGTTTGAAAATCCAGCACAAGAAGCCGGACATAACCGGCGCACCCCACCCAATTTAGGAGGATTCAACATGAATCAAGCAATGCAGGCTTTGCGCACAGGATTTGCGGTGCTGGCGGTGTCGGTCGCGACCGTCGCCGGGGCGCAGAACATATCCATCGCCACCGGGGGCACAGGCGGGGTTTATTACCCCATGGGTGGGGGTATCGCCGCGGTGCTCTCAAAGTTTGTTCCTGGCATGCAAGCCACGGCCGAAGTCACGGGCGGTTCGGTCGACAACCTCAAGCTGATCGGCAGCGGCAAGCCCTATGTCGGATTTTCCATGACTGACGCGGCGCTCGACGCTTATCGCGGCGAGGATAAATTCAAGGGCAACAAGGTTCCGCTCAAGACGCTGATGATTCTTTATCCCAACCGCATGCACGTTGTCTCGATCGACGGCCGCGGCGTGAACAAAATGTCCGACCTAAAGGGCAAGCGCGTGTCAACCGGGTCACCGGGCAGCGCCACCGAGGTGATGGCCTTTCGCATCATTGAGGCCGCGGGCATGGACAAGGACAAGGACATGAAGCGCGAGCGACTCGGCGTCGCCGAGTCCGTCAATGCCATCAAGGATGGGAAGATCGATGCGTTCTTCTGGGTCGGCGGCCTGCCCACGGCTGCGGTGACCGACCTGGCCAACACCCCGGGCACCAAGCTTAAAATGGTCGACCACTCCGAGGTTGTTGCCGCGATGAACAAGAAATACGGCAACCTTTACGTCGAAGATACCATTCCCAAGGCCGTGTACAAGGGAATGGATCTCGACAACAAGCAGGCGACCGTAATGAATATCCTGCTCGTCAACGAGAACATGGATGACAAGACGGCCTACAACATCGTCAAGGCGATCTTTGACAAGCGTGCTGATGTCATTGCGGTTCACAAAGAGGCCGAGAACATCAAGCTCGAGAACCAGAAAACCGCGGCCTCGCCGATCCCGTTCCATCCCGGCGCGGTGAAATACTTTACCGAAAAGGGCATCAAGCTCAATTGAGCCGTCTGCACTTTCAGGTCCGGCGGGTATACCCACCGAAAAAAACCCCGCCGCTGGCGGGTTTTTTATTTATACAGATTGAATCTGGTCGGGTCGTTCAATCGTGAAGAAAGGCCGCCAGTTGCGGATCGGCGCGCAGCGCGTCCAATTCCTCAGGCGTGGGCAGCTGTGGCCGGTCCCGCTCCGTGTTCACCATGCATAAAAAACCGAGCGGCTGGTCTGCGGGTGCGCGGAATTGATGCCAGGTGAGTGGGGGCACGGTGACAAGGTCATGCTCGGCCAGTGACAGGATTGTCTCGCCGACGAGCGCCGTTCCGTGACCGCGCAGCACCAGAACGGCGTGGGTGTGTTGATGGCGTTCGAGTGTGGTGTATCCGTCGGCCTGAACTTCAAAATAGCGAAGTTGTGCCGACATGTGGGCGTCACCGAAAAGCACCTGCCGGCTGACATCGCGAAACGGTGCGCTGCCTTCCTGCTTGTAGTGCAGCGGTTCGACACCGGACCAACGGCCCGCCGCCAGCGCCGCGCGATGAATCACCGGAGGATGGATGGGGTTTGCGCCCGGGGTGGTCGATGCCTTAGTCTTAGTGACTGGCGGTTTTGTATTCATGGTTGCATCCACTCAGGTGGTGGCGGCGACGATTCGCACAAATTCGCGGGCGCGGTCCTGCATCGAATCGCCCGCCTCCAGTAGGCCGCCACCGATCAGCAGCATCGTGTCATTGCCGTAAAAATCCAGCATTTCAGGCAACCGCTCCATGGTCATCCCGCCGGCGGGAACAGGCAATGCGGGTCGGATGTTACCCCAAGCGCCGCACGCCGCAGCGGCGATGTCACGGCAAGTTTGCGGCGAATAGCTAAAGCGCCCGCCGTGATTGGGATAGATCACAGCGTCGGCGCCGAAAAGGCGAAAGAGCTTGCCAATGAGCAGGGACGGTGCAATGCGTGCGGCACCGCCCAGTGCAGGGTGCGCGATGACGGGCACGCCCAGCGTGGCGACCAGTTCCGCGAAAGCAGGCAAGCCTACAATCATCGGTGCGATCAGCGCCATGCCCGCGCCCTCGTCGCGCAGGATGGCCGCTTGTGCGGCAAGGCGCGACGGCCCGCCTGACAGGCTCGGGGCGTACAGCGTGCGTCCGCCCGTTTCCCGATTGGCACCGGCGACCGCCGCCTGCACCGCCTTTACGCGCGCGGCGAAGGGCGCGTAAGCCTGGTCGGCGATGCCGTGGTCGTCCTTGATGATGTCTATGCCCGCCAGGGCGAAGCTGCGCGCGATCGCCGCGAGCTGTGCGGGTGAACTGCCCTGGGGCTTGAGTGCGCTGCAGGTGAGCGGACGTGTTGTTGCGCCGGTGGCCTGGCGCAGGCCAGCGATGCCAAAACGCGGGCCGGGGAATGCCGCCAGCACTTGCGGGCCGAGTTCGACATCGATGAGTTCTACGTCCGGTTGCAGCGAGCTGTTGCCGAACAACATGTTCATTAGCTGGCCCGGGTCGTCGCACAGCGTACCCGTGGAGAGGGCGATTCTGATGCGATGCAGTTCCGGGTCCAATGCGGTCACCGATTCAACGCGCCCGACATACTCATCAAGCACGCGCCGGTCCCGCACCGCCGACACCGGCATCTCAATACTTTGCTCGATTGCTATGGCCACGGCGCGTGCGTCGACTGCGCTTTGGGGCGTGCCGGCCGGCGTACTGAGGTGGTAGGTGACGAGGATGCTGTCCATGGGGGCTGTTCTGGAGGGGCGGGCGGAGTATATTCCCGCCGCCGTGGCGGGACAATCGTCGGGACAGTCAATGACGCGGCGGTCTGCGTTACCTCCGGATCAGGGTCGGGGAGGGCGGAACGGTCTGCTAGACTACGAAAAAAACTGGGATTTCCGACCCAGAAAATTCCGTAACGACAACAAACGCCGGAAGATATCGCGGCAGCATGCCGCAAAGCGAACGTAAAGTGAGGACTCCGTGGCAGACCATCCCGCAACGCCCGACATGAACATCCAGGCGGCAATAGACGCCGAGAAACTTAAAAAAGCCGAGGAGTTTATCGAGGAGGAAGAGGGTGCGGCCAACAAGTTCCACGGTTGGTTGGCCGTCTTCCTGACCTTTGCCGCGGTCGTGATGTCGGTGTTCCATCTTTACACCGCCTACGCCATCGTCCCGACGCAGACGCTGCGCCCGGTGCACGTGGGCTTCGTGCTGTTCCTGTCATTTTTGTTGTTTCCGCTTTCCAGCCGGTATCGCCACCGCATCATGTGGTGGGACTGGATTGCCGCCTTGATGTCCATAGGTATCGTCTTCTACCTGATAACGGGTGGCGATGACTTTACCGACCGCAATACCTCGCCCAACGGCTGGGACATATTTTTTGGCGTGATGCTGATCGGGCTGGTGATGGAGGCCATGCGGCGCATCAACGGCTGGATCATGCCGGCTATTACGATGGCCTTCATCCTTTATGCACTCTTAGGCGCCTACCTGCCGCAGCCATGGACACACAAGGGGTACGAGGTCGGCCGCCTGATCGGGCAGATGTACATGACGCTGGAGGGCATTTACGGTTCTGCAGTGGATGTGTCCTCGTCGCTGATCATCCTGTTCACGATATTCGGCGCATTTTTGCAGTACTCGGGCGCGGGGAAGTTCTATATTGATTTTTCCTTTTCCGCGATGGGCGGCAAGCCCACGGGCGCCGGCCGTACGGTCGTGCTCGCGTCGTTTCTGCTGGGAGGACCGTCCGGATCGGGCGTGGCGACCACCGTCACCCTCGGTGCCGTGGCCTGGCCGATGCTGGAAAAAGTCGGTTACGAGAAAAACGCGGCGGGTGGCCTGCTGTCCGCAGGTGGCCTTGGTGCAATCATTTCTCCGCCGGTGCTGGGCGCCGCAGCCTTCCTGATCGCCGAGTACCTGAAAATATCCTACCTCGACGTGCTGTTGATGGCCTGTATTCCGACCTTCCTGTTCTATCTCGCATTGTTCCTGATGGTCGAGATCGACGCACGCAAGTACGGCATGGGCGACACCGTGTTTGCGAAACCCGATTCGGTGTGGAACCTGACGCGCAAGTACTGGTTTCATTTCCTGTCGCTCGTATCGATCGTGGTGTTCATGATGTGGGGCTTTTCACCGGTGCTGTCGGTGTTCTGGGCCACCGTGGTGTCGTTTGTCACGAGTTTCCTGCGCCGCGAGTGCGCGCTGTTCTCCTATGACCTGTTCGGTGGCAAGGGCTCGATCTCCAAACTCATTTTCCAGTCACCTTTCATCAAGGCGCTGGAGGGGGGGGCGGTTGGCATGCTCAACGTCGGTGCGACTTGTGCCGGCGCCGGCATCATCGTCGGTGTGGTCACCTTGACAGGACTTGGCCTCAAGTTCAGTTCGATCGTCATCGACTATGCCGGTGGCTCGCTCCTGCTGACCGCTATTTTCACCTCGCTGGTCGTATGGATCGTTGGTCTCGCGGTACCGGTGACGGCGTCATACATCATCTGCGCGGTGATCGCCGCGCCGGCCCTTATCAAGCTGGGCGTGCCGGATTTTGCCGCGCACATGTTCATTTTTTACTACGCCGTGCTGTCCGAAGTGTCCCCGCCGACCGCTCTGTCGCCGTTTGCCGCGGCCGCAATCACCGGTGGCGACCCGTATAAAACGACCATGCAGTGCTGGAAGTACACCGTGCCGGCGTTCCTGGTGCCCTTCATGTTCGTACTCGACCCGAGCGGTCAGGGCCTGCTGCTGATGGGCTCGACCAAGGCGCTGGCGACGGCCAACTGGTGGTTGATCGCAGAGGTGACGGTGACGGCCGCCGTCGGCGTTGCCGCTCTCGCGGCGGGCTTCCAGGGATGGGCATTGAAGAAAACCACCTTGTTCGAGCGCTGGATGTTTCTGGTGGCCGGCTTTGCACTGGTCTATCCGGGCGCCACCGCCGACATCGTCGGCTTCGGTCTGGTGGTGGCGGCGCTGGCGATCCAGTATTTGAGGCGCGACACGCCGCACCCCCTTACACCCGCCTGATCCAGCAGACTGGGCCACCATGTACCAGACAGCGCTTTTTGAAGAGACGCGTATCGAGGTGATGCAGACTTTGATGCACGCCCATCCGCTTGCGACGCTGGTGACATTGGCTGCGGACGGCCTCACCGCCAACCATATTCCGATGATCTTTGACGCGGCCCCGGCCGCGGGCGCGTCCCCCGGTACGCCGGGGACCTTGCGCGGGCACGTCGCAAGAGCCAATCCGCTGTGGCGCGATTTTTCTGCGGAACACGGTGCGCTGGCGGTATTCCAGGGGCCGCAGATTTATGTCACGCCCTCGTGGTACGGCACCAAGAAAGAAACCGGCAAAGTCGTGCCGACCTGGAATTATGCCGTGGTGCATGTCCAGGGCCCGCTGCGCGTTATCGAAGATACGGTCTGGCTGCGCAATTTTGTCTCGCAACTGACCGACCGGCACGAAGGGGCGAGGGCGATGCCATGGAAAGTGGACGACGCCCCGGCCGAGTACATCGACCAGATGCTGCGTGCGATTGTCGGTATCGAAATTCCGATCGCCACCATTACCGGCAAGTGGAAAGTCAGCCAGAACCGTACGGTCGCGGATCGCGAAGGCGTGGTGCAAGGCCTCGAGCAAAGCATCGGCGAGGATGCCGCCTTGATGGCGCGTCTTGTCAGGCAGGCGATGAAGCCCTGAATGGAGGCGGCGCGGCGCAAGCGCGAATTGCAGGGGCTGGCGTGGGGTTTTATCGGCGTCGCCATATTCAGCCTGACCCTGCCGGCGACGCGCGTTGCCGTCGCCGAACTCGATCCGGTGCTGGTCGGTCTTGGCCGTTCGCTGGCGGCGTCCGTGCTCGCCGCGCTGGTCTTGCTGGTCACGCGCCAGCCCTTGCCGCGGCGCGACCAGATCCTGCGCATGATACTGACCGCTTCGGGCGTCGTGCTCGGCTTTCCGCTGATCACCGCTTACGCGATGCGCTATCTGCCCTCGGCGCACGGCGCAATCGTGATTGGCTTGTTGCCGCTGGCGACGGCGGCGACGGTGGCTCTGTCCGGAAGGGAGAGACCGTCGCGGGGCTTCTGGTTGGCCGCCGGCTCTGGCGCGCTGCTGGTGGTGGTGTTTGCGCTGATCGAGGGGGGCGGTACTTTGCATCTCGCCGACCTTGCTCTTTTGCTGGCGGTGGCGGTGGGCGCGCTCGGGTACGCCGAGGGTGCGCGGCTCACCCGCGAAATGCCGGGCTGGGTGGTGATCAGCTGGGTGCTGGTCGTTTCGGGGCCTTTTTTATTGCCGCCGGTGCTCTGGTCGGCTGCGGAGCACGGTGTCAACGCCTCGATCACGGCCTGGCTGTGTTTTGCCTACGTCAGCCTGTTCAGCCAGTATTTGGGTTTTTTCCCGTGGTACCACGGTCTTGCGCTTGGCGGCGTTGCTCGCGTTTCACAGGTGCAGTTGACGCAGCCTTTCCTGACGCTGATCGCTTCTGCGCTGTTGCTCGGCGAGAAGGTCAGCGTGGGCATGATAATCTTTGCCGCAGCGGTGGTGGCCACCGTTGCCATCGGGCGCAAGATGCCGGTCCGGCCGCTGAAATAGAATCCATGCCATGGCAAAAATAGACCAACACACGCTTACCGAAATCGCCCGCGAAGCGTTCTCGCGTGCCGGGGCGCACCAGGGAATGGCGCAGGCCAGCGCGTGCGCCCTGGTGGCCGCCGACATGCAGGGCCTTCCCTCGCACGGTGTGTCGCGCGTGCCGTTTTATTGCGGCATGCTCAAAAGCGGCCGTGCAGACGGCAGCGCCCACCCGCGTGTCATGTCCGATCACAAGGCAGTCTGCGTCATCGACAATGCCGGCGGTCTTGGCTATGAGGGCTGCGCAATGGCCGCAGGCGAGGCGGTGCGGCGCGCACGCGATTACGGCATCGGCTACGCCGGCATTACCAACGGACATCACATCGGCGCGCTGGCTCTCGCCCTGGAGCCGATGGCCGCGGCGGGCCAAATTGGCATCGCATTGTCGAATTCGCCTGCGGCCATGCCGGTGTGGGGAGGCAGGACAGGTACATTGGGGACCAATCCTGTTGCCGCAATTTTCCCGCGGGAGGGCACCGATCCTGTGGTCATAGACTTGTCCATGACCACGGTGACGCGCGGCCGCATCATGCTGGCGGCGCAAAAAGGCGAGCGCATTCCCGAGGGCTGGGCGCTGGACCGCCACGGCAAGCCGACCACAGATCCGCAGGAGGTTCTCGAGGCGGGCACCCTGTTCCCGGTCGGTGGCAGCAAGGGCGCCATGCTGGCGCTGGTGTTTGAGCTCCTGTGCACCGCGCTCACCGGGGCGGCCATCAGCCGTGACAACGATTCGTTTTGGGTTGAGCAGGGAAACCGGCCCAGCCTGGGGCAGGGCTTCTTCGCCATCGATCCGGGGGCTGCGGCCGGACGCGGGGTCTATAACGAGCGCGTCGAGGCGCTGATTACCATGATGCTCTCCGAGGAGGGCGTGCGCCTGCCAGGCGGGCGCCGTTTCAGCGCGCAGCGGCTTGCGCTGGAGCAGGGGATCGACGTGCCCGACGGCCTGCTCGTTAAGCTGCGCGAACTTGCCGGTGCCTGATTCGAACAATGTCCAAGTCCTCACGTGATTTCCGCGACGCCGGCACGGATCCGGTGATCGTGCCAAAGCGTGCAAGGCCGCGTGCAGACGGTTCTTTCCAGGCGAGGTTGCAGACGCCTTTCGCGCTGGTGGGAATTCGCACCGAAGGCGAGGTCCTCGCCGAGATCATGTTCTTGCCGCCTTCCATCGGGACGCTGCCGCCGCTTAACAAGCTTGCCGAGCGCGCCTGCGCCCAAATCGAGAAATATGCCGATGACCCGGAATTTCGTTTTCGCCTGCCGCTCAAAAACGTCGGCACTGATTTCCAGCGCCGGGTGTGGGCCGCCATTGCGGCGGTGCCCTGCGGGCAGACGCTGAGCTACGGGCGCATGGCACGCAGCATGGGTTCGGCTGCACGTGCGGTGGGACAGGCCTGCGGCTCCAATTTTTTTCCGCTGGCCATTCCCTGTCACCGCGTTATCGCTGCGACGGGGCTGGGTGGATTTGCGCACAAGGGCGGCGGCTACCTGATCGAGGTGAAGCGTCGTTTGCTGGCACACGAAGGCGTTATAGGTTTGACTCCGGGCGCGCAATCGGGGATCGCGCGGGGCCGGATGGAAGGTCATTCAGGGAATCTTTTTTGGCGCCATGAAGGACGGTGACGCCGCGCTGCTGGATGAATTCTGCGACCAGCTCTGGTTGGAAGACGGGTTGTCGAAGAACACCCTGGAGTCTTACCGTCGTGACCTGCGGCAATTTGGCGACTGGCTGGCCGGGGCGACGGCGCGCGCCCTGCTCGAGGCAGGCGAGGCGGATATTGCTGGCTACCTGTCGGACCGGCGGAGTCGCGCGGCGGGCGCCGGTCCGCGCGGCGCGGTCAAGGCCAGCACCCAGGCGCGGCTGCAATCCAGCTTAAAGCGTTTTTATCACTTTGCGTTGCGCGCCAATCGCATCACCGTCGATCCGACGGCAAAACTCGACTCACCGAAAAAGCCGCCGCGCTTTCCAAAAACGCTGACCGAGTCTGACGTCGAGGCGCTGCTTGGCGCGCCGCAGGTGGAAACCACGCTCGGATTACGTGACCGCACCATGCTTGAAGTGTTGTACGCCAGCGGCCTGCGCGTTTCCGAACTGGTGGCGCTGAAAATCGCCGAAGTCAGCCTCGACATGGGCGTGGTGCGCGTCTTTGGCAAGGGTGCAAAGGAGAGATTGGTTCCCCTTGGTGAGGAGGCGATGGACTGGATCAACCGGTACTTGGGTGAGGCGCGCCCGGACTTGCTCAAGGGACGGCAGTCTGACGCCGTGTTCGTGACTGCGCGCGGGGAGGCGATGACGCGCCAGGCGTTCTGGTATCTGCTCAAGCGCCACGCCGCCGTTTCAGTGCCGGGAAAATCGCTGTCACCCCATACCCTGCGCCATGCCTTTGCCACCCACCTGATCAACCACGGTGCCGACCTGCGCGTGGTGCAGATGCTGCTCGGGCATTCCGATATTTCGACAACGCAGATTTATACCTATGTCGCACGTGAGCGGCTGAAATCGCTGCACCAAAAGCATCATCCGCGTGGATGAGGCGGGACTGAAATGGCAAAACATGTTTCCGAGACGCCGGCGACGGCCGTGTTGAAAAAACAGGGGGTTGTTTTTTCGGAACACCCCTATGAGTACGAGGAGCACGGCGGCACCGCGGTGTCGGCGCGCGAGCTCGGGGTGCCTGAAAGCGCCGTGGTAAAAACACTTGTCATGCAGGACGACAAGGCGGCGCCGCTGATTGTGCTGATGCACGGGGACCGCAAGGTGTCGACCAAGAATCTCGCGCGCCAGATCGGCGTCAAGAGCGTCGCGCCGTGCACGCCCGAGGTGGCACAGCGTCATTCGGGCTATCAGGTCGGTGGCACTTCGCCCTTTGGTACCCGTAAGCACATGCCGGTGTTTGTCGAAAAGACCGTGCTTGACCTGGAAAAGATTTACATCAACGGCGGTCGCCGCGGTTACCTCGTGGGCATCGCCCCGAAGGAGTTGACGCGCGTGTTGCAGGCTGTGACCGTGGAGGTCGCGCTGCCTGACTGATGTGTTGCTCTCCGGTAGCGACGGTGGCAATAGGCTGGAAACCGTTGATTGGCGCGGGTTTCTGGATGGGTGTGCATTTTTTTGAGAAGGTTCAGTCGGCTTTGCGACTGCGCTCTATGGTCACGCCCACCCGCTTGGCTTCCCGGATGATGCCGATTTTTTCGACACTGACCCTGACCCAGGGCGCGTTCATTTCATCGATAAGGATTGTGGCGATGCGCTCGGCCATGTTCTCTATAAGGCCGAAGCGCGTATCGGCGAAAAGCTGGCGCAGGCGTTCGACCACCACGGCGTAGTCGATGGTGTCGGCGACGCGTTCGCTCTTGAACACCGCTGACGGGACGCCGATTTCAATGTCCAGTCGCACCGTTTGCGGTGCGAATTTCTCGCGCTTGTAAATGCCGACCCAGGCGTTGAGCTTGAGTTCGCGGATGAAAATGGTATCCATATGGAAAAGCGGCCCGGGTCTTTGACACGTTGATAACACGCTAAAATGCGAAGCGTTAATCGCAAGCGGATATTGCCAGTGCATGGCGGTGCGTGAATTGTAAGCGCTATGCCTGTCTTCATGTTTCACGTATGAGTACTTGGCCGGCGACGCGCTGCCGCGCAAGTTTGTTCTCGAGGTGGGTTGATGCACATTTATCAGGTAACCGGGCAATGCTGATTGCAGTTGTGTTTGTTATCGCGGCCTATCTCATCGGTTCGCTCTCGTTCGCCGTCATTGTCAGCAAGGCCTTCGGCCTGCCGGATCCGCACAGCTACGGTTCCGGGAATCCGGGGGCGACCAACGTGCTGCGCAGCGGCAAAAAGCTTGCGGCCTTGCTCACACTGGCAGGCGATGCCGGAAAAGGCTGGCTTGCTGTCATGCTCGCGTTGTTGATTTCGCCGCAATTTGCGCCGGGAGAACAAGGTACGCAGATCGCCGCGGGCGTCGCCTTTGCCGTGTTTCTCGGCCATCTTTTCCCCCTTTATTTTGGCTTCAAGGGTGGCAAGGGTGTCGCCACCGCGCTGGGGATACTTTTGGCGATCAATGCGTGGCTTGGGTTGGCGACACTGGCGACCTGGATCATCATCGCGGTGTTCTTCCGGATCTCCTCGCTTGCGGCGATCATCGCCGCCGTGTTCGCGCCGTTTTGCACCTTCTGGTGGTTCGGGCTCTCGCCTTACACCTTCGCCGTACTCGGCATTTCGTTGCTGCTCGTATGGCGGCATGAGGCCAATATACGCAAGTTACTTGCAGGCCAGGAAAGCCGCATCGGCCAAAAGGCGGCGCCCCGCCCGTAACTGCGTCGTTCCGGCGCCGGTCTTCAGTTTTCGGTCAGAGCGTGGCCAGATCCCAGCGCGGCCTGACGGTAAAACCGCGCGAGGGTGTTGCGCCCGAATCCCGGGTGCCCGCCTGCAGGCGAAGCGCACCGACCAGCGCGATCATCGCGCCGTTATCGGTACACAACTCCATTTCGGGGTAGTACACCCGCAAGCCGCGTGACGCCGCGGCGGCGTCAAGGGTGGCGCGCAAGTGCCGGTTGGCGCCGACACCGCCGGCGACCACAAGGCTTCTCATCCCGGTCTGGTCGAGTGCCGCAAGCGATTTTGAAACCAGCACATCGATGATGGCTTCCTCGACGGACCGGGCTAGGTCCGGACGATCTGCGATGGTGAAGGACTCCGCTTTGGCTGCGAGCATTACCGCGGTTTTCAATCCGCTGAAACTGAAATCGAGGTCGCGGCTTTTTTGCATCGGCCGGGGCAGGCGGAAGCGTCCGGGGCTGCCCGCCTGCGCGAGGCGTGACAGCGCCGGTCCACCCGGATAGGGCAGACCGAGGATTTTTGCGCTCTTGTCGAAGGCTTCGCCCGCGGCATCGTCGAGCGTTTCACCAAGCAGGGTGTAATCGCCTACGGCGGCAACGCGCATCAATTGGGTGTGGCCGCCCGATACGAGCAGGGCGACAAACGGAAATACCGGCGGGTCGCGCGACAGCAGCGGAGACAACAGGTGGCCTTCAAGGTGATGGACCGGAACGGCCGGGATGCCGAGTCCGTAGGCCAGCGCGGCGCCGACCGAGGCTCCTACCAACAGGGCCCCGGAGAGGCCCGGACCCTGCGTATAAGCGACGGCATCGAGGTCTTGCATGCTTACGCCGGCTTCGGACACTACTTTTCTCACCAGCGGCAATACACGCCGGATGTGGTCGCGCGAAGCCAGTTCCGGCACGACGCCACCATACTCGTTGTGCATCGCCACCTGGGAATGGATGGCGTGTCCGAGCAATCCGGCCAGGGGTGTGCCGCCGGCGCGCACCGAGTCATACAGGGCGATGCCCGTTTCGTCGCAGGAGGTTTCTATGCCGAGTATGAGCATGCGCAGGCTGCCTAGCTTTTTGCGAAGGTGACGCGCACGCGCGTGCCGGTACCCGAGTCCGGGCTGTCGAGGGTGAGCGCAGCCCCGTGTGCGAGCACGATTTCACTCACGATGGCAAGGCCGAGACCGGAGCCGCCGCCAGGGCTGCCGGGCGGGCGGTAAAAGCGTTCAAACACTTTGCCCCGTTCGGATTCCGGGATGCCGGGACCGTCGTCCTCGATGGTGATCTGGGGTACCGGGCTTGCCGTGACCGACAGGGTGATGCTGCCGCCGTTGCGACCATAGCGCACGGCGTTGTCGATAAGATTGGAGATAAGTTCTTGCAGGAGCAGCACATCGCCGCGGATCCGCGCCGGCCGCTCGCTGCCTGCAAAACCGAGGTCGATATTGTGCTCGAGCGCGCGGGGAACCCACTGCATTCCCGTTTCGCGTGCTAGCTCGTTGAGGTCGATATAGGTAAAGCGCGTTTCGTCGCTCGCCCCCGGTTCGGCGCGGGCGAGGGTAAGCAACTGGTTTGACAGGTGCGCGATGCGCTCGGCTGATTTCTGCAACTGGCCCAGGGCCGGCCTGATCTCGTCCATATCCCTGGCCAGCAGCGCGCGCTCCGTCTGGATCTTGAGACCGGCGATGGGTGTGCGCAGCTGGTGCGCCGCGTCGGCGATGAAGCGGTGTTGTACCGACAGCGTCTGGCCCAGGCGTTCCATCAGGTCGTTGATCGCATGGGTTAGGGGGCGCACCTCCGTCGGCACGCGCCGGTCGGGAAGCGGGGAGAGGTCGCGGTACGTGCGCGTGGCGATTTCTTTTTCCAGCAATAGCAGCGGAACCAGGCCGCTTGTGACGCCGAACCAAACGAGAACGCCGGCCATGCCGATCAGCAGCAGCTGGGGCAGTACCAGGGTCAGCAGGATATCGTTCACAAGATGGGTACGCTTGTTGCGTGTCTCGGCGACCTGCACATTGACCGGCGTTCCGCCGGGGCCGACCGGCAGGTGCAGCGCCACGATGCGCACCTTCTGTTCAAGAATGCTGCCCTCGTAATAATGGGCGCGCACGTTTTCGGCAAAAGCGGCCGGGGGATCGGGCATGGCCTTGTGCCCGAACAGGAATCCTTCGCTAGCCGAACTGATCCGGTAGTAGGTCGTGTCAAGGTCATCCCACTCGAACATCTCGAGCGCTGCCCGCGGAAGGTCGACCACGGTGCGCCCGTTCACCACTTTGATCTGCTGCGCGAGTGCGCGGGCCGAGTCGTAGAGCGCGCGGTCATAGGCACTGTTGGCGAACCCAAGCGCGATGTAATACGAGGCGGCGGCCCCGATGCAAAAAAGGGCCACCAACGGCACCATGAGGCGCAGCAGCAGCTGGCGGCGAAGGCTTAACGGAGGCGTTGCCGGCATGTTCAGGCGGGTGGCTGCGCCGACTCGAGCAGGTATCCGAATCCGCGCACCGTGCGAATGTTCACCCTGGCATCGGTGATTTTTTTGCGCAGCCGCGACACGTAAACTTCTATGGCGTTCTCGGCCAGATCCTCCGCACCACCGGCGAGCCGTTCGTTCAGTTGCTCCTTGCTGACCACGCGACCGGCGCGGCTCATCAGGATTTCCAGCACCCCGAATTCGCGCGCGGTCAGTTCCAGGGGCCGCGAATCGAGCATTACGCGCCTTGCCGCCATGTCGAGCGTAAGGCCGCCGATCTCGAGCGCCGGCGATGCCTCGCCCATGCTGCGGCGGATTAGCGCGCGTATGCGCGCCTCCAGTTCGACCAGTTCGAACGGTTTGATCACATAGTCATCGGCGCCAAGGTTGAGCCCCTTGACGCGGTCGGCGAGTTCGTCCCGCGCAGTGAGCACAAGGACCGGCATTTTTTTCTTGCGCGCGCGCAGGCGCTGCAGCACTTCGAACCCGTCCATGCGCGGCAACCCGATGTCCAGGATCGTGAGATCGTAATCCTCGGTGCCAAGGGCCTGGTCGGCGTGCGCACCGTCGGCCAGGCAGTCGACAACGTAGCCGTACTTGCGCAGCGCGCTGCTCATGCCGTCTGCCAGCACGGCGTCATCTTCGACAATCAGAATGCGAAGGCCCATGTTTGGAGCGTATTCCGGTGAAAGAACGGGGTTTTGAAAGGTGGCTGACAGGTTTGTTGCCTAGAGTGCCGCATTGTTTTCCAAACCGGATACCAAGGCAAGCTTGCGATGACTGGATTGCGGCAGCTCAAACGGAGCGTACAGGCTTTTGCGTGCGCCGCGTTGTTCATCGCGGGGCCGGCACTCGTGTGCGCGCAGTCGGCGCGTGCCGGGCGCGACGCGTCACCGAACGCGCTTTCTCTGGCAGATGCCGAGCGCATGATGCTCGATCGAAACCGTGAATTACAGGCGGCGCGGCGCGCCCAGGAATCGGCGCGCGCCGATTCGATGGTCGCGGGCCAGGGCGCCAATCCGACGCTGAGCTTACAGGCCCTGAACATCAACCCCGGCCGCGGCATCGGCGCAGGCGGTGTTCGCGACAAGACCGTGGACACCACGGTACGCATCGACCAGCTGATCGAAAGGGGCGAGAAGCGCGAACTGCGCGTTGCCGCCGCGGAACGCCTTGAAGCTGCGAGTGACGCGGATTTTGCAGAAACCAGGCGGCAACAAGGCCTCGTGTTGCGAAACGCCTATTACGAGCTCGCGCTCGCACAGGAAAAAAGCGCGGTGCTCGCCGATACCGCCGGCTTGTTCGTGAAATCCCTGGAGGCCGCCGAAATGAGGCTCAAGGCCGGCGATATCGCACTGGCCGATCTGGCGCGGCTCCGGGTTGACGCGTTGCGCGCCGGCAACGATGCACGCGCGGCGGAGGCGGACCGCGCCCGTGCGCAACTGGCGCTCGCCTACATCGTCGGCCTGGAGGGCGATACCCGGGCCATCCGCGCGACCGATGCGTGGCCGGCACCAGGTGCGATGCCCGCCGATGCATTACCGGTCGGGATGATCGACCGCCGCCCGGACGTGCGTGCGGCGCAGGCGCGCGTCGAAGCTTCCGAGCGCGCCCGGGAACTCGCGCGCCGGTTGCGCACTCGGGACGTGTCCGTCGGTGCGCAGTTCGAGCACTGGCCTCAAAGCGAGGCGAACCAGCAGGGCAGCGGCAACAGCTTCGGCTTTGCCATATCGATTCCGCTGTTTGCCCGGCACTCTTACGGCGGGGAGATCCGCCGCGCCGAAGTGGATTACGACGCCGCGCGCGACAATCTTGCTCGGGTGCGCGCCCAGGCCGCGGGCGAATTCGGACGTGCGTGGTCGGACCTGCAATCTGCGGTAGACCGGGTGCGCCGGTATGACGGCGGCCTGCTCGCCGAGGCGCGGCGCGCCGCCGAGGCGGCCGAGTATGCCTACAAGAACGGTGCGATCGGCATCATGGATCTGCTGGATGCGCGCCGCACGCTGCGTGCCACGCAAGTCGATGCCGCGGTCGCGCAGGCCGATCATGCAAAGGCGCTCGCCGCGTGGAGCGCGAGCACCTCATTAGCGGAGTAATCATTATGCGTTTGCAGCAAGCGATGCTGGTTTTCCTTTTTCCGCTGGTGCTGGCCGCCTGCGGTGATCCCGCGGTCAAATCCAAACCACAGCCCCCCGTAGTTTCGGACAACCGGATCGTCTTTACCCAGGATAGTCCGCAGCTGGCCGCTTTCGCGATCGAGAAGGCCGGCGTGCGTGAAAAGGAAACCGTGCGCCTGAACGGCCGCATGGTCTGGGACGAAGAGCGTACGGTGCGGATCTACGCACCCTTTGCCGGCAGGGTCGAGCGTATTTTTGCCCAACCCGGCGACAAAATAGCCCAGGGTCAGGTTCTCGCCACCCTTTCGTCCCCGGATTTTGGGCAGGCCCAGGCCGAGGCGCGCAAGGCCGGCAGCGATTTCGCGCTGGCGAAGCAGAATCTCGCGCGCGTAAAGGATTTGCACGACCATGGCGTGCTCGCGCGCAAGGAACTCAACGGTGCCGAGGCCGATCATGCGCGGGCCGAAGTTGAGCTCGCGCGAACCGGAGAGCGCCTGCGCATGTACGGTGGCCGCGCCGAGGCAATCGACCAGCGCTTTTCCGTGAAAAGTCCGATTGCAGGGCAGTTGGTAGAACGAAACATCAATCCCGGGCAGGAGTTGCGTCCCGACCAGATGTCCGGGTCGAGCGCGCAGTTTGTCGTCACGGACCCCCAGCATTTGTGGGTGCAACTCGACGTGCCGGAGCGCGATCTTGCGGGTATCCGTACCGGGCAGGTGATGACGATCAGCGCGCCGGCCTATCCGGGCGAAGCGTTCAACGGGACGGTCACCAATGTCTCCGACTTCATCGATCCGGCAACCCGCATGGTGAGGGTGCGCGGCAGGGCAGAAAATGCGGCGCGCAAGCTCAAGGGCGAGATGTTCATCAACGCCGAGATCACGCTCCCGGGCAGGGCTGATGTGCAGGTCTCGAGCAAGGCGGTCTACACGCGCGGCGGTGAAAGTTACGTATTTGTGCAGGATGGCCCGGGAAGCTTCACACGGCGGGCCGTGGTGGCGGGACGGGAGCAGGGCGGCCTTGTGGTGATCGGTTCGGGGGTGAAGTCTGGCGAGCAGGTAGTGGTGCAAGGCGCACTGCTGTTGCAGCAGGTGATGCAGGATGTGCGCAGTGGTTCCGCGCCCAAGGCACAGTGATGGCTGCGTTCCATTATTTTCTTGCGGTTAAATCGGTGGTGCGGCAATGATCAAGCGCGTGGTTTCGTATGCGTTGCACCAGCCGCTTTTTGTGCTGCTTGGCGCGCTCCTTTTCGTGGGGGGCGGCTTGTTCGCCTTCAACTCGCTCCCGATCGAGGCCTTCCCGGACGTTTCTGATACCCAGGTAAACGTCATCACCCTCTATCCGGGGAGGGCTGCCGAAGAAGTGGAAAAGCAGGTCACAATCCCGATTGAGGTCGAACTCGCCGGGATACCCAATTCGGTGCGCATGTTCTCGCATACCCAGTTCGGTCTTTCTTTCATCATCATTACGTTCAACGACAAGGCGGATGCGTATTTTGCGCGCCAGCAGGTCACCGAACGTTTGCGCAGCGTCGACCTTCCACCCGGCGCGCAACCGGAGCTCGCGCCGCTGTCGACCGCCATTGGCGAAATCTACCGTTACCGCCTGAAGGGGCCGCACCTTGAATCGCGCGAATTGCGCACGATTGAGGACTGGACCGTCCTGCGCCAGTTGAAGCTCATCCCCGGGGTCGCCGATGTGGTGAGCCTCGGCGGGCTGGTGAAACAGTACGAGGTCAATCCGAACCTCGGGCGAATGAAGGATTTCAAGGTCAGCCTGCAGCAGCTTTACGGCGCCTTGCAGCGCGGTAATGCAAACGCCGGCGGGGGTTATATCGAGAACGGCCGCCAGCAGATGCTGATCCGCGGTATCGGACTGTTATCGAGCGCGGACGACATCGGCACGATCGTGGTCGCCGAACGCAACGGCTCCCCGGTGCTGGTGCGCGATGTCGCCGAGGTGAACATCGGAGCCATTCCGCGCCAGGGCATCGTCGGACAGGATGCCGAGGACGACGTGGTGACTGGCATCGTCATGATGCGCAAGGGCGAAAACCCGTCGCAGGTCCTGGCCCAGGTCAAGGCGCGCGTTGACCTGCTCAACAAGGGCGGCCTGCCCAAGGGGGTCGAGAT
Organism: uncultured Pseudomonadota bacterium; assembly: GCA_903895005.1. The sequence goes on from CAITSH010000036.1 coordinate 26,854, forward strand.
TGTCCCGTTCTACGACCGCACGTGGCTGATCGACAAAACGCTCAAGACCGTGTTCACCAACCTGCTTGAGGGCGCGCTGCTGGTGGCGCTGGTGCTTTACCTGTTTCTCGGCAATTTCCGCGCCGCGGCGATCGTTGCGCTCGTTATCCCGTTGTCCCTGCTGGCAACCTTCATCGGTCTCACTTTGATCGGCATTCCGGCGAACCTGTTGTCCCTTGGCGCGATGGATTTCGGCATCATTGTCGACGGTGCCGTCATTGTCGTCGAGAACGTGTTTCGCAAGCTGACCGAGCCTCATGGTCATCACGACGAGAAGGGCCGGCTGGGACGCATTCTTGACGCGACCGTCGAGGTCGGCCGACCGACGGTTTTTTCGATGCTGATCATCATTGCCGCGCATATTCCGATATTCACGCTGCAACGCCACGAGGGCCGTATTTTCGCGCCGATGGCTTATTCGGTGGTTTCGGCGCTGATCGGCTCGCTGATCGTGTCCCTGACACTGGTGCCCCTGCTATGCCGTTTCTGGTTGAAAAAGAACCTGCCGCACGAAGACAACCGGCTGATGCGCTGGTGCAGCAGCGCCTACAAGCCCGTGCTGGTGTGGTCTATCGCCCGGCGCAAACTGGTGTTGGGTACCGCGGCGGTCGCCTTATTGCTCAGTCTTGCCCTGGTTCCGAGGCTGGGCAGCGAGTTCCTTCCGGAGCTCAACGAAGGCTCGATCTGGGTAAACCTTCCCCTGCCCCCCAGCGTGTCGGTCGCCGAATCGATGCGCGAGTTGGCGCGGGTGCGCGCCGAGATAAAGGGCATCCCCGAGGTGAACACGGTGATCTCGAAGGCCGGGCGTCCAGAGGACGGCACCGACCCCAAGCTGATTAACATGGCCGAGCTTCTGGTTGACCTGAAGCCCGAGGCGCAATGGCGGGACGGTAAGACCAAGGCGCAGATCATCGAGGAGATGGATCGTGTGTTGTCGGCGATACCCGGGGTCGAACCATCCTTTTCGCAGCCGATTCGCGACAACGTGCTCGAGAGCATTTCGCAGATAGACGGGCAGATTGTCATCAAACTGTTTGGCGATGACCTCGCCGTGTTGCAACGCGCCGGGCGCCAGGTGCTGTCGTCGATAACCGGCGTGCAGGGCGTGGTGCGCGCCTTTATTGATCGTGACGGTGAGCTGCCGCAGTTGCGTGTCGAGATCGACCGCGCCCAGGCCGCCCGTTACGGGCTCAACATCGGCGACGTCCAGGACGTGATCGAGATGGCCCTGGGCGGCAAGGCGGCGACCGAACTTTGGGAGGGCGAGCGCCATTACAGTGTGGTGGTACGCCTCGCCGAGCCGCAGCGGTCGATATCGAGCATGAAGGACATCCTGCTTACGACCCCGTCGGGGCTGAACATACCCCTCGCGCAGGTGGCGAACTTCCGCACCGCCGGCGGTGCGATGAACATCAGCCGAGAAAACGGCCGCCGTGTGTTGTCGGTGGGTGTTTTCATTCGTGACCGCGATATGGGAAGCGTGGTGGCCGACATGCAGGCGCGGGTGAAGGAAGTGCTCAAGCTTCCCGAGGGATATTCGGTCGGCTGGTCGGGGGAGTTTGAGAACCAGCAGCGCGCCATGGCGCGTTTGTCGGTGATTGTGCCGCTTTCGATCCTCCTTATCTTCATACTGCTTTTTGACGCGTTCCAGTCGTTCAAGAGCGCCGTGCTCATCCTACTGAACATACCGTTTGCGTTAATCGGGGGCATCCTTGCGCTGTTCATTACAGGCATCCCGCTGTCGGTTTCGGCGGCGATCGGCTTTATCGCCCTGTTCGGTCAGGCCGTGTTGAACGGCGTTGTGATGGTCACTTATTACAACCAGCTCAAAAACCACGGTGCGTCCCCCGAGCAGGCCGTGTTGGATGGTTCCATGCTGCGCCTGCGCACCGTGCTGATGACCGGCTTGCTGGCCATGCTGGGTTTGCTGCCCATGGCCTTGTCCCATGCCATCGGCGCCGAAACGCAGCGTCCGCTCGCAGTGGTGGTGATTGGCGGGCTTATTTCAGCAACGCTGCTTACGCTGATCGTGCTGCCCAGTCTTTACCTGCTGTTTAATTCCGGCGGTGCCTTGAGTTCCGGTGGAAGGCACGCGCGGGACGGGAATGCCGAGGACGCGGCCTGAGGGCGGGGCTTGGCATACAATTCGTCCGGAAGTATTTCCGGATGATTCAATGATCAAGCCCCCGATGTCGAACAAGCACGTCCTGATTACCGGTGCGACCGGTTTTCTGGGCGGAGCCATCGTTGCCGAGTTGCTTGGCAGCGAACAGGCGCCGAACATGAGTTTTTTCGTTCGCGCGAAAAACAAGATCGAGGGCTTGTTGCGCGTGCAGGCTAACCTCGCCGGATTTGGCGTCGACGACGAAAAAATCAACACCCTCAGCCCCGGACAGGTGATCTGCGGCGATTTCGAGTACCTCGACGAACTTGAAAAAAGCGTGCGGCTTACAACGGTGACCCATGTCATCAATTGCGCCGCGCTTGCCACCTTCTCGAACAGTCCGAAAATCTGGCCGGTTAATGTCGACGGCACCTTCGCGTTCGCGTCCCTTGTCAACCGACGGGCCAGTCTGGAACGGTTCGTCCAGGTTGGCACAGCGATGTGCTGCGGCCCGAACGTGAGGAGTCCGGTCAAGGAAACCTGGGATGCGCCGGTTGATATCGAGGAACATCTCGTTCCCTATACGGCATCCAAGCTCGAAATAGAGGAAAAACTCCGGGCGGAGTTGCCGGGCCTGCCGCTGGTTGTTGCGCGGCCATCGATCATTGTCGGACATACCACGCTCGGTTGCGGTCCCTCGGGGAGCATTTTCTGGGTGTTTCGCATGGCGCATGCGCTCAAGCAGTTCACCTGCGATCTGTCCGAGTACATTGACGTCGTTCCGGTCGACTATTGCGCGTCATCAATCATCAAACTCACCTTCAAGCCCGGCTTGAAGCACGACCTGTATCACGTGTCCTCGTCACTGGACTCCTGCCGGTTTGACGAAATCGACGTCGCTTACGCGCGGGCTGCGGGACTGTCCCCCATGGGGAAAAATTACCGCAAAATCGCGCTCGATGAACTGGCGGATCTGGCGGGGCAGTGCGAAGAGCAGTTGGGCATCATCAACCGCAGGCTGCTGGTGCGCGCGCTAAAGCTTTACGGCGCCTTCGCCGAGCTGGATTTTGTGTTCGACAACACACGCTTGCTCGAGGAAGGGGTGGTCGCCCCGATGCGCCTCGTGGACTACATTTACCGCTGCGTGCTCACTAGCGCGGAAATCGGCATCCAGGAGCAGATGGCCGCTGATTTCAAATAGGCTCCAGGCATCGGAGCCTTTTCGCTAGTGGTCCGGCATTGAGCCCGAAAACAGGCTGATCACCATGACACCGGCGGCAATCATGACGATGCCGGCGATGGCCGGCCAGTCGAGTTTTTGACCGAGAATCGACCAACCGACCAGGGCAATCAGCGCGATGCCGACACCCGACCAGATCGCGTAGACGATGCCGACGGGAATGACGCGCACCGTGAGGGACAGGAAGTAAAACGCCGTCGCGTAACCGACGACCACGATGACCGACGGCCAGAATTTGGTGAATCCATCGGCCGATTTCAATGCGGACGTGGCGGCAACTTCGCCGATGATGGCGATGAGCAGCATCAAATAGGTCATTTTGTGATCACTTCGAGGTGGGATGGCGCGACTTTACCTGCTCGCGTGAAGGTTCTGTATTTAACAGTGCAAACCCTGGAGAAATTCACGCGTGTGTTTGCATGCGACGGCGACCCGTGCCGTACCTACAGGGGGTTGAATTGAAAGCTGCCAGGACCGGGTGGTGTGCGGGCGATCCGCCCTCTTGCAGTTTGGTGCACAAATCAGGTACACTGGAGGACTTCGTTTCGGCCGTTGCGGCCAAACGGGTGATAATCGTATCTATCTGTTTTGTGAGGGTTTTACATGCCTAGCGTACGCGTCAAGGAAAACGAACCGTTTGAAGTGGCCCTGCGCCGCTTTAAGCGCACTGTCGAAAAAACCGGTTTGCTCACCGAACTGCGTGCGCGCGAGTTCTACGAAAAGCCGACCTCCGAGCGCAAGCGCAAGCTGGCTGCCGCGGTAAAGCGCCACTACAAGCGTCTGCGCAACCAGACACTGCCGCCCAAGATGTATTGATGCGTTCGGCGTCGTCTGACGCCGAGGTGGTACCAGCCGGAATGTTTCGGCGCGATCGAACGGGCGCTCCAGCCTTTCATCGCGCCGTTTTCATTTCCGGCATCTCCGGCTGAAATCAGCCCGAAGCCAGCATTGGTGAACAAGACCATGTCCCTGAAAATTCGCATTACCGACGACATGAAGGCCGCAATGAAGGCCAAGGACACGCAACGCCTTGGCACCGTGCGGCTGTTGTTATCAGCGATGAAGCAGCGCGAAGTCGACGAACGCATCGAACTGTCGGACGCAGACATCCTAGGTATTTTGGAAAAAATGCTGAAGCAGCGTCGCGATTCCATTGCCCAGTACGAGGCGGGCGGGCGCCAGGACCTGGCCGACGTGGAGAAATTCGAAATCGGCGTGCTCTCGGCGTACATGCCGCAGCAGCTCTCGCCCGAAGAGATCGCCGTCGCGGTTGCCCAGGCGATCGCTTCAGCCGGAGCCGCGGGGCCGCAGGACATGGGCAAGGTCATGGCGGTGCTCAAGCCGATGCTGGCCGGCAAGGCTGACATGGGCGCGGTTTCGGCTCAGGTGAAGGCCAAGCTGGCAGGCTGATGGCCCTTGGTCAAGGGGCGGGGCGGATGCCGGTCTGCCGCTTGCGTTATTGCCGGTATCGGATATAAATAGACGCAGCACGTTCGCGCAGCACACCCGCTTTTGTGCGCCTGAGCCCCTTATTGGCAGAACCCAGACCGTATCTTCGCGCGCCGGTGATCCCAGATTCGTTCAAGCAGGACCTGCTCAATCGCGTCGATATCGTCGATGTGGTGGGCCGTTTCGTCCAGCTCAAGAAGGGCGGCGCCAATTTCATGGGCCTGTGCCCGTTCCATAACGAGAAATCCCCCTCATTTACGGTCAGTCCTGCCAAGCAGTTTTATCATTGCTTTGGCTGCGGGGCGCATGGCAATGCGATCGGGTTTTTGATGGAGTATTCAGGGCTAGGTTATGTCGAGGCCGTGAAAGATCTCGCCGAAAACGTTGGTATGAAAATGCCCGAGTACGAGCCGCGCGGTGGTGCCAAGGCTCTCCCCGATGGCCCTGACTTGTACGCCATCATGCAGCAGGCAACACAGTTCTATCGCGACAAACTCAAGGACTCGACACGCGCCATCGATTACCTGAAGGGGCGTGGATTGTCGGGCCGGATTGCCGCGCACTACGGCCTTGGTTATGCGCCGGACGGTTGGCAGAACCTGCAGGCGGCCTTCCCCAAATACGACGACAAGAGCCTCAAGGACGTCGGCCTCGTCATCGAGAACGACGAGGGGCGGCGATACGACCGCTTTCGCGATCGCATCATGTTCCCCATAATGAACCAGCGCGGCGTGGTAATCGGCTTTGGCGGCCGGATACTCGATTCGGGCGAACCCAAGTATCTCAACTCGCCGGAAACGCCCCTTTTCGAAAAGGGGCGCGAGCTCTATGGTCTGTCGCAGGCGCGCCAGGCCATACGTGAAGCCGGCCGGGCCATCGTCGTGGAGGGATACATGGACGTCATCGCGCTGGCCCAGCATGAGGTGGGTTACGCCGTGGCGGCCCTGGGCACGGCCACCTCCGCAATCCACATCCAGAAGCTATTCCGCCAGACCGACGAAATCGTATTTTGCTTTGACGGTGACAACGCTGGCCGCAAGGCGGCCTGGCATGCGCTCGAGGTCAGCCTGCCCTGTCTTGCCGATCACAAGGCGGTCAAGTTTCTGTTCCTGCCGGCAGAGGATGATCCGGACACGTTTGTTCGTGCGCAAGGTAAAGAGGCGTTCGAGAAAAGGCTGATCGAATCGCGCCCCTTGTCCGATGTTCTGCTGTCGGAACTCAAGTCGCGTGTGGACATGACGACCCTGGAGGGCCGCTCGCGCATCCTTCACGAGGCCAAACCTCTGCTTCAAAAGGTTTCGGCGCCAGCGCTGCAGCTACAGTTGGTAAAGCAGCTGGCCGAATTGTGCGGCATGACGCCCGCAGAGGCCGCCAGGCTGGTTGAAATTCGCGGCATCGCTCCTGAGTCGCAGTCGCGGTGGTCGCGCCCTTCCGCTCAGGCAGGCCGGGATCAGGCCCCCGCGCGTGCGCAGAGGCGCACGACGCAAAGCCTCGAGCGCAAGTTCCTGAATTTTCTGATGGTCAAACCCGAACTGGCCGGTGAACTGCCGCTGGAGCTGTTCGAGGGAGAGGGTGCTGAATCGCAGGGGCTGCTCTCCATGGCGGCCTACGCGCGCGAGAACGCAGGCGCGAATTTTGAGGCCCGGCTGATCGACCAGTTTCGCGGCGGCGAGCACGAGGCGCTGTTTAACCAGGTGTTGTCCGAGTTGATGGACATCAACCTCACGCCGGAGCAGGCCGACGCAGAATTCCGGGATGCGTTGCCCCGGTTGCGCCGCCGGCGCGTGGAGGAGCGGCACGATGAACTCCTCGGAAAGGCAGCCGGAGCCGCCCTGACGCAGGACGAGAAGGCGGAACTTAATCGCATCATCAAGGAGATAGCGGTGTTGGACAAGGCGAGTGTTTCCCCCCCGGGATAATCGCCGCAATCGTGGTATAATTTAAGGCTTTTCCGCATTTATTTCCGTTAGTTAGGATCCCGACCATGGCACAGCAGAAAGCGAAGCCCAAAGCGAAATCCAAACCCCAGGCGAAGGCGTCCACCAAGGTCAAGGCCGTCTCCCGGGAAAAGCTGAAAAAGACTGCGGCAAAATCAAAGCCCGCCGCCAAAGGTGCTTCGGTTGTGAAGGGGGCAAAAGCCCCCGTGCGCAAGCCGTCCCAACCGGTCAAATCATCGCGTCCTCTTGCCAAGACCAAGCTCAAGGCTTCGGCCGAGAAGACTAATTCTAGAAAGCACTCCGCCAAGTTGTCAGCCAAACCCGTAGCAAAAGCCGCAGCCACGCCGCCCGTAAAACAGACTTCCGCCAAACCGCTGAAGGAGCCCGTTGCGGCCAAGGAAGTAAAACTCACGGCCAAGGAAGCCATGGCGGCGGCCATTGCCGCCGCGGCCGCGGCTGCAGCCCTCGCAAAAGAGCCCAAAGCCCAGGTCCCCGCCGCTCCGGAAAAGCCGCTGGGCAAGGCGGCGCGCGCGCGCAAGGCGC
>CAITSH010000037.1 GCA_903895005.1 uncultured Pseudomonadota bacterium
CTCGTCTGCGATGAGGTGCACACCGTAGCGGTCGCACAGCGCGCGCGCGCCGCAGGTACTCGGCGTCATACATCGCCATGCCACCGGCGCACTGCACCAGCGGCTCAACAATCAACGCGGCGGTGGTGGCGGCATGTTGCTCAAGATGGGTTTCGAGTGCCGCGGCGCAACGAATAGCCACGTCGCGCGGCGTTTCGCCCGGCGTTGCGCCGCGCCAATCAGGTGACGGCACCTGCGTGCTGGCGCGAAGCAGCGGCGCGTACGTGTCGCGAAACAGCGCCACATCGGTGACCGAAAGTGCACCCAGCGTTTCTCCGTGGTAACTGTTGGCGAGGGTCACGAAACCGGTCTTGCCCGGCTGCCCGCAGTTGCGCCAGTAGTGGAAACTCATTTTCAACGCGATCTCTATCGCCGATGCGCCATCCGAGGCGTAAAAGCAATGCCCGAGGCGGCCGGGCGCGAGCGCGGACAGCCGTTCGGACAATTGCACGACCGGCTCGTGCGTGAAGCCTGCGAGCATCACGTGCTCGAGCGATTCGAGCTGCTCGCGCAGGGCCGCTTTGATGCGCGGGTGGCCGTGCCCCAGAAGATTGACCCACCACGAACTGATCGCATCAAGAATGCGATGCCCGTCAAAGTCGTGCAGCCATACGCCCTCGGCCCTTTGCACCGGCACCAGCGGCATGAGTTCGTGATGCTTCATCTGTGTACACGGATGCCAGACCGCACGCAGGCTGCGTGCAAGCATGGCCTCATTGGACGATGTACTCACGATGTTTTACCAAGCAGCGGCACGACAGACAAATACGCAGCGACCTGCGCCACACCCATACCCTTACCGAAGGGCACGGTGCCAAGCAAGGGACTTTCCAGCCGCTCGGACAAGGCGGCGATGTTCTCGGCGACGACCGGCATTTCCGGATCAATGCAATTGGCCACCCAGCCGGCGCAGGCCAGCCCGTGTGCCTCGATGGCGCGTCGTGTCAGCAGGGCATGGTTGAGACAGCCAAGACGCATGCCCACCACCAGCACGACCGGCAACGCAAGTTCGGCCGCAAGGTCTGCGCTGGTCTCGCACGCATTCAGCGGAATTTCAAATCCGCCGGCGCCCTCCACCACCACAATATCGGCAAGGCTGGACAAGGCCGCGTACGCGCCGGCGATTTTTTCAAGGTCCATGTCGACGCCGGCTTGCGCAGCCGCGATGTGCGGCGCGATGGCCGGATCGAAGGCATAGGGATTGACCAGGGACTCGGGCGCGCGGACATTGCCGGCGGCCATCAGCGCGGTCACATCATGAAACCGCCCGTCCTCGCGCCCGGCCGCCACCGGCTTCATCCCGACGACTGTGCGACCTAGCGCGGCGAACGCGTGCAGCAGCGCGCAGGCGACCAGCGTCTTGCCGACGCCCGTGTCGGTACCGGTGACAAAATATCCGCGCCCGGCCATGTCAGCGTGCCAGCACTTCGTTGAGTGCCGCCGCAAGCTCCCCGACGTCATCAAGACTGTGCGCGGCCGACAAGGCAATGCGCAGGCGCGCAGTGCCCTCCGCCACCGTTGGCGGACGGATCGCCGTGACCAGGATACCCCGCTCACGCAACGCGGCGCTGACCGCCAGCGCCTCGGTATTGGCGCCGATGATCAGCGGCTGGATCGGCGTATCAGAGGGCGCCAATTGCGCGCCCGACCGACCGATACGCAGCGTGCTTCGAAGGCTTGCAATCAATTCGCGCAGCCGTTCGCGACGCCAGGCCTCTTCGCCAATGATGTCCAGACTTGCGTCGACCGCCGCCGCGAGCATGGCGGGGCTTGCAGTCGTGAACATGTAGGTGCGCGCCTGTTGCAACACCGTCTCGACCACGTTGGCGCCGCCCGCAACAAACGCCCCCGCCACGCCGGCCGCCTTGCCCAGGGTACCGACATAGACGACGCGCGGCGATGAAACGCCGAACTGCTCCAGAATGCCCCGCCCCTTGGCCCCCAGCACGCCGAACCCGTGGGCGTCATCCACCAGGAGCAGCGCATCATGGCGCTCGCACAAGGCGAGCAATTCGTCCAACGGGGCGATGTCACCGTCCATGCTGAACACGCCATCGGTGACCACCAGCTTTAACTCATGCACTGAAGCCGCCAGGGCCTTGTCGAGCGCGCCCATGTCGCAATGCGGGTAGCGGGTTACCTCTGCGCGCGATAGCCGGGCGCCGTCGATCAATGAAGCATGGTTTTTTTCGTCGGAGAAAATCGCGTCGCCACGCCCCGCCAACGCGGTAATCGCACCGACATTCGCCTGGTAACCGGTCGAAAACAACAAGGCCCTCGGCAGCCCGATGAAAGCGCCAAGCCTTTGCTCAAGCCGCTCATGCAACGCACTGTGCCCGGTGACCATGTGCGAGGCACCGGCACCGACACCGAAGCGCTGCGCCGCGCTGACGGCAGCGGCCACAATGCGCGGATCGCTCGCAAGCCCGAGGTAATCATTGCTGCAAAACGCAAGAAAGTCGGCACCGTCAATGCTAATGCGCGCGCCCTGCGGACCTTCAAGCGCCTGGCGCCGGCGCAGCAAGCCCTCGCGCCCGAGTTCGTCCAGGCGTGCGGACAGCCGCCGGTCGGCCGCGCCGGGCGGCATGTCGGGCATACGGTGCGGACGTGTGGGCACGGGGGAAAGGAATTGGGGTGGTGGGCCCACCTGGACTCGAACCAGGGACCAAAGGATTATGAGTCCTCTGCTCTAACCAACTGAGCTATAGGCCCAACGCAGGCGTAATTATAGCCGCTGTGCGCCGTCGCGAAGCCGGCACGGTGTCACCCAGTCCGACAGGTCGCAACCGCCGGTCCGGATCCACCCCAAAACTCCAACGGGAATACCCCCTTACTTTCCCGCTTTGGTGCTCAGAACAAGCGGTAAAATAACCACGTCGCTCACATGGGAACCTGGCATGCGACGTGCCACGCGAGGTACGGCAACGGCAACGGCGTCGCCGAATAGCGGTAAAAATCGCAGGCAACATAAAAGGAAACGCTCTGACATGGAACTGTCAGCGATGAATCTCATGGTCGTGGAAGACCACGACTTCCAGCGCCGCAGCCTGGTACGCATGCTCAACGAACTGGGCGCCAAATCCGTCGCCGAAGCGGCCGACGGGAGAGTGGCGCTCGACATACTCGAACACGCCGTCACGAAAATTGACGTCATCATCTGCGACCTCGACATGCCCGAGATGGACGGCATGGCGTTCATCCGCCATGTCGGAGAACGCTCGATCGGCGCATCCATCATCCTTTCCAGCGCCATGGATGCATCGGTGATCCAGTCGGCGGAAAACATGACCCGCGCCTACGGGGTGCAGATACTTGGCGCGCTCAAAAAGCCCGCCACACCGGGCCAGCTCGCAGAGTTGATCCTCAAGCACCGCCCCAAATCGGCAAACGGCACACGGGCACCGGATCATGCAGCATACACGCCCGAAGACATCGGCATGGGTATGGTGCAAGGCCAGTTCCTGCCGTTTTTCCAGCCCAAGGTTGAACTGGCGACCGGCCGCGTCATCGGCGCCGAGGCACTGGCGCGCTGGAAGCACCCGCGTGACGGCATCGTCTCCCCGGCCGCGTTCATCCCCGTGATTGAAAACCACAAAATGCTGGACTCCCTTACCTGGGTCATGCTGCGCGAATCGGCGCGCGCCTGCAAACAGTGGCGCGCCGACGGCCTTGACATGACGGTATCAGTGAACCTGAGTCCGGCAATGCTTTCGTCTCCGCAGATTGCGGACCGCGTGACCGACACCGTGCGCTCGGAAGGGCTCGAACCCGATGGCATCGTGCTCGAAATTACGGAAACCGCCGCCATGTCCAACATCGGTCAAGCACTGGAAAACCTGACACGGCTGCGCATGAAGGGTTTCGGTCTGTCGATCGACGACTACGGCACAGGCTATTCGTCGATGCAGCAACTGTCGCGCATCCCCTTCACAGAACTCAAGATTGATCGCGCCTTTGTCGCCGGCGCCGACACACAGCCGCGGCTTTGCATCATGATCGAAACCAGCCTGATGCTGGCCGACAAACTCGGCATGAAATTCATCGCCGAGGGAATTGAAACGCGCGGTGAGTGGGATACGCTGAAACGTCTGGGTTGCTATGCGGCGCAGGGCTATTTTATCGGTCGTCCAATGGATGGGGCGCGTTTCACCGAATGGCTGCGCACCTGGACACCACCCGCTTAAGGTTCAAATGGCCGACGGAACCGACTTGATACCGCCGCTGGACCGAGAACGGTTGCGCGCCTTGACCGGCTGCAACGCCGAACTTGAACGCGCGTTGCTGGTGGACTACCGCGACTCCACCAAATCCGATGCCGCAGACCTGCGCAAGGCGGTGGCAACGCGCGACACAAAGGGACTTACGCGCTCGGCGCACCGCCTCAAGGGTGCGAGCCTGGTCGTCGCCGCATCCGGCGTGGCGAGTGCGTGCGAACAGCTTGAGGCGGCGGGTCGGGCCGCGGACTGGGACACAGTTTCGCAGCGAATGGCCATGCTTGAGACCGATCTCAAGCGCCTCTTCACCCTGCTCGATCCGCTTTAAACATCCCCGGAGCCCCCTGCGTTGAAGCCGCTCATCCCCGCCTTTGCCGCCGCCACACAACGTCAATACGGCAGCCTCAAACGACACTTCGGCCAACTTTGCGCCCATGTAGGGGAGAGCGTGAATCCGGGCTGGGCCACATTCGGTGTCTGCCTTTTGCTCATTTGCGGCTTGTGGATCACCCTGTACGTCTACGAAACCCTGGATCGGGCCTCCGCATACCACAGCGCGGAAACACAGACCCAAAACTACGCACGTTTGCTTGAGGAACATACGGCTCGCACCTTGCGCGTACTCGACCAGGCCACCGTTTTTGTAAAAACCGAGTACGAACGCGTCGGCCCCGGCTTGGACCTGAAAAAATACGCACAACGCGGCGTTTTTCTTGATCAGTTCTTTAATCTGATTGCTGTGGTCGGCCCTGATGGCTGGGTCATCACCGCCGACCGCGATTTACCGAATTCCAATATCGCCGATAGCGAATATTTCAAGGTCCACATAGCCGAGGACAGCGGCAAGCTTTTCATTTCCATACCGGTGCCCGGGCACTCCAGCGAAAAATGGTCCATCCAGTTCACACGCCGCATCAACAAACCCGATGGCAGCTTTGGCGGTGTCGTCGTCGCCAGCCTGGATTCAAACTATTTTGGCGATTTTTACGGGACCCTGAATATCGGCGAAGGTAGCGTGGCGCAACTTTTTGGCAACGATGGCGTGTTGCGTGCAAGACGCAGCGGCGGCACTAACGGCACCGGGCAGGACATCGCCCAATCGGATCTGTTTCGGCGCGCGAGCGAAGCGGAGACGGGTATCCTGAACTCCATCAGCTCACTGGATGGCGTCAAACGCCTCTACGGCTTTCGCAAACTCAAGGACTACCCCCTCATCGTTTCCGTCGGAATCACCGAAACGCTGATTTACGCGGAATTTTATGAACACGTCAACGCCCTTCGTGCGATGGCGGCGCTTGCAACCGCGTTGATTCTGCTTTCGGCACTGGCGGTGCTGGTACTCATAAATTCCCAGACACGCATTCAGGCCGCCTTGCGCAACAGCGAGCAGACGGCGGTTTCCGCGAGCCGCATGAAGTCGGAATTCATCGCACGCATGTCGCACGAACTGCGCACGCCGCTCAACGGTATCCTGGGGTTTTCCGAATATCTCCAAACCAGCGCTGAAAGCGCCGAAAACCGCGAGTTTGCGACCACTATCAACCAAGCGGGAAAGCACCTGCTCAACCTGGTCAACACAACGCTTGATCTGGCCAAAATTGAAGCCGGGCACATGGAAATCATCGGCAAGCCGGAGGCGCTTGAGCCGATTGTGCGCCAAGTAGCGACGTTGCAGCGGTCATTTGCCGAGGGCAAGGGGCTTTTGCTTGTCACCGACCTCTGGCCCAATCTCCCCGCACAAATCATTTGCGATTCGACCAAGCTGATTCAGGTTCTCAACAACCTTGTTCACAATGCAATCAAGTTCACTGAAAACGGCAGCGTGACTCTGAGGGTGCAACCGGACGGCGGCAGACTGCTGTTCTCGGTGACCGACACCGGCCCGGGCATATCGACGGAACAGCAAAGCCAGTTGTTCGAGCGTTTTCACCAGCTAGACGCGACTTTCAACACCCGCTCACACGAGGGGACCGGGCTGGGGCTCTCACTGGCAAAACAATTGGTGGAATTGATGGGCGGCAACATCTGGATCGAGTCGCGGGTTGGACACGGGGCAAGTTTCCTGTTCACCCTGCCACTGCGCCGCCGCGTTTCCGACCGAGTACGTGAACTGAAGGAAGGCAGAACATGAGCCGCCGGTTGCTTGTTGTGGACGATCATCCCGTAAACCGCACGCTGGTCACGGTACTGTTGCGCGACTCCGAATGGGAGTGCGAACAGGCCTCAAGCGGCGCCGAAGCGCTGGAAAAACTTTCCGCGGGTCACTTTGAATGTGTGTTGCTTGACATCAGCATGCCCGGAATGTCGGGGGAGGAAGTGTGCAAACGCATCCGCGAGGACGAAAAACTAAAAATCCTCCGGGTCATCGCATATACCGCGCACACAATGAAGGAAGAGCAACAAACCATTCTCACCGCCGGGTTTGATGCGTTGCTGATCAAGCCCATAAACAGGCAGACCTTGCTCGACACCCTCAATTTGCCCTGATTTTCCGGAGGCGTCGGGTGCGGAGTGCACGCTGCCGCCTGCTCGTTCAGGCGCGGACCCGCACCTTGTCCTTGAGCGTGACGAACTCTTCCGCCGCCGTCGGGTGGATACCCACGGTGGCATCAAACTGGGCCTTGGTCAGTTTTGCACGCACCGCGATCCCTATTCCCTGGATGATTTCCGGCGAATCGGCGCCGACCATATGGGCGCCCACCACGCGCTGCGATGCAGCGTCGATGACAAGCTTCATCAGCGTGCGCTCCTCGCGCCCTGAAAGGGTGTGCTTGAGCGCGCGAAACGAGGTCTTGTAGACATCAAGTTCGCCGTATTTTTTCAATGCGGCCTCCTCGCTGTCGCCCACGGTTCCGACCGGAGGCTGGCTGAAGACGGCGGTCGGGATGTCGTGATGGTCGACCGCGGTGGGCGTATCATTAAACAGGGTGGCTGCAAGCGCCGCGCCCTCGCGAATTGCCACCGGGGTGAGAGCGATCCGGTTGGTGACGTCCCCGACCGCGTGGATGCCCGCAACGCTGCTGTGCGAATACGCGTCCACCACCACACCGCCGTTGTCATCGAGCGTGACACCCGCCTGCTCCAGCCCGAGGCCTGCCGTGTTGGGCTTGCGCCCCGTCGCGAACATCACCGCATCAACATCGAGCTTCGTTCCATCGGCACAATCCACCCGCAGCGCCTCGCCTTCGCGGGCGATGGCACGCACCTCGTGGTGAAGCCGGATGCGCACGCCCTTTTTCTCCATTTCGTCATGCAAGTGCAGGCGCACGTCGGCGTCAAACCCCCGCAGAATTTGCTCGCCGCGATACGATAAGGTGACTTCGCTGCCGAGCCCCCTGAATATTCCCGCAAACTCAACCGCGATATAACCCCCCCCCACCACCAGCACGCGCCTGGGCAGGCTCGCCAGTTCAAACGCCTCGTTGGATGTGATGGACAATTCAGCACCGGGAATCACCGGCCTGACCGGCCAGCCGCCGGTGGCAACCAGAATGTGGGCCGCGCTGAACCGCCGTCCGCCGATCTCAACGGTGTGCGCATCCACGACCCGGGCGCGTCCCTGCATCAATTCCACACCCGATCCCTGCAACAGCTTGATGTAAATCGCCTCCAGACGCGCGATTTCACGGTCCTTGGCGGCGATCAGCGCCTGCCAGGAAAACTGCGTTTCCTTGACAGTCCACCCGTAGCCCTCGGCATCCTCAAAATCTTCGTGAAAATGGGCGGCGTAGGAAAGCAGCTTTTTCGGCACGCAGCCGCGAATCACGCAGGTGCCGCCGACGCGGTAGTCCTCGGCGATCGCCACGCGCGCGCCGTAGCCGGCGCTCATGCGGCTCGCACGCACGCCGCCGGAACCGGCGCCGATGACAAACAAGTCGTAGTCGTATCTCTTGTCGTGGATCACGCTGTACTCCGGTTGACTGCACTAGCAGAGTGTTTTCGCAGACCCTACCTAATACCAAGACCACGGGACACCGCGAAAACGAAAACGCCCCGCAAGGCGGGGCGTCAGGGACCGAACCGTCAGGGCGGCTTCGCCCCGGGTTCAGCTGTTATCCAGGAAGCTCTTCAAGCGCTCGGACCGCGACGGGTGACGGAGCTTGCGCAGCGCCTTGGCTTCTATCTGGCGGATGCGCTCGCGCGTGACATCGAATTGCTTGCCGACTTCTTCCAGCGTGTGGTCGGTGTTCATTTCGATGCCAAAACGCATGCGCAGCACCTTGGCCTCGCGCGGCGTCAGCGAATCGAGGATGTCCTTGGTCACGTCGCGCAGGCTCGAGTACATCGCAGCATCGTTTGGTGCCAGTGTTGCCTGGTCCTCGATGAAATCACCAAGATGCGAATCGTCGTCATCGCCGATCGGCGTCTCCATCGAACTCGGCTCCTTGGAAATTTTCAGGATCTTGCGGATCTTGTCCTCGGGCATTTCCATCTTGACCGCGAGGGTCGCCGGATCGGGCTCGGCACC
>CAITSH010000038.1 GCA_903895005.1 uncultured Pseudomonadota bacterium
TACATCAGGCAGCTCCCGCGTCGCTGGGGCTTGCCGCAGCTGGTGCGGCAGCAGCCAGGTTCTCATCGACGCCGTGGGCGCGGATGATGCGCAGCAAGTCCTCATCCGAATACTGCGCTTCGATGCGCGCCGCCTCGGCATTGGCCTCGGCCTGCAAATCGTCGCCGCAGGCGCGCGGGTCGCTGCGTTTCCAGTCGGCCAAATAGTCGCCGGAGCTGGCTTTGCCCGCACGCATGGCGGCGCGGTCCACCGCCTCTTGAAAGCGGTGCGAGAGCTGCACCTTGGCGGTCTCGCGACCGGCCTTGACCAGCACCTGGGCCGGGACGTCGCGCCATGAAATTACGATCAGTTTTGCCATTGAATCACCTGTGTGTGCCCGGCAAGGGGCGGTGGGGAAAATGCGGTTTGCGCTTGCGCCAGGCTGCTTGCCAGTTCGCCATAACCCGTAACCTTGATTTCGCAGACCAGCCCTAAACGGTCTGCGGCGGCCTGGGCCTGCGCATAGGCATCGGGCTGCGGCGCCTGCGCCAGGTAAACGAGTTTGCGGTAGTGGCCGAAATATTCCTGCAGCAGCTGCGGGTGGCGGTCTATGCCCAGGCCACGGATCACCAGGCGGTCAAAGTGGCGCAGCAAAAAATCGGTCAGGTAAAAAGTCCCCAGCTCCTGTTCGGCCATGTCGGCAAAGGCGGCACTGCCCGCGTAAAACTCGTAGCAGTGCGCGCCGGCAATGCGCTCCACGCCCTCTTCCCGCAAAACTTTATCCAGCAGTCCGCCGGTTCCGCAATCGGCATAGGCCACGAACACCTGGTCGTAATCCGCCCGGTACTTGCGGATCTTGTCCTGCACCGCAGCCGGGATTTTCTCGGGGCGGTTGTGCAACTCGGCGGGCAGGCAGGTCACGTCCACATGGCTCCAACGGTTGGCTCGGGTGACGGCAATCACTTCGCGGGCGATGGCCCCGCACGCAATCACCAGGGTGGAAGCGGCGGCGGTCATCGGGTGTGTCAGCGCAATCTGCCGGGCACGCCCGGACGCCTCAGGCGTGGGCAGCGGCCCGGCGCGCGGCGATCAGGGTTTTGGCAGTTTCCACCGCCACACCGGCGTCGCGGCAATAGGCGTCGGCACCGACGGCTTTGCCGAATTCCTCGTTCAGCGGCGCGCCGCCAACCAGCACGATGTAATCATCGCGCAGGCCTTTTTCCTTGAGGGTGTCGATCACCACTTTCATGTAGGGCATGGTGGTGGTCAGGAGCGCGGACATACCCAGAATGTCGGGTTTGTGCTCTTCAAGCGCGGCCAGGTATTTTTCAACGGGGTTGTTGATGCCCAGATCGATCACCTCAAAGCCGGCACCTTCCATCATCATGCCGACCAGGTTTTTGCCGATGTCGTGGATGTCGCCTTTGACGGTGCCGATCACCATCTTGCCGATGGGCTCAACGCCGGTCTCAGCCAGCAAGGGGCGCAGGATTTCCATGCCGCCCTTCATCGCGTTGGCGGCCAGCAGCACCTCGGGCACAAACAAAATGCCGTCGCGGAAGTCAACGCCGACAATGCGCATGCCTTCGACCAGGGCGTCATCCAGCACCCTGCTGGCCGACCAGCCACGGCCCAACAAAATATTGGTGGCTTCAATCACCTCATCGCGCAAACCGTTGTAGAGATCGTCGTGAACCTGTTCGGTGAGCTCCTCGTCGTTGAGGGAATTCAAATCCAGATCGTCAAATTCTTCAGCCAAAGCAGACTCCTAAATGGTGCGCCGCAGGCAGCGGTTGGCAGGGTGGGAAAAATAGTACGGTTCACACTGCAAAACGGCTTGCAGTTTAGCGACGTGCGATTGTCGCGATACGACAGCACATTGCGGGGGGCGCAATGCGAGCAATTGTCTTGTCAGACCGCCGGGCAGGGCTCAATCGGCGCTGTGGCCGGTCTCGGAATCGGACATGGCCCCTTCAAGTATCTGGCGGCGGCTGTTCTTGCGTTCGGCGCTGGGGGTGTGGCCGAACAGGTCGCGGTAGCACTTGGAAAAGTGGGGCGGCGA
>CAITSH010000039.1 GCA_903895005.1 uncultured Pseudomonadota bacterium
ATTTTCACCGGAAGGTGGTACTGCTTGAAGGTCGAGAGTTCCTGGATACACATCTGGATCGAAGCCTCGCCGGTGATGCAGGCGACCGTCTTGCCAGGATTCGCCAGGATTGAGCCCATCGCGAAAGGTAGACCAACACCCATGGTGCCAAGCCCACCCGAATTGATCCAACGGCGGGGTTTGTCAAATTTGTAAAACTGCGCCGCCCACATCTGGTGTTGTCCGACGTCCGAAGTGATGATTGCGTCACCACCGGTGAGCTCGTACAGTTTTTCTACGACGGACTGCGGCTTGATTATATTGCTCGTGCGGTCGTACTTGAGGCAGTCGCGCGAGCGCCACTGCTCTATCTGCTTCCACCACTCCTTCAATGCAGGGGCGTCGGGTTTTGTCGTCGACGACCGCAGCAACTTGAGCATTTCGTCAATGACATCAGGAACGCTGCCAACAATGGGCACATCAACCTTGACGCGCTTCGAGATCGATGACGGATCGATGTCGATATGGATGATTTTGCGGGGGTTCTGCGCAAAATGTTCGGGACTGCCGATGACCCGGTCATCAAAGCGCGCTCCAACAGCGAGGAGCACGTCGCAATTTTGCATCGCCATGTTGGCTTCGTAAGTGCCGTGCATGCCGAGCATGCCGAGTGACTGGCGGTCGGTCGCAGGATACCCTCCCAAACCCATCAGCGTGTTGGTGCAGGGAAATCCAAGCAGCTTCACAAGCTCGGTCAGTTGGGGCGCGGAGTCTGACAGGATGACACCGCCACCGGCATAGATCATGGGCCGTTCGGCCTCAAGCAGTAACTGCACCGCTTTCTTGATCTGGCCAGGATGGCCCTTAGTCACCGGGTTATATGAGCGCATCGAAACCGTTTCGGGATACTCGAAACGCGCCTTCGCCATAGTGATGTCTTTGGGAATATCCACCAGCACCGGACCGGGCCGCCCGCTCTTGGCTAGGTAGAACGCCTTTTTCATCGTCGATGCGATGTCCTTGACGTCTTTTACGAGGAAATTGTGCTTCACACACGGCCTCGTAATTCCAACCGTATCGACTTCCTGGAACGCGTCTTCGCCGATGGCGCGGGTGGGGACCTGCCCGCTGATGATAACCATCGGAATCGAATCAAGATAAGCAGTGGCAATGCCAGTCACGGCGTTGGTCAAACCCGGGCCCGAAGTGACAAGGCACACGCCCACGTTTTGGCTCGATCGCGCATAGCCATCCGCGGCATGCGCCGCCCCCTGCTCATGGCGGACCAGGACGTGCTTTACCTTGTCCTGCTTGAACAGTTCGTCGTAAAGGTACAGAACCGCACCGCCCGGGTAGCCGAATACAAATTCGACCTTTTCTTCCTGCAGGCATTTGATGACGATTTCAGCGCCGTTAAATTCCAATGTCGGTCCGCGGTCCATTTTTTAGGGCATCCTGTGGCATAGCTATTTGCTTGCATGTACGTTGCTCCTGCGAACGGGAATTGACCCGTATGCAGTGCGGCGAAGCGATATAGCGAGAACCCGGCACAATAAATCCTAAGGCTTGATTGGTCAAGTTTTTTTGCCCTAAAACCATGCAGTTCAAGCGCCATTTTGATACCATCCCAAAGCACGCTATCAGCCGCATTTCACACCGAAAACCAATAGGGGGCCAACCCTGGCTTCACGCAAGGAACTGTCCGATTTTCTCGCCAGCGTAGAACGCCGCGCCTTCAAGCAGGCGGTTTTCGCCGTGCGCGACCAGGAGCACGCTCTGGACATTGTTCAGGACTCGATGCTCAAACTCGCCGAAAAATACGGCGCCAAGCCGGCGGCGGAGTGGCCGATGCTGTTCCAGCGCATCCTGCAAAACACGATTCGGGACTTTTATCGCCGGCAAAAAGTCCGATCGCTCTGGACCACGCTCTTTTCAGCGCTGTCCCCCAACCGGGATGACGAAGATTTCGATCCGCTTGAAACTCTTGAGGCGACTGACCACTCCAACTTCCGGAAAGGGCCTGGGGAAACATTAGAACAAGCTCAAGTCCTTGAAATTATTGAAAATGAAATTCGTGCGCTGCCACCACGTCAACGCGAAGCGTTTCTCCTGCGTTATTGGGAGGAACTCGACGTTGCTGAAACGGCGTCGGCCATGGGTTGCTCTGAGGGAAGCGTGAAAACACACTGCTCTCGCGCAACCCACGCACTTGCCATGGCGCTTCGCGCAAAAGGAATAGAACTATGAATGATGACTTCTCATTCCACAATAAAATCAAAAAGTTACTTAACGAAAATCTGACTCTCAAGTCGGATCAGGCGGAACGGCTCCGGGCAGCGCGTGAGCGTGCGCTCTCAAATCAGCGTACCGCACAGCCGGCACTGGCGATGGCTGTCGCAGACCGCTTTACAGCTGCCCTGGGTGGTGGCCCGGGATTCGCGTCGCAAATGGCCTTGACCGTCCTGTTCCTCATCTTCGGGATGATTGGCATCGCGTTCTGGAATGCCAATCAGCAACAGGCCGACATCGAGGAAATCGATGCGGCCCTGCTCACCAGCGAACTGCCGATTGACGCCTACCTAGACAAGGGCTTTGACACATGGCTAAAGCGTTCATCGCCCTAGTCCTGGGAGCGCTCTGCGTCCTCTCGTCTTTCGCCCATGCGGCGGCCGAAAAAAAGCAGCCGGCGTGGAGCGAACTGAACCTCGAACAAACGCAGGTTCTCGCGCCGCTTGAAAGCGACTGGAACCAGATGGAACCCCAGCGAAAGAAAAAGTGGTTGGGCATCGCCAAGCGCTACCCGAAAATGAAGATTGACGAGCAACAGCGCGTGCAGCAACAGATGCGCGCGTGGGCCAAGCTGACCCCGGATGAACGCCGAGCGGCCCGCGAGCGCTACCAGAAACTGTCAAAGCTGCCCCCCGAACAAAAGCAGGCGGTCAGAAAAAAATGGCAGGAGTACCAGCAGTTGCCCGACGAGCAGAAAAAACAGTTCTCTGCCGGGGCCAAAGCCGTGCCTGCAGCCACCGGCAAAACCGCTGGCGGGGCTGACAATGTTCCCGCTTTAGCACCCGCCGGCCGCTGACCGGTCCACCCATGGCGCCCGATGCGGCGTTTCTCGCAAGCGCCCGCCTAACCAGGCGCCTTGCCTCGCTGCTTTACGAAACCATTCTAGTAGCCGCAATACTCCTGGCAGCTGCGGTGATTTTTTATGTCGCCTCACCAGGACTGATCGCGGGCGTGCTGCGCCACCTCCTCCAGTTCTACCTCGCCGCTGTTCTCGCAGCGTATTTTCTGTGGTGCTGGTGCCGTGGCGGGCAGACACTGCCAATGAAGACCTGGAAGTTGCGGCTGATCGACGGACGCGACAGACCGCCGTCGACAACGCGGGCGCTCGTTCGTCTCTTTTTTGCTGCCCTTACGATTGGCACCGGAGTTGCCGGCATTGCCGTTGCATGGAAGCGCCCCCTCGAACCGCTTGGCTGGACGCTCATCGGCGTGGGCCTTTCCACAATCGGATGGGCGCTGTTTGACCGCGACGGCCAATTCCTCCACGATCGTCTCGCCGGGACCCGTATCGTTGAATCAGATTCGGCGATAAAAAGCAAAAAAATTTAGGGTATGGCCATGGCAACGACGTTGCCCGCGAGAACCACTACAGATCAAGTTACCGCCGGAGCCTAGACAACTACGCTCAACCTCCCTAGCGCCGCTCAACCCACCACATCATAACTACCGCAGCCGACAAAAATACCAGACTGGGAAGGATCGCACTGGTGAGCGGAGACCAGTTTTGCAGCAGCCCCAGGTGCGAGAACAGGCTGTTGAGCATATGAAAAAGAATACCAAGCATAATGCCGAGAAAAATTTTCACGCCCACGCCGCCGGATCGCACGTGCACGTATGCAAAGGGCAGGGCCAGCGCCATCATGACGAGCGCCGCAAACGGATAAACCAGCTTTTTCCACAAAGCGATTTCGAAGCGTTCAGTTTTCTGGTTATTTGCGTCAAGGTGCCGCGTGTACTGGTAGAGGTTCCACGCAGACATCCGCTCCGGCTGCACAATAAGCACCGAAAGCATCGACGGCGTGAGCACCGAGGTCCAGAGCATTTCGGGCAGTTTTTCAAGTGATATCTTGCCCTCCTGAAAGTGGGTCCGCGCTACATTGGACAAACGCCAGACATTGTCGGCCTGGTACTCCCCTCTCGCCGCCTCGCTGACCGTCCGCAGCCGGAACTCCGAGTCAAAATCGTACACCTTGATGTTTCGCATCGATGCATCGGGAAGCACCTCGCGCACGTTCACAAAGCGGGAATCATCCTTGACCCAGAGTCCGGTTCGCAATTCCTGAGCCAGGGAAGAACTCAATGCCGACAACCGAAGCTGCTGCGCAGCCTTTTCCGCAAAAGGTGTGATCAGTTCGCCAAAAGCATAGGTAAGCAGGACAAAGACGATGCCGATGCGCGCCAGCGTTCCCGCCGCACGGAGCGGTGAAAGTCCGGAGACGCGCATCACGGTGAACTCAGAGTTGGAGGCCAGATGTGAGAGCGCATACAAGGTACCGATCAGGACTGCTATCGGCGCCAATTCGTAGACGTGACTGGGCAGCGTCAGAAACACGTAGAGCATGACATGCGGCAAACGGTAATTGCCCTTGCCAAGATCCCCCAGTTCATTGATCAGGTCGAAAAATGCAAACAGGACAAGGAAGCCGACAAAAACGAATGCCGTCGCCGCATAGACCTCCCGCGCCAGGTAGCGACGCAGAACGATCATTTGCCCCACCGCCACAGAGAACCCAGGCTCATTCGCCGCCAGAACAAGAGCGCGAGCACGCCGAGCATCACGACATGCATCAGCCACCACCCGGATCCGAAACTGACCTTACCTTGGGAAACCCACGCCTGCGTCACGCCAATGAGGTTGCTGTAAACCATGTAGGTCAGCAAGGCGAACACCAGATTGACCGAGCGGTTGGCGCGCGGATTGACAAACGAAAGAGGGATGGCGAGCAGCGCCAGGTTGATCGCAGACAGGGGAAGCCCGATCCGCCACAGCACCTCGGCCATGTTGCTTTGCTCCGGACTACTCAACAGGGTCCATGTCGAAAGCCCCCGCGCAGAAACCGTCGCCGCGGTCGCCTCCTTGACCTCCACGCGCATGGCATAGCGCTCGAAATCCATGACCTTGTAATCGGTGGTTCCCGACTCACCGTCGTAACGGCGGCCGTTCAGCAAGACCACGAATCGATCACCGTTTGGCGCCGTCTCCTGGAACCCGCGCCGGCTGACCATGATGCCCTGGCTACCGTTGAGCATCGACGATATGAACACGTTTCTGACGTTGGCCGCATCGCCGGCAATAGCCTCGACGAAAAACACACGGTCGCCGCTCGCGGCCTCCCGGAAAACCCCGGGCGCGACACGCGATACATCGTCCCGGCTTTCCATTTGCTGGCGATAAGCCTCGCTCTTGCTCGTGGCCCAAGGCGACAGGAAAAGTGAAAGCCCTGCGATGAGAAAAACGATCGGAGCCGCGAACACCAGGACGGGCCTGATCCAGGCGGTAAGGCCGATGCCCGCGGAAAACCACACCACCATCTCCGAATCGCGATAACTGCGGGTGAGCGTCATCAACACCGAGATGAATAGCGTAAGCGTGAGCAAAACAGGCAGCGAATTTAGGGCACCAAATCCGAGCATCGCGAGCACGGCCTCGGATAGAACCTTGCCGTTGGCGGCCTGACCCAGAATCCGGATAAGCTGCGTTGTCAGCGTAATGGCAAAGAGCGTCGCAAACACGGCCATGGCCAGGTTGCCGAATTCACGCAGCAGCGCACGCTGAAAGATGGTGTTCAAATGAGGTAGGCTGGAATTTTCCGCGGTGTTTTGACTTGCTCGAAGCAAAGCGTGGATAATCGGCTTTGACGAACTGCGTGACTCTTGAACGGAAAAAACATCATGGAATTTAGCACAAAAGTCGCCCATCCGGAGCTAGTAACCGGCCCTTGCGTCGCGGTTGGCGTATTCGAAGCGGGGCAGCTTTCAGACGCTGCGCAATCGATAGACCGCGCAAGCAAAGGGGCGTTGCGCGACCTCGCAAAAAAGGGCGATCTTCCGACACGTATTGGCGCGACGCGCTTGCTCTACGATCTCGAAGGCGTCGCCGCGCACCGAATCCTTCTCGTCGGCCTAGGCAAGAAGGAAGACTTTGGCCCGCGCGAGTACCTTGCGGCGGCCAAGAGCGCCGTACTCGCCCTGTCTGAAACGGGCGCACAAAGCGGCAACATGTATTTTTCCGAGCTTCCGGTAAACCATCGCGACGAAGGCTGGAAGGCCAGACATTTCGCCATAGTCGCAACCGAGGTGAGCTACCGGTTCGATCAACTCAAAAGCAAGAAAGCAGAACGCCGGCCCCTGTCGGAAGTCGTGCTCGGATGCCTCGCAAAGGCCAGCGCGAGCGCGACGGAAAAAGGCGCTGCGGAGGGCCACGCGATCGGTGCAGGAATGTCTCTTGCAAAAGACCTTGGCAACCTCCCCGGAAACATCTGTACCCCCACCTATCTTGCCGGCGAAGCGGCAAAACTTGCGCGAGCCTGGAAGCTCGGCATAGAAGTGCTTGAGCAACGCGACATGGAAAAGCTCGGTATGTGGTCGCTGCTCTCCGTCGCGAAGGGATCGCGGCAGCCGCCCAAGATGATCATCCTTCGCTACAACGGCGGCGCCAAAAAGGAAAAGCCGATAGTACTGGTAGGCAAGGGCATTACCTTCGACACCGGGGGCATATCGCTCAAGCCGGCGCCCGAGATGGACGAAATGAAATTCGACATGTGCGGTGCGGCCAGCGTCTTCGGAGCCCTGCGCGCCGCGGCGCAAATGAAGCTCAAGGCCAACATCATTGGTGTGATACCCACCTGCGAAAACATGCCCGGCGGTGCCGCATCGAAGCCCGGCGACGTGGTGACGAGCCTTTCCGGACAGACCATTGAGATTCTCAACACGGACGCAGAAGGCAGGCTGATCCTGTGCGACGCGCTCACATATGCAGAACGCTTCGAGCCGGCCGCCGTGGTGGACATCGCCACGCTCACCGGTGCGTGCGTTATTGCATTGGGACACGTCGCCAGCGGCCTCTACGCAAACGATGACGCCCTATCCCGGGAGCTCGTTGCTGCAGGCGACGAGGCGTGGGACCGCGCATGGCCGATGCCGCTATGGGACGATTACCAGGAACAGCTCAAATCCAATTTCGCCGACATGGCCAACATCGGCGGCAGGCCTGCCGGAAGCGTCACCGCGGCCTGCTTCCTGTCGCGCTACGCGACGAAGTACGATTGGGCCCATCTTGACATCGCCGGCACCGCCTGGAAGTCCGGCAAAGAGAAAGGCTCGACCGGCCGGCCGGTGCCGCTCCTGACCAGCTTTTTGATGAAGCGCGCGGGAAGACTCAAAGGGTGAACGACCGGGGGTGCGGCTGGGGCTATTCGCGGGCGACGGAACGACGCCCCTCGATTTTGTCACGCCACGGCAAGGCTTCTCCGTCGTCACGAATGCCTTGGCTTCCCCCATGACGCGCATAAATTTCTACCACGAAGCTCCGGACAAGCACCTCGCAGCGTGCAAGATCGTCG
>CAITSH010000040.1 GCA_903895005.1 uncultured Pseudomonadota bacterium
AATGTGATAGCGTTGCTCAAAGGTGAGATGCTTGTAGCGCATGGGATGCTCCTATCCGTCTTCGCAAACAGAAAGGTACACCCCGGGGCATCTCACCTTCCTCTAATGCCCGGATGTTGCACTTCGAAGTTTAATTCGCACATCGCCGCAAAAAAATCAGGGCTCGCGCAACGGTCACACCACCATGGGATTGACGCCGCCATCCATGGTGAGGATCACGCCGGTAACGTAACTGGCGCGCTCCGAGGCGAGGAACAGCGTGACATCGGCAACCTCCTCGGGCTTGGCATAGCGCCCCAGCGGAATGCGCGCCTCGCTCGCCTTGAGCAATTCATCGGTGGGCTTTCCGGTCATTTTCGACTGCGCCTCAAGCGCGCCCTGCACGCGGCCGGTGAAGGTAGAGCCCGGGTTGATAGCATTGACACGGATGCCCTTGCCCCCCCAGGTGGTGGCAAGCCCCGCCGAAACGTTCATCAGCGACGCGTTGGCCGCGCTGCCCGGCAGATGGATAGGGTTCGGCACCTTGCCGCCGGTGCCTGCGATATTGACGATGTTGCCGCGGCGGCGCGCGATCATGCCCGCGAGCACCGCCTGCATGGCGTGCACATAGGTGAAGTACTTGGCATCCATCGCGGCATGAAAAGCAGCGGCGGTAAGTTCCGCAGGCGCGGTGCGCACCGCAGCACCGGCCGAATTAACCAGGATATCGACCGGGCCCAGTGCAGCCTCAACCGCCGCGACCATGGGCTCGGACGAAGCCGGATCAACCAGGTCGGCCGCATGCGTGAACACCGTGTGCCCCTCCGCGGCGAGTTCGGCCTTCGCTTCTGCGAGCGTGGCGGCGTTGCGCCCGACAATCGCTACCAATGCCCCCTCTTGCGCAAACCCGCGCGCACACGCCAGCCCGATGCCCTTGCTGCCGCCTGTAATCAGTACCACCTTACCCTTAAGTTTCAGATCCATTGCCTGCCTTCTTCGTTCGTTAAAGTGAAATCCAGTTGCGGCCTTCGTAGTTGAGCACTATGCCGGCAAACACCGCCGCGCCCAGCCAGTTATTGTGCAGGAAAGCCTTGAAACAGCCCTCGCGTTCTCGCCTGCGAATGAGAAAGTAGTGATACACAGCCATCGCCGCGGCGACCGCGAGCCCGGCGTAATAAAACAGGTTCAGGTTCAGGCGCCAGCCGATCCAGGCGAGTATGCCCAACATGCCGGCATAGCACAGCATCACCGCCAGCACATCGTGGCGCCCGAAGGTGACAGCCGAGGTGCGGATGCCGATTTTAAGGTCATCGTCGCGATCAACCATGGCGTATTCGGTGTCGTAGGCGATCGCCCACAGGATGTTGGCCGCGAGCAGCACCCAGGCGAGCCAGGACACCATGCCGTACTGGGCGGCAAAGGCCATCGGAATGCCAAAGCCAAAAGCGACGCCGAGATAAGCCTGCGGCACGGCAAAAAAACGCTTGGTGTACGGGTAGGTCATCGCCACGAACAGCGCGCAGAACGACAGCATGATGGTCAGCCGGTTCAGGAACAGGACCAGCGAGAAGGCGGTCAGCGCCAGGACCAGCGCCAACAGCAGCGCCTCCTTGCGCGTGACCGTGCCTGCGGCAAGCGGCCGGTCGCGCGTGCGCTTGACATGGCGGTCGAACGCCACATCGACCGTGTCGTTCCAGACGCAACCTGCCGAGCGCATCAACAGGGTACCGACGGAAAAAATCAGCACCACGCTCCAGTCCGGCCAGCCGCTGGAACTGATCCAGATGGCCCAAAGCGTGGGCCACAGCAGCAGCAGCGTGCCGATGGGCTTGTCCAGCCGCATCAGGCGTTCATATTCGGTCAGGCGTTCGCTGAGTTTCATGCACTAGTGCCGCGGGGCGTGCGCGGGAGCACGCGGGGAGGGGGAATCATAACCGAGCAGCGTGCGGTCGATGCCGCCCCAATATTCAAACCTTGGTTCAAGCCTTGAGGTAGTCGTGCCGGCCACCCAGCCAGCGCTCCAGATGGGCGGCAGCGCGCTCGGGGTCGTCGCGCAACAGGCGGTCCGCCGCCTCGCGCGCCGCCTCGAGCAGGTCACCGTCGGTTTCAAGGTCGGCGAAGCGCAACATGGGCACACCGCTTTGCCGCGAACCCAGGACCTCGCCAGGACCGCGCAGTTCCAGGTCGCGTTGCGCGATGACAAAACCGTCGCTGCTCTCGAAAATCACCTTCAGCCGCGCCCTCGCCCCTTCCGAAAGCGGGCTTTGGTAGAGCAGGATGCAGGCACTCTCATGCGCGCCGCGCCCGACACGGCCGCGCAGCTGGTGCAGCTGCGACAAGCCGAAGCGCTCGGCGTGCTCGATCACCATCAGCGAGGCATTTGGCACGTCAACGCCGACCTCGATCACCGTTGTTGCAACCAGAAGGTGTACCGCCCCGGCGACAAACTCGGCCATCACGGCGGCCTTTTCCGCGGGCGGCATGCGCCCGTGCACCAGACCCACGCGCAAGTTGGGCAGGTCCGCGGTCAGCGCAATATGGGTATCGATGGCCGTCTGCAACTGCAGCGACTCGGACTCTTCGATCAGCGGACACACCCAGTAGGCCTGGCGTCCGCCCTCGCAGGCCTCGCGCACGCGCGCGAGCACCTCATCGCGGCGCGCATCGGCGATGAGCTTGGTAATGACCGGCCGGCGGCCCGGGGGCAGTTCGTCGATCACCGATACATCAAGGTCTGCGTAATAACTCATCGACAGGGTTCGCGGAATGGGCGTAGCGCTCATCATCAACTGATGCGGCCACAATCCCCCCGGTGTGGCACGGCCTTTTTTGCGCAAAGCCAGGCGCTGGGCCACGCCGAAGCGGTGCTGCTCGTCAACGATGGCGAGTCCGAGCCGGTCGAATTCGACATGATCCTGGAAGAGCGCGTGCGTACCCACCGCAACGGCCGCCTCACCCGAAGATATCGCCGCGGACGCAGCTTCGCGTTCCTTCTTTTTCAGGCTGCCGGTCAGCCAGGTCACCGGTACCCCAAGCAGAGCAAGCCACTCCGAAAACTTGCGGTAGTGCTGCTCGGCGAGTATTTCCGTAGGCGCCATCACCGCCGCCTGCCAACCCGACTCGACGGCGCGCAGCGCCGCGAGCGCCGCAACGACGGTTTTGCCGCTGCCCACATCGCCTTGCAACAGGCGGTTCATCGGGTGCGGTTCCGCCAGGTCGTGCTCGATCTCGGCCCAGCAACGCAGTTGCGCGGCGGTAAGCTTGAACGGCAGCCCCTGTTGCAGGCCGCCGGTGAGCCGCCCCGGCTGCGCCAGGCGCGGTGCGCTGCGGGCGCGCCGCTCGCGATAGTGCAGGCGCATGGAAATCTGCTGCGCCAGCAACTCATCGAACTTCATGCGACGCCAGGCGCGGTGATTGCGCGCCGACAGTCCCTCGGGCGCCATGCCCGGCTGCGGGTGGTGCAGTAGCTTGATCGCCTCGGCGAAAGAAGGCAGGTCCAGCACCGAAGTCATTTCTTCGGGCAGCGAATCGGAAAGGTCGCTACGTGCGAGTTGATCAACAATCAGTTTGCGCAGCGTTATCTGTCCAAGACCGGCGGTGGTCGGATACACCGGGGTCAGTGCATCCGAAAGCGCCGCGCCGGGGCGAACCACGCGAAAGCGCGGATGAATCATTTCACCGCCAAAAAATCCGCTGCGGGTTTCGCCAAAGGCGCGCACGCGTGCGCCAGGCGCAAGCACCTTTTGCTGGTTGGGATAAAAATTCATGAAGCGCAGCCACATCTCGCCGCTCGAATCGGCCAGCTTGACCACCAGCTGGCGGCGCGGTCGGAAGGCTACCGTGCTGTCGACGACATTGCCCTCGACTTGCGCCGGCACCCCGTCGATGGTTTCGGAAATCGGCGTCAGCCGCGTTTCATCCTCATAGCGAAGCGGCAGGTGCAACACCAGGTCGTAACGGCGGTTGAGTCCCAGCTTGACGAGTTTTTCGACGACAGCAGGGCTGAGCCCTGGAAAGCGCAGTGCGGTGTTTGCCGCCGCTTCAGCACGCGCCTCAGCAGCCCTGGCCGCCTTGCTCACCTTGGTTGGCGTGCCGGCCTTTTCCGACGGCTTCGCAGATTTTTTTAAAGCCACTTTGATTTCGTCATTGGGATGTGGCCTCTGTCAGACGGCAATGTGCGCAAACCAGCCCCTGTTCAGGGCGCCGCAATCACCAGAATCGCGTCCGCCTCGACCAGAGCATCACGCGGCAGCGATGCCACACCAACCGCCGCGCGCGCCGGATAGGGCTGCTGCATGTATTGCGCCATGATCTCGTTGACCCGGGCGAAATGCGCGAGGTCGGTAAGGTAAATGGTCAGCTTGACCGCATCAGCCAATGAGCCGCCCGACGCCCCCGCCACGGCTGCAAGATTGCGAAACACCTGGTGGATCTGCGCCTCGATGCCCTCCGCGAGCTGCATGGTTTTCGGATCAAGGGCGATCTGCCCGGACAAATACACCGTTTCGCCGCATTGGATGGCCTGCGAGTAGGTGCCGATTGCGGCGGGGGCTTCGTTGGTCTGGATGGCTTTCTTGGGCATGATGAAGTCCGGTTGAATGTGACACGACCCACGGGGTCGCCTGAAGCCTATAATTACGAATGCATATTACGCACGTCGCAGGTTCGCGACGCACCCGCGTATCTTGCGTAACTTGCGTGTTTTTCGTAGCTTGTGCGTATCTTAAATGACCTCCCCCTCCCCCGCCACACCGCACACTCCGGCCAAGCGCATTGAGGCACGCCGCGATAGCGCCCCTTGGCGCCTTTCGCAGGCCAACCGGCCCCTCAACGCCTGCGACGCACCGCGGGCAGCAGCGCCCTTGGGTGACGCCGTCGCAGACGCAATGACCGCATCCGAGCAACGCCCGGCCGCATCCTCCATCGGAATGCGCTGAACATGAGCTTCGCCGCACTGCGCAACAAGCTTTTCGGCGCGCCGCTCGACCCGATGAACAAGGAAACACGCCACGGCATTGCGCTGGTGGCCTTCCTGGCATGGGTGGGCCTGGGTGCCGACGGCATTTCCTCGTCCTGCTACGGCCCGGAGGAGGCGTTCCGCGCCCTCGGCGAACACACCCACCTTGGCTTGTACCTCGCGCTTGCCACCGCCGGCACCGTGTTCATAATCGCGCTCGCCTACAACCAGGTGATCGAGTTGTTCCCCACCGGCGGCGGCGGCTACCGCGTCGCCACCAAGCTGCTGGGGCCTTACGCCGGGGTCATCTCAGGTGCGGCGCTGGTACTCGATTACGTGCTCACCGTATCCATTTCCATCGCCAGCGGCGTGGACGCCATGTTCAGCCTGCTGCCGCTCGGATTCCAGTCCTACAAGCTGGGTACCGAGGTCGTGCTCATCATCCTGCTCACCGGTCTCAACCTGCGCGGCATGAAGGAAGTCATTACCATCCTGCTGCCGATATTCCTCGGATTCATCATCACCCATGCGCTGCTCATCGTTTACGGCACGCTCGCCCACATCGACCTGATCCCCGCGCTGATTCCGGCCACCATCGCCGAGACCACAAAGCTGTCCAGCGAACTGGGCTGGGCGCACGTGGCGGCGCTGATGCTTCTTGCGTATTCACAGGGCGGCGGAACCTATACCGGCCTCGAGGCCGTGTCCAACAACGTGAACGTGCTGGCCGAGCCGCGCGTCAAGACCGGCAAGGCCACCATGCTGTACATGGCCCTGTCCCTCGCATTTACAGCCGGTGGCATCATTCTGCTCTACCTGCTCTGGGACGCGCGTCCGGTGGAAGGCCAGACGCTCAATGCCGTCGTGTTCGGGCAGATCATCCGCAGCCTGGGCTGGGACAGCGAACTCATGAACCAGACCGCGATCGTCATCGTACTCGCGCTCGAAGCCGGCCTGTTGTTTGTCGCGGCAAACACCGGTTTCCTCGGCGGCCCCGCAGTGCTCTCGAACATGGCGGCCGATTCCTGGGTGCCGCACAAGTTCCGTTACCTGTCGACGCGACTGGTCACCGAGAACGGCATCGTCGTAATGGGCGTCGCGGCGCTGGGCATCCTGTTATGGACCGGCGGCAGCGTCTCGCTTCTGGTCATCCTTTACAGCTTAAGCGTGTTCCTCACCTTTGCCATCTCGCTCTTCGGGCTCTGCGCCTTCTGGTGGACCAACCGTGCCACGCAGAAGAAATGGCTGGGCCGCCTGCTGCTCTCGGCGGCGGGTTTTGTTGTCTGCGCCGGCATCCTGGCGATGCTGTTGTTTGAGAAATTCCTCGACGGCGGATGGATCGCAGCGCTAATCATCGCCGCCATCGTCGCGGTATGCATCGCCGTGCGCCATCATTACGCCAAGACACGGCGACAACTGAAGGAACTGGATGCCACGTTCGAATCGGTGGCCTTTGGCAGCGTCACCAAGCCGCCTGCGCCGGATCCGGCAAAACCGACGGCGGTCTTCCTCGTTGGCTCAAGCCGTGGCGGCGGGCTGCACGCGCTGCTCTGGGTGCAGCGCATGTTCCCGGACCATTTTTTCAATTTCATTTTCATCAACGCCCGCACCGTGGACTCGCAGGCTTACGGCGGGAACGAAGAAATGGGAGCGATGAAGGTCGAGGCCAACTCCTCGCTGCGCTACTTCGATAATTTCTGCAACAGCAAGGGGTGGGCGGCGAAATCCTATCTCGCCTTCGGTACGGACCCGATCGACGACTTCACCAAGCTGTGCGAAAAAGTCCACGAGGACTTCCCCAACGCCATTTACTTCACCAGTAAACTCATCTTCGCCAGCGACAACTGGTTTACCCGCCAGTTGCACAACGAAGCCGCACTGGTCCTGCAACGGCGCCTGCACCTGCAGGGCCTGCAGATGATCATCCTGCCGATGAAGCTGTAAAAGGCAACCGCCCGGAAAGCCGCGCCAGGAAAGGGTTTCCAGCCGTCACCACCGGTCAGGCCGCGACCGCCACCTGGTGCACCGTATGCAGGCGATGCAGCGTGATCTTGCGCACCTCGGCCTTGGCCACCTCGATATGCGAGCGCATCAACAGTGTCGCCGAATCGCTCTTGCGCTTGAGTATGGCGCGCAGGATTTGCGCGTGTTCACTGTAGGTCTGGCGGATGCGTTCCGGCATGGTGAACTCCAGGCGCCGGATGATGCGGATGCGCTCGGTGACATCATGAAATATGCGCGCCATCTCCGGGTTCCCCGCGGCGGCGACAAGGATTTCGTGGAACTGCTCGTCCATTTTCCCCACCGCGACGGCATCGGTCAGCCGCGCCTCGACCGGCACCAGCCACGCATCGCGCAGCACCTCGAGTGAGGGCACCGTTTCCATTTCGCACAGGTGGCGCACCGCGGCCAGTTCGATCACCGTGCGCACGTCGTAGAGGTTCTCGAAGTATTCGAAATTGAACTGGCGCACGGTCCAGCCGCTGCGCGACAACACCTGTATGTAACCCTCGCGCTCGAGCTTGTAGAGCGCCTCGCGGATGGGTGTGCGTGACACGCCGAGCCGCAGCGCCAGTTCGTTCTCCGAAAAGCGCTGCCCCGGCATCAGCCTGAAGTTAAACAAATCATCCTTGATCGCCGCCAGCACAGATTCAGCAAGGCTGGCTTTTGCAGGCTGTCGTGATTTTACTTTTTTCATACGTCCTTTGGCACTGCACTTGTGCCGGCGGCGCACCTGCCGCACCGGTCGGGTGCGCCTCGTGCAACGGCGGCCATTTCACGTTTTCCGCACACCTTGTGAGCCGAATCAGCGGCTTGGCGCGGTTCTCACGGCGATTTTCAGCGCGTGGCATATCCCTTGCTGCATGGAGTATGCCAACTTGGATACCAGATTCCGGACTCCGTCAGCACAACACGAAAAAACCGCATCGAGCATCACGAAGCGCAATACCCAATATGCCCTCCACACCCCATCCCGACCATCCGCCCGCGGACATCAGCCTCGATCTGGCGTCCATTCGCAACGCCTTCGCTTCGGGCGCTTTGCTGCCCGCGGATCTGATCCGCACGCTCTACAGGCGCATCGCCGGGCATCCGGACAACCCGATCTGGATCCACCTGCTGCCGCTGGAAGCCGTACTGGCCCGCGCCGAGGCGCTGGCCAAGGATCACGCGCGCATGGGCGAGCTGCCGCTGTACGGCGTTCCCTTCGCGGTCAAGGACAACATCGACGTGGCCGGCCTGCCCACGACGGCCGGATGCCGCGCATTCACCAACATCGCCGAAGCAACCGCCCCCGTTGTCGCGCGCCTGCTCGCCGCCGGAGCCATCCTCATCGGCAAAACTAACCTCGATCAGTTCGCCACCGGACTCGTCGGCGTGCGTTCCCCATGGGGCGCGGTGCAAAACGCGTTTGACCGCCGCTATGTTTCGGGCGGCTCGAGCTCCGGCTCGGCCGTTTCGGTTGCGCTGGCGCAGGTGAGTTTCTCGCTGGGTACCGACACCGCGGGTTCGGGCCGCGTGCCCGCCGCCTTCAACAACCTCGTCGGGCTCAAACCCACGCGCGGGCTGCTCTCCACGACCGGTGTGCTGCCCGCCTGCCGCTCGCTCGATTGCGTATCGGTGTTTGCGCTCAATTGCGCCGACGCCGCCACCGTGTTCGACATAGCCAACGCAGACGATCCGGCCGACGCGTTTGTGCGCCGCGACCGCGACCCGGTGGGACTGCCCAGCGCCTCGTTTCGTTTCGGCGTACCCGACGAAGCCAGCATTGAATTCTTTGGCGACACGCAGGCGGCAAAACTGTTTGACGAGGCCGCCGCCAGGCTGCGCAGCCTGGGTGGAACGCCGGTCCCAGTCGACATGAAACCGTTTTACGCCGTCGCGCAGCTCTTGTACGACGGCCCCTGGGTGGCCGAACGCCATGCCGCCATTCGCACGTTCTTCGACACACAGCCGGAGGCGCTCCTGCCGGTCATCAACACCATCATCGGCAAGGCGGCGTCCTTCTCGGCGACCGACAGCTTTGAGGCAAGCTATGAAGTGGCGCGTCTGCGCCGCATGACCGAACCGGTGTGGCGAGACATCGACGTGCTCGCCGTGCCCAGCGCACCGACCATTTACACGATCGCGGCGCTCGAAGCCGACCCGATCCGCCTCAACGCGCGTCTTGGCACCTATACCAATTTCGTCAACCTGCTCGATCTTGCCGCGCTCGCCCTGCCCTCGGGCATGCGCGCTGACGGACTGCCCTTTGGCATCACCCTCATCGCGCCGGCATGCACCGATCACGCGCTGCTTGCGCTCGGTCACCGCTTTCATGTGGCGACGAGCCTCACCATGGGCCGCGACGGTCACGCCATTCCGGCTGCGGCACCATCGCCTGCACAAAGCGCGACCGTACAGGTCGCGGTGGTCGGCGCGCACCTGTCCGGCCTGCCCCTCAATCACCAGCTCACCAGCCGCGACGCGCGATTACTCAAGCGCTGCCGCACCGCACCGGCCTACCGGCTGTTCGCGCTACCGGACAGCACGCCGCCCAAGCCCGGCATGGTGCGCACCCCGGCTAGCGCGACAGACGGCACCGCGATCGAGGTCGAAGTATGGGAAATGGCCGAGTCGAAATTCGGCGGCTTTGTCGCCGGCATCCCGGCGCCACTTGGCATCGGCACACTCACCCTTGAGGACGGCAGCGAAGTGAAGGGCTTTGTCTGCGAGAACCACGTTCTTGCAAGCGCGCGCGACATCAGCGAATTCGGCGGCTGGCGCAACTATCTCGCCAGCCTGAAGGAGGCTGAAGGCAACGGCCTCGGGGCGGCGCGCGCATGAGACCTCGCCCAGACCGTAAAAAAGAATTCCGCCCAGTGGGCCGAGATCCTGCGCATCACCGGCGCGAAGGCCGACTGAAGTGATTCGTTAACCGCACTGCCCGTATTTTTTGAATTAACCAGGAGACACCATGAAACGTCGTGAATTCTTGCAGTCCACCGCCGCCGTCGCGGCTTCGTTTGCCGGCACCACCATGATCCCGCTAGAGGCACTGGCGCAAAGTGATCGGCGCAAGGAATTGCTGATCGTTGCCAACGAAACGGGCCCCAACTCGCTCGACATCCACACAGTCGGCGCCAACCGCCCGGCCTACGGCGTGTCCTGGATCTGTTACGACCGCCTGATGACCTTCGGCACCAAGAAGCTGCCGAACGGCCAGCTCACCTACGATTACACCAAGCTCGAACCGGAACTCGCCGAGTCCTGGGCCATTGCCAAGGACGGCATGTCGGTCACCTTCAAGCTGCGCAAGAACGCCAAGTTCCACGACGGCACGCCCGTAACCGCCAAAGACGTCAAGTGGTCCTTTGACCGCATGGTCACCGTGGGGGGATTCCCGACCTTCCAGATGAAAGCCGGTTCCATCGAAAAACCCGAGCAGTTCTCAGTCATCGACGACTACACCTTCAAGGTCGACTTCATCCGCAAGGACAAGCTCGCCATGGTCGACCTCGCCGTACCGGTGCCGTGCATTTACAACTCAGAACTGGTGAAAAAGCACGTCACCGAAAAAGATCCCTGGGGCCTTGACTGGACCAAGACCAATGAAGCCGGTGGCGGCGCCTACAAGGTCGAGTCCTGGAAGCCCGGCCAGGAAATCATCTACGCCCGTTACGACGACTGGAAGAGCGGCGCGATCCCCAAGCTCAAGCGCATTGTGCAGCGCGAAATCCCGTCCGCGGGCAACCGCCGCGCGCTGCTGGAAAAGGGCGACATCGACATGACCTATGAAATGCCGCCCAAGGACTTCCTCGAGATGTCCCAGGAAAAGGGCAACGTCAAGGTGGTCAGCACCCCGATCGAAAACGCGCTGTGGTACCTCGGCATGAACGCGGCCACCGGCCCCTTTGCCAATCCCAAGGTGCGCCAGGCCGTGGCCTATGCCGTGCCCTACGACAAGATCATGGATTCGGCCTTTTACAAACGCTCGACCAAGATGTGGGGCGGCCCCGCCAAGGCGGCCAAGGCCGAATGGCCCATCCCGCACGGGTACAACGTCAACATCGACAAGGCCAAGGCCCTGATGAAGGAAGCGGGCATGGAAGCGGGCTTCGAAACCACCCTTTCCTTCGATCTGGGTGGCGCTACCGTCTCCGAGCCCGCCTGCCTGCTGATCCAGGAATCGCTGGCACAGATAGGCATCAAGGTGACCATCAACAAGATCCCGGGCGCCAACTGGCGCGCCGCGCTGCTCAAGAAGGACATGCCGCTGATCCTCAACCGCTTCGGCGGCTGGCTCAATTACCCGGAGTATTTTTTCTTCTGGTGCTACCACTCGCAGGATGCGGTCTTCAACACCATGTCCTACAAGAACACCGAGATGGACAAGCTGATCGAGGCCGCACGCTTCGAAACCGACAAGAAAAAATACGAGGCCGAGGTGAAAGGCTTCATCGACATGGCCTTTGCCGACATCCCGCGTGTGCCGCTCGGACAGCCCAACATGGATGTGGCAATGCAAAAATCGATACAGGGCTACCGCTACTGGTTCCATCTGCAGCCCGACTACCGCAACCTGTCCAAGGCCTGATTCAAGCCTGACACGCCCGGGCCACTGTCATGCTCAAGCTCATTCTCAGCCGCCTCGCCGGTGCCATTCCGAACATCATCGGCGTGGTCATCGTCACCTTCCTGTTGACGCGGGCGCTGCCGGGCGATCCGGCGGCGTTTTTCGCTGGGCCCGCGGCGACCAAGGAGGCGATCGAGGAGGTCCGCAAATCGCTTGGCCTGGACCAGAGCATGATCGTGCAGTTCGGACACTATGTGCGCGACCTCGGCCAGGGCAAGCTCGGCAACTCGCTCTCCACCGGCCAGCCGGTGGTGACCGAGTTGGTGACGCGCCTCCCGGCGTCACTCGAGCTGACACTGGCCGGGCTGTTGTTCGCGGCGGTGGTCGCGATTCCGCTGGGCATTCTTGCGGCAACCCGGCCCGGCTCCTGGATAGACCATCTGTGCCGCGTGATCGCCACCGCCGGCGTGTCGCTGCCGACTTTTTTCACCGGCCTGCTGCTCGCCTATATTTTTTACTTCAAACTCGGCGTCGCCCCCTCACCGATAGGGCGCCTCGACCCGACCTTCACCGCGCCGCCGACCGTCACCGGCTTTTACCTCGTCGACAGCCTGCTAGACGGCGACTTCGAACTGTTTTTTGGCGCAGCCAAGCAGCTGATACTGCCGGCGGTCACCCTGGGCCTGTTCGTGATGGCGCCCCTCGCGCGCATGACGCGCGCCTCCATGCTCGGCGTGCTGTCCTCTGACTTCGTGCGCACCGCGCGCGCGAGCGGACTATCGGGCACTACGGTGCTGTTCACCTACGCCTTTCGCAACGCGCTGCTGCCGGTGGTCACCACCATGGGCATGGTGTTCTCCTTCCTGCTCGGCTCCAATGTGCTGGTGGAGAAGGTCTTTGCGTGGCCGGGCATAGGCTCCTATGCCATCGAGGCGCTGGTGTCCTCCGATTACGCGCCGGTGCAGGGCTTTGTGCTTGCCATGGCGCTGCTCTATGTCCTGCTAAACCTGTCGATCGACATCCTCTACGGTGTGATCGACCCGCGTGTTGGATTGGAAGCATGAGCGCCACCGGCAGCATGGGCACCCTAAAACACGTCAAATACGTGCTCGGTGAAAATCCCGTCACCGCCTTCGCCTTCGCGCTGTTTTTCGCCTTTGCAATCATGGCTCTCATCGGGCCATCGATCGCGCCATTTGATCCGCTTGCCAGCAACACCGCCATCGCCATGCAACCGCCCTCTGCGGCGCACTGGTTCGGCACCGACCACCTGGGCCGCGACATCCTGTCGCGCATCATCGTCG